>NZ_JAUSYD010000001.1:4372015-4686773 GCF_030816615.1 Streptomyces sp. B1I3
TTCATCGTCGCGGTCACCGAGGTGTCCAAGGCCGAGGAGCCGGAAGAGGCCGTCCCCGTCCTGCTCCTCCAGGTCTCCCAGCTCCTCCTGGCCGGCGGCAGGCTGGGCGCGTACGAGGACATCCTCCCCGACGAGCGCTACGAGCCGGACCTGGGCCCGGAGCCGGACGCGGACGGCCTGCGCGAGCGTTTCGCCACCCTCCTGGAGCCGATCGACGTCTACTCCGAGGTCTTCGACCCGTACGAGCCCCGCAAGCCCCCGGTCCCGCACCGCATCTCCGACGACCTGGCCGACCTCGTCACGGACCTGGGCCACGGGCTGGCCCACTACGAGGCGGACCGCACGGCGGAAGCCATGTGGTGGTGGCAGTTCTCCTACTTCTCCAACTGGGGTTCCACCGCCTCGGCGGCCCTGCGCGCGCTCCAGTCCCTGGTCGCCCACATCCGGCTCAACCAGCCCCTCCAGGAGCTCGACGGCCTGGACACGGACCAGGACCCCGGTGACGGCGACCTCGCCGAGGAGGCGGGCCGCGTGATGGCCGAGGAGATCGCGGGCCCGCTGGGCTTGCGGCCGGTTCTGTAGCTTCCGGGCCACAGGCTGGGCCCGCGGGTCCGAACCGTGGTCCGGACGTGGCCGGCGGAGTCCGGGCCGCTGTGGTCCGTGTCGTGTCCCTCCGCGCCTCTCCGCGTCGTCGTCTGTGCCCCTGTGTCTCCTGTGGCCTGAGACACAAAAGGGCGTGGCCGTCCGTGGAACGGGCAGCAACACGGTACGAGCAGTTCGCACCGACACGCCTGACCATCAAGTGAGCGGGACATCTCACCATCTGGTAGAGGCGGGTCGAATCCGGGCTGCTCGTTAGACTGAGCCGACCGCACCATTATTGAGCGAGGAGCGCACGTGGGCCTTGTCGTGCAGAAGTACGGAGGCTCCTCCGTAGCCGATGCCGAGGGCATCAAGCGCGTCGCCAAGCGAGTCGTCGATGCCAAGAAGAACGGCAACCAGGTGGTTGTCGTGGTATCCGCGATGGGCGACACGACGGACGAGTTGATCGATCTTGCCGAGCAGGTGTCACCGATGCCTGCCGGGCGTGAGTTCGACATGCTGCTGACCGCCGGAGAGCGGATCTCCATGGCCCTGCTGGCCATGGCGATCAAGAACCTCGGCCATGAGGCCCAGTCGTTCACGGGCAGCCAGGCCGGTGTCATCACCGACTCGGTCCACAACAAGGCACGCATCATCGATGTCACGCCGGGCCGCATCCGGACCTCGATCGACGAGGGCAACATCGCCATCGTCGCCGGGTTCCAGGGCGTGAGCCAGGAGGGCAAGAACATCACCACCCTCGGACGCGGCGGGTCCGACACCACCGCTGTCGCGCTGGCCGCCGCGCTGGACGCCGAGGTCTGTGAGATCTACACCGACGTGGACGGCGTCTTCACCGCCGACCCCCGGGTCGTGAAGAAGGCCCGGAAGATCGACTGGATCTCCTTCGAGGACATGCTGGAGCTGGCCGCGTCCGGCTCCAAGGTGCTGCTGCACCGCTGCGTGGAGTACGCACGCCGTTACAACATCCCGATCCACGTCCGCTCGTCCTTCTCCGGACTCCGCGGCACCTGGGTCAGCAACGAGCCGCAAGGGGACCAGCAGGTGGAGCACGCCATCATCTCCGGAGTCGCCCACGACGTCTCCGAGGCCAAGGTCACGGTCGTCGGCGTGCCCGACAAGCCGGGCGAGGCCGCCGCGATCTTCCGCGCGATCGCTGACGCCGAGATCAACATGGACATGGTGGTGCAGAACGTCTCCGCCGCCTCGACGGGTCTCACCGACATCACCTTCACGCTCCCCAAGGCGGAGGGCCGCAAGGCGATCGACGCGCTGGAGCGCAACCGGGCCGGCATCGGCTTCGAGTCGCTTCGCTACGACGACCAGATCGCGAAGATCTCCCTGGTCGGCGCCGGCATGAAGACCAACCCCGGCGTCACGGCAGGCTTCTTCGAGGCGCTGTCCGACGTCGGCGTGAACATCGAGCTGATCTCGACGTCCGAGATCCGCATCTCGGTGGTCACCCGCGTCGACGACGTCAACGAGGCCGTGCGCGCCGTGCACACCGCTTTCGGTCTCGACAGCGACTCCGACGAGGCCGTCGTCTACGGGGGCACCGGCCGATGACGGAACGCCGTCCTTCGCTCGCGGTCGTCGGAGCGACCGGGGCGATCGGCGGCGTCATGCTCCAGATCATTTCGCAGCATGCGGACGTCTGGGGCGAGATCAGACTGATCGCCTCCCCACGTGCGGCCGGCCGCAAGCTGGTCGTACGCGGCGAGGAGACCGAGGTCCTCCCGATCGCCGAGGACGTGTTCGACGGGGTGGACGTGGCCCTCTTCCTCGTGCCGGACGAGGTGTCCGCGCGGTGGGGCCCGGTGGCCGCTGCCGCGGGCGCCGTGGTCGTGGACGACTCGGCCGCTTTCCGGCTGGACGAGGACGTGCCCCTCGTCGTGCCCGAGATCAACCCCCATGCCGCGCGGCTGAGGCCCCGCGGCATCGTCGCTTCCCCGAACTGCACCACGCTGTCGCTGATCGTCGCGGTCGGCGCGCTGCACGCCGAGTTCGGGCTGCAGGAGCTGATCGTCTCGTCCTACCAGGCGGTGAGCGGCGTGGGCCGTGACGGGGTGGCCGCCCTCCGCGAACAGCTCTCACTGGTGGCCGGCACGGAGCTGGGCACCCGTCCCGGGGACGTACGGCGGGCGTTGGGCGACGGGGACAAGAGCCCTTTCGCCGCGCCGGTCGCACTGAACGTCGTGCCGTGGGCCGGCCAGGACGCCGGGGACGGCTGGTCGTCCGAGGAGCTGGCGATCCGCGCGGAGTGCCGGAAGGTTCTGGGCCTGCCGGGTCTGAAGGTGACGGCGACCTGTGTCTACGTACCGGTCGTCGCGACGCACTCCGTGTCCGTCCACGCCCGCTTCGAGAACGAGGTGGCGGTGGATCGTGCGCACGAGGT
This sequence comes from Streptomyces sp. B1I3, assembly GCF_030816615.1. Taxonomy (NCBI): domain Bacteria; kingdom Bacillati; phylum Actinomycetota; class Actinomycetes; order Kitasatosporales; family Streptomycetaceae; genus Streptomyces; species Streptomyces sp. B1I3. Next base: position 4,375,014 of record NZ_JAUSYD010000001.1, read on the forward strand.
CCTGGCGACCGCGCCCGGGGTGGTGCTCTTCGACAACCCGGCGGTAGGTGACTTCCCCACGCCGTCCGATGTGGTGGGCACCGACCCGACCTGGGTGGGGCGGGTGCGGCAGTCGCTGGACGATCCGCACGCCATCGAGATGTTCATCTGCGGAGATAATCTGCGAAAAGGTGCAGCTCTCAATGTCGCGCAGATTGCCGAAGCCGTGGCCATGGAATTTCCGAGGGTTTGATCGAACCTGTTTTGTAGGATCTGTGTGCGCCCTGTGGGTAAAACGCAGGTCTGAAGCTCTTGAGCTGGGGCGTTGTCATATCCGACGATGATCTCCTGACCTCCTGCAACCGCTCGTCGGATGCGGCGCGTCTATGCCGTCACTTCTTGCGTGGCTGGTTGCGTTTTCGGGGCATTTGGGGAAGAGCAGGTACGAATGAGGGCATGTCGCACAGCATCGAACGCGGTGCCGTTCGCGTACAACCCTGACGGGGGGGGAAGCGTGTCCAACTGGCGTGGCAGAGGTTCTCGACATCACAGTGGTGGGCCCGTTGCGGGGCGCTTCGGTGCGCCCGCTCCGGAAGCCCCGCGCAGCCGGCGGTATGCCGGTGATCGCGCCCATGCCGGCTGCGCGATCCACCCGGCTGCCCTCGCAGCGCGAGGGCGCTGAGGACACGGTGGTGGCGGGAACCACGGTCGACCATCTCACTGAGACCTACCGCGCCCACTACCGTTCGCTGCTGGGCCTCGCGGCGCTCCTGCTGGACGACACCGCGTCCTGCGAGGACGTGGTGCAGGAGGCGTTCATCCGGGTCCATTCGGCACGCAACCGGGTGCGCGACCCGGAGAAGACCCTCGCCTATCTCCGGCAGACCGTCGTCAATCTCTCCCGCTCCGCGCTGCGCCGCCGCATCCTCGGTCTCAAGCTGCTCTCCAAGCCGATGCCCGACATGGCGAGCGCCGAGGAGGGGGCGTACGACCAACTGGAGAAGGACGCGCTGATCAAGGCGATGAAGGGACTTCAGCGCCGACAGCGCGAGGTGCTGGTGCTGCGTTATTTCTCGGACATGACGGAGGTACAGGTCGCGGAAACGCTGGGAATATCGCTCGGTTCGGTGAAGGCATACGGTTCCCGGGGCATCGCGGCACTGCGCGTCGTGATGGAGGCGCAGGCATGAGCGGGCCCGAGCACAGGCACGACGATGACCGGACTGGAAACGGAATTGTGAACGACGGGCCGGAGAGCACACCGAACACCGATCCGGCACAGGACGGTGAACAGGAGCAGGGCATCGGCGGGACCGACGGCGCGGAAGGTGCCCCAAGGACCACGGCCGGTGCGGGGGATGCCGCAACAGCCGCCGGTGGAGCGGGAGATGCCGCCGAGGTGACCGGCGGTGCGTCAGACGCCCCGGAGGCAGCCGATGGCGCGTCAGGTGCCCCGAAGGTGACAGACGGCGCGGATGCAAGCCGAGGGCCCGCAGCCGTGTTCGGGGGCAGGACCGAGGACACCGCAGCGGGTGGGGGCGGCACGCTGACCGCACTCTTCCGAGGGGGCGCGACGGGTGGCTCGGGTGGCGAACCGGACAGTGGCGAGGACCCGGACGAGGCCGCGTTGCGCCGCATGCTGCGGGGCGCCGTCCAGGGGATCGAACCCAGCGACGGAACCCTTGAGCACCTGCACCGCGCGGTGCCCGCGCGGCGTGCCAGGCGCCGCCAGGCCGTGGTGGGCGCCGCGGCTGCCGTGCTGCTGATCGGCACGGCGGTTCCCGCGTTCGTCCACGTGGCGAACTCCGACCGATCGGCCACCGCCAACCCCGCCATCGCCGGCCATGGTGAGCAGGCCCAGGGCGGCAACGGGGAGGACGCGGGCGCCGAGACCGCGGGCGAGCAGACGGCCGGTCCCGCCGACCGGGGGAAGGAGGGCGGGGAGGACGAATCCGGTGACTCCGCGGCTCCGTCCCAGGGTCCCGGATCCCGGACCGAAGGCAGCGGCACCGCCGGTGCCGACGAAGAGCCGGATCCCGAAGTGGCGGACGTGCCGCTGTGCGACCCCGATCAGCTCGGAGTCGCGTCCGCCGAGTCACAGACGGCCGACGCCGGCGGCACGGTGTACGGCACCTTCCGGATCGCCAACGTGTCCGGCAAGGACTGCTCCGTGACCAGCGACGGCACGGTGGGCATCCGCACGACGGGCGCTGCCGACCGGCAGAAGATCACCGTGGTTCAGCACACCGCCGGGGACCCGGCGGCGGGGCTGCCCGATCCCTCCCTCGAGCCGGGGACGGTCCTCCTGAAGCCTGCGATGGCGTACGAGGTCCGGTTCGCCTGGGTGCCGTCGGACACCTGCCCGACCACCGGTGGTACTCCCACGCCGACACCCACGGGGGGAGACGGTGGCGGAGGCACCGGTGGCGGCGACGGCAGTCCCGGGGCCGGTGCGGACTCGACGGACACGGCACCGCAGTTCGGCAGTGCGGACGAGGGCCCGACGGACGGCAGCGTCGCGGTCACGCACACCCCCGAGGCGGGGGCGCCCACGGCGGAGACCACGATCACGCACGCGTGCTCCGGCACGATCTACCGGACAGGCGTACTGCCTCCCTCGTAGCCGCCACCCGGCACCGCGCCGGGCACAACCTGCGCAGCCGGGTCGCGTCAGCGTGCAGTGCGGGCCGCCGTGCCGGACCCGAGGCCGGCGCCTGTTCCTCCCAAGCTGCCGGTGGTCACCACCGTGCGGAGGAGGTGGCCGGTGCGCGTCACCGTGCCGGGGCGCAGTCGGCCACGCCGAGGCACCGGGTCGCCCGGGGCCGGTCACCGCCAGGTGCTTCGGTGCGCGCCCGCACGGCTCCGCGGTCGTCGGCCCTCAGTCGGCGTCGGCCGCGAGCCCCAGTTCGACGTCCCGCGCGGCTTCCGCCTCACGGCGTACGAGCCGGAACCACATGAAGAGCACGAAGCCACCGAAGACGAACCACTCGCCGGTGTAGCCGAGGTTCTGGAACGCCTTGAGGTCCAGGCCACTGCCCTGCGCCGCCGCAGCGGGCACCGGCCGCATCGCGCCGCCCGTACCACCGGCCTCGGGCTCCGTCAGCGTCACCCAGGCGTCGTAGACGTCGTACGGGACGAGATTGACCAGCGACGCGGCGCTGATCATGCCGAGCTGGCCCTCCGGGAGACCACCCCGGAGGTCGACGCCATCACTGCTGGTGTTCTCGGAGGCCTGCAGGTCGCCGGTCACGGTGACCTTGCCCCGCGGCGCCGCGGGTACCTCGGTGCCGCCCGGGGTGCCGGGCAGCCAGCCCCGTACGACCGGCAGCGCCTTGCCGCTGTCGGTACGCAGCAGATCCAGCACATAGAAGCCGGTGCGGTCGTCCAACTCGCGGCCGGGAACCAGGAACTGGTCCGAGTACGTTCCCGTGGCCACAGCGGGGCGGCCGGAGGTCTTCGTACTCACGGGCAGCAGGTCGTCGAGCGGCTCGGGGGCCCGGGTCCCCGGAGCGGGCTGCTTCTCGGCCTCTTCGTGCGACTGCACGCGGTCCTCGAAGCGGCCGAGCTGCCACGTGCCCATGAACACGCAGAACGGGATCGCCAGCACGACGAAGAGGTTGATCCCCCACCATCGCGGGGTCAGCAGGAACCGGTACACCCCTCCACGGTACGGTTCCCCGCTCCGGATGCCCGGAGCGGGGTGCCCCATTTATCCGCGCCTTATGCCAGCCGCCCTGCTTCCGGCGCCTCGCGGGCGGCTGCGGACCGGACCGCCGGTCAGGGCCTCACGCCCCCGCCCGGCCCAGGTGCCTCAGCGCGAAGTCCAGCTCCAGCCGGACCTGTTTGATCCTCTCCTCGACGACGAGGGAACCGTGTCCCGCGTCATACCGGTACACCTCGTGGACGGCACCGCGTGCTGCGAGCCGCTCCACGTAGTTCTCCACCTGGCGGATCGGGCAGCGCGGGTCGTTGACGCCGGCCGAGATGTAGACCGGGGAGCGCACCGCGTCCACATAGGTCAGCGGCGACGATGCGGCGAAACGCTCCGGAACCTCCTCCGGCGTCCCGCCCAGCAGCGTCCGGTCCATGGCCTTCAGCGCCTCCATCTCGTCGTGGTAGGCGGTGACGTAGTCGGCGACCGGGACCGCGGCCAGCCCGAGCGCCCAGGAGTCCGGTTGTGTGCCCAGCCCGAGCAGGGTCAGGTAGCCGCCCCACGAGCCACCGGCCAGGACCAGCCGGGCCGGGTCGGCGAGCCCCGACGCGACCGCCCAGTCCCGCACCGCCGCGATGTCCTCCAGCTCGATCAGCCCGACCCTGTGTTTGAGCGCGTCCGTCCAGGCGCGGCCGTAACCGGTCGATCCGCGGTAGTTGACCCGGACCACGGCGAAGCCGTGGTCCACCCAGGCGGCGGGCCCGGACGCGAACGCGTCACTGTCGTGCCAGGTGGGCCCACCGTGTATCTCGAACACCGTGGGGAACGGGCCGTCACCGGAGGCCGGGGTCTGCACCAAGGCGTGGACGCGGCCCCCGGGGCCCTCCACCCAGGCGTCCCGCACCGGCACGGAGGCAGGCGCCCTCGCCCCCGGCGGGTCGAGGACGACGGCACCCGACGTCGACCGTACGGCGGGCGGCTGCGCGGCCGAGGACCACAGGAACTCCACCGTGCCGTCGGGGCGGGCCGTGGCGCCCGACACCGTGCCGCTCGGGGTCTCGACACGCACCGGCGCGGGCGCGCCCGGCTCGTACCGCCAGAGCTCGCTGCGGGCCTCGAAACTGTGCTGGAGGAGCAGAGCCGACCCGTCCGGATACCACTCGGCACCCGCGTCCCCGGGCAGATCGACCGCGAGGTCCGTCTGGGTCCCCGCGACGGGATCCCAGATCATAGGCTCCCACCGTCCGCGGCGCTGATGCCCGACGAGCAGCCGGTTGTCACCCGCGACCGGGGCGAAACCCAGCACCGAAAGGCCCAGCTCCTTCGTGCCGCCCTCGGTGTCGTCCAGCTCGGCGACCGTCGAACCGTCCGGGCGCACCACCCGTAGCGCGGAGTGCATGGCGTCCCCGTGCTCCGTGTGCTCGAGCGCGATGAGCGTGCCGTCGTGCGACAGGTCCCCCACCCCGGCCGACTCCCGGTGCCGGTAGATCTCGGCCGGCTCCGCGCCGGCGCGCACCACGTGCACGGTGGTGCCGTCCTCGTCCGTCGACCGGCCGATCACCGCGGTCCCGTCCCGCCCGATCGCGAGCCCCGCCGGGTAGGAGGGTTCAAGACCCGGCACGGCCGGTTCGTCGGCGCCACCCTCGAAGGGCTGGCGCATCCACACACCGAACTCGTCGCCGTCGGTGTCGGCGAACCACCAGATCGCCTCGCCGTCCGGGGTCAGCACCCCGTCGGTGGTCCCGTTGGGCCGGTCCGTCACCTGGCGTTGCTCGCCGTTCGCCCGGTCCCATGCGTACAGCTCGTAGGTACCGGTGGCGTTGGAGACGAAGAGCGCGCGGTCAGGGGCGTCCTCGGCCCAGTCGGGCAGGGACACGCGGGCAGCCCGGAAACGCTGCTCCCACTCCGGCGGCTGGGCCCCGCCGGGCGCCGGGCCTCCCGCCGCCTGCTGCCGCTGCGGTACGGACGCGTCGTTGTCTGTGTCGCTCATGGCCCCATCCAACCCGATGCGGATCCGATGCCGGGGGGCCTGTGGATAACTACTGGCGGGCACCCCCACCCTGTGGGTAACTTTTCGGTATGTACGCACCGACCCCCGACGACTGGCACGAGGCCAACCGTGCGCGCTGGGACGAGCGCGTTGCCATCCACGCGACCGGCGATTTCTACGACCTGGATGCCTTCCGTGCCGGCAAGGACTCCCTCCGCGACTTCGAGCTCGCGGAGGTCGGGGACGTGACCGGCCGGACGCTGCTGCACCTGCAGTGCCACATCGGGCTGGACACCCTCTCGTGGGCCCGTCACGGTGCCGCACACGTCGTCGGTCTCGACTTCTCCGAGCCTGCCGTCGAGACGGCGCGTGGACTGGCCCGTGCACTGGATCTGCAGCCGGAGAAGGCGGCGTTCGTGACCGCGGACGTGTATGACGCGGCCGAAGCGGTGCCTGACTCCGCGTACGACATCGTCTACACGGGGACCGGCGCGCTGAACTGGCTGCCGGACGTGAACCGCTGGGCGGAGACCGCCGCCTCGCTGGTCGCACCCGGCGGGTTCCTCTACCTCGCGGAGTCCCATCCGCTGACCGACTGCCTGGACGACGAGACCGGCTCGACGGTCACGTACGACTACTTCAGCCGTGACCCGTGGGTGGACGAGTCGCCCGGCACGTACGCGGACGCCGACGCGGCGACCGTCCACAACCGCAGTGTCGAATGGCAGCATCCGGTCGGCGAGGTCGTCTCGGCGCTGGCGGGGGCCGGGCTGCGGATCGAGTTCCTGCACGAACACGACGTCTCGCTCTTCGCCCGGTACCAGGCCCTCGAGCGGCATGCGGACGGCTACCACCGCTTTCCCGCAGACCGGCCGCGCATCCCGATGATGTACTCCATCAAGGCGTCGCAGCCGGTCACCGACTGACCGGAACGGGGCTACGCGCGTCGGGCCACGCGCGTCAGACCACGCGCGTCAGACCGAGGAACGGAAGGCCGGCAGGTATCCGTTCGACTGCCCGATCGCCTTGGGGTGGTACGAGTTGGTGATCGGAACCGTCACGCTGTGGAGCCATGCGTCCCCGGAGCAGAGCTCATGTCCGGTGAACTCGTCCACCACGCCGGAGAAGGCGAATCCGTGGTCGGCGGCGCGCTTGGCGAGCACCCCGTTCAGGACCCCCGAGGCGTTGTTGATCGCGCTGCGCTCGTTCTCGGTGAGCCCCGCGATGCAACTGCCGGAGAGCTGGTAGAAGCGGGGATACCCCAGCACCACGACGCGGGCCTGCGGGGAGCGTGAACGAATGCTGCTGTAGAGCGAGTCGAGGTTGCCCGGCAGCGTGTTCTGCATCTGCGCGACCGCGGTGCCGACGCGGCTCACACAGGTCGCCTCGCTCTGCAGGACACAGGTCTGCATCACGTCGGCGAACCCGACGTCGTTACCTCCGGCGGTGAGGCTGATGAGGGTCGTCGACGACTTCAGCGCACCCAGTTGGCCGCCGGCCACACCGGCCGTCGTCGCGCCCGAGCAGGCGACGAAGGTGAACGACGACGGCGAGTTCGCCGCCGCCCAGAGGTACGGGTATGCCTTGGTGCTGCGCTGGCAGTTACCGCTTTCGGAGGTATAGCTGCCGGCGCCGACACCGGACGAGTAGGAGTCACCGAGAGCGACGTAGTCGCCGCCGGCCGCCGATGCCGGCTGTGCCAGGCCGAGTACGGCCGCGGCACCGATGGCGAGAGCGGAGAGGGAGGCCCAGAAGGAACGTACTGACATGGCTGTCAGCCCTTCGAAGTGTGGGGGACGGGTGGGGAGTTCGTAGAGCCAGCACGTTTGTAGCAGCTCGCGGTACCCGTCGGTAATGACCCTGCAGGAAGTCGTCTGATATGCCCGAATGACCGTTCGGGCGTTGCGGCTCCGCGCGTAGATAAACCTTCTGCGGAGCCTCGAACGGGCGAGTTCCGGGGCCATGCACGACCCTTCACGTCTCCGCTGAGTCACCATCAGGCCTCAGTCCTCAGGCCTCAGTCCTCAGGCGTCGCCTTGGCGGCCGCCTGGAGCGCAGGACTCGGAGCCCCTCTTCTCTCCCGCGCGGGCAGGTACGTCCGGGCTTCCTTGTCCCGCACACACGACTGCGGCCGCCAGGTTCTCCGGCGGCCGCAGATCCGAGTGACAGGCGCGTCTTACAGGGTGCGCTCCAGCCGGTCCGCCATCAGCCTGCTGAAACGTGCGGGATCGCTCAGCTCGCCGCCGTCCGACAGCAGGGCCAGCCCGTGGACCAGCTCGGCGGTCTCGGCCAGTTCGCCGGCGGCGTCCCCTTCGCCACCGCCCTCGGCGTGAGCCCTGCGCAGTCCGCTGATCAGCGCATGGGAGGGATTCAGCTCCAGAATGCGCTTGATCTGGGGTACCTCCTGACCCATGGCGCGGTACATGTTCTCCAGGGCGGGAGTGACATCGTGCGTGTCCGAGACGATGCAGGCCGGTGACACGGTGAGCCGGGAGGAGAGCCGTACCTCCTTCACGTACTCACCCAACTGCTCGGACATCCAGGTCAGCAGGCCGGCGTACTCCTGCTGCTGCTTCTCGCGCTCGGCCTCGACCTCCTTCTTCTCCTCGTCGGTGTCGAGGTCGACCTCGCCCTTGGCGATCGACTGCAGCTGCTTGCCGTCGAACTCGGGAACCGACTGGACCCAGACCTCGTCGACGGGGTCGGTGAGGAGGAGGACTTCGAGGCCCTTGGCCCGGAAGGCCTCCATGTGGGGCGAGCTCTCCATGGCGGCACGCGACTCGCCGGTCATGTAGTAGATCTGCTCCTGACCCTCCTTCATGCGCTCCACGTACGAGCGCAGGGTGGTCAGCCCTTCCTCGTCCTGCGTCGAGGCGAACGAGCAGACCTCGAGGATGGCGTCACGGTTCTCGAAGTCCTGGAGCAGCCCTTCCTTGAGGACCCGGCCGAACTCCTTCCAGAACGTCAGGTAGTTCTCCGGGGAGGCGGACATCATGTCCTTGACCGTCGAGAGAACCTTCTTCACCAGCCGTCGCCGCATCAGTTCGATCTGGCGGTCCTGCTGCAGGATCTCGCGGGACACGTTCAGCGAGAGGTCCTGCGCGTCGACGACGCCCTTCACGAAACGGAGGTACGTCGGCATGAGCGCTTCGCAGTCGTCCATGATGAAGACGCGCTTCACATAGAGCTGAACTCCGCGCTTGTGTCCCTGCATGAACAGGTCCTGCGGCGCGTGCGACGGCAGGAAGAGCAGTGCCTGGTATTCGAAGGTGCCCTCCGCCTGCATGCGGATGGTCTCGAGCGGGTCGGTCCAGTCATGACTGATGTGCTTGTACAGCTCGCTGTACTCCTCATCGGTCACGGAATCCTTGGACCGCGCCCACAGCGCCTTCATCGAGTTGACCGTCTCGGTCCCGGGCTCGGCGCCGTCCTCGCCGGCCGCAGGGGCTTCCATGCGGATCGGCCAGGTGATGAAGTCGGAGTACCGCTTGACGATCTCCCGGATCTTCCAGGGGGACGTGTAGTCGAAGAGCTTGTCCTCGGTGTCCTCCGGCTTCAGCCGCAGCGTGACCGAAGTGCCCTGAGGGGCGTCGTCGACGGATTCGACGGTGTACGTGCCCTCGCCGCTGGACTGCCAGCGCGTGCCGGTGGTCTCACCGGCCCGGCGGGTGAGCAGCGTGACCTCGTCCGCCACCATGAAGCTCGAGTAGAAGCCCACGCCGAACTGCCCGATGAGTTCCTCGGAGGCCGCCGAGTCCTTGGCCTCCTTCAATTCCCGCAGGAACTTGGCCGTACCGGAATTAGCGATCGTTCCGATCAGCTGCACGACTTCGTCGTGCGACATCCCGATGCCGTTGTCGCGCACGGTCAGCGTGCGCTCCTCCTTGTCGACCTCGATGGCGATGTGGAGGTCGGACGTGTCCGCCTGGAGGGTTTCGTCGCGGAGAGTTTCCAGTCGCAGCTTGTCCAGCGCGTCCGAAGAATTGGAGATGAGCTCACGCAGAAAGACGTCCTTGTTCGAGTAGATCGAATGGATCATCATCTGCAGGAGCTGGCGCGCTTCTACCTGAAACTCGAATGTCTCGGCCGGCATGGGTGCAGGTTCCCTTTCTGGGGTTAAGTCATCTGAGCCGAGACATATCGTAACCAGGCCCGGCCGCCCCCATGGGCCGCTTCACGGCGACCGGTCGGACGCCGGGCCGGTGACACGTAGGACACCGGGGCATGGAGCGTTCGCGCGCCGGCAGGGCCTGCGCGACGCCGTGACCGGGCAGACTGGCCACCATGGGTGACAGAGATCAAGGTCCGACGGACGCACACGGCCCCGGCGCGCAGGTCATCACCGGCAGCGAGCCCGGGACGTTCGCCCACGGTGTGCTGGCCAGGCGCCATCCGGCGCTCATCCGGCAGGTACGCGAGGCCTTTCCGTACGGTCCTCGCCAGCACGCCGCCCTCGACGCGCTGCTGCACGAGATCACCCAGGGCGTCGTCGAACCGCTCGACCCGACGAGCCCGGACCGCGACCGCTGGCTGCAAGGGGGCCGGGAGTACTTCGGGCGGCCGTGGTTCAACGCCCCTTTCCTCTGGTCCGAGAGCTACTTCTACCGCAAACTCCTCGCGGCTGTGGACCACTTCGGCGACGGCCCGTGGCAGGGTATCGACCCGTTCGCCCCCTTCAAGCAGGCCGAACTGCGGGGCAGCACGGTGGATGACGAACTGCGCTCCCTGGACGCTCTCGCCGCCGGCCCGGCCGACGAGCGTGCCCACGCCCTGCTGCACGCCTCCCTCTGGGGTAACCGCGCGGACCTGGGCTTCAGGGCGGCGGACGAGCCGCCCGGCGACGCCGCCACCGGCCTGGTCGCCGACGACAGCGCCCTGCTGTGGTCGCTGCTCCCCGCGGGGGCGGCGGCCACCGTGTCCCTGGTGGCGGACAACGCCGGACGGGAGCTGATCCCCGACCTGGTCCTCCTTGACCACCTCCTCGGACACGGCCACGCGGAGCACGCCGTTCTCCACGTCAAGCCCTACCCGTACTACGTCTCCGACGCGACGACGGCCGACGTCATCGACTGCCTGCGCCGCCTGGTCCAGGCACCTGGCGAGGCCGGCGAAGCCGGCGCACGCCTCTGGGCCGCGATGCGAACCGGGCGTCTGGAGGTGCGCGCCCACGCGTTCTTCTGCGCGCCCCTGCCCTACGAAGACATGCCCGCGGATCTGCGTGAGGACTTCGGAACCGCCGGAGTGACGATCCTGAAGGGTGACCTCAACTACCGCCGCCTCGTGGGGGACCGGCTGTGGGACGCGACGACGCCCTTCGCGGACCGTACGGCGTACTTCCCCGGAGCGGTCGCCGCGCTGCGGACGCTGAAGTCCGACGTCGTCGTCGGGCTCGCCCCCCGGACGTGGAGCACGCTGGAGAGGTCCGGCCGGGAATGGCGCACCAGCGGCACGCACGCCCTGGTCCAGGCCCGCGCCTAAGGGGTGTCCCGTAATCCCTGGTGGACCAGCGCGCGGCGTCAGATGCGGTGCATCGCAAGGCGGAGGGACGTCCGCATACTGGATGTATTCGGGCGTTCCGACAACGCGGTGAGGTGCCGTAGCTGTCGTCGTGCGCCCGCCGGGGATTGCGGGACAACCCTTAGGGTGTCCGGGCCGGGGCCGTACCGGACAGTGCGGCCCTCATGGGTGTCCGAGGGGTCCTTGGACGCGGGTGACCAAGTCGTGCCAGCCCTGCTCCAACTCCTCGATCGGCACGCCGCGTTCCCGGGTGAGGTGGTGGACGAGCGTCGCGTCGACCGAACCGAGCAGGGTGTGCGCGAGCAGCTCGGTGTTGCCCTGTACCTTCAACTGCCTCAGCAGCAGGGCGACATGGCTGAGCCGCAGACGGAACGCCGGAACGGCGTAGGCGCGCAACGGGTCGGTCCGGGAGGCCAGGATCAGCTCGTGGTGGTCGCGGTCGTGGCGCATCACGGCGGGGCCGAAGGCGTGCAGCCGCTCCGTGGCGGGGGCACCCGGCCCCATGGGTGGCGGCCCGGAGAGGAAGGCGGCCTGCAGCAATGCCTCGCGGTGGTCGAGGAGCGCGATGAGCAGGCCGGTGCGGTCGCCGAAGCGCCGGAAGACGGTTCCCTTGCCCACTCCCGCGGCGGACGCGACAGCTTCCATCGTCAGGTTGGCGGCTCCGCAGCCACCCATGAGGCGTGAGGCGGCTTCCAGCAGCCGCGTGCGGTTGCGCGCCGCGTCCGCCCGCAGCGGCTCGGGCTCGCCGAGGGGGGCGAGCGGAAGGTGCGTCCGGGTCGCACCGGAGCTGGGCGGCCCGGGCAGCTGGGGATCAGGACCGGTCATGCCTTCAGGGTAGCCCCAGAACTGCCTATGTGGACCGCGGTCCGTTTAGGTGGTACAACGGTAAACGGACTGCGGTCCGCTTGCTTCGTTCCTCCGCCCCTGCCCATGCCCTCAGGAGTTATCCCGTGTCTGTTCGCATTCTCGCCCTCGTAGGCAGCCTCCGCGCCGGCTCCCACAACCGTCAGCTCGCCGAGGCCGCCGTCAAGCACGCGCCCGCGGGTGCCGACATCGAACTCTTCGAGGGCCTGGCCGACGTGCCCTTCTACAACGAGGACACCGACATCGAGGGCAGCGTTCCGGCTGCCGCCGCCCGCCTGCGTGAGGCCGCGGGCCAGGCCGACGCCTTCCTGCTCTTCTCCCCCGAGTACAACGGCACCATGCCGGCCGTCCTCAAGAACGCGATCGACTGGCTGTCCCGCCCGTACGGCGCGGGCGCCCTGTCCGGCAAGCCGGTCGCCGTCGTCGGTACGGCCTTCGGTCAGTACGGCGGCGTCTGGGCGCAGGACGACGTCCGCAAGGCTGCCGGGATCGCCGGCGGCGCAGTCCTTGCGGACGTGAAGCTGTCCATCCCCGGTTCCGTGACCCGCTTCGCCGAACTCCACCCGGCCGACGACGCCGAGGTCGTCACCCAGCTGACCGAGGTCCTGCGCCAGGTCGCCGAGCAGACCACGGCCGCTGCTGCCTGATCCGAGTGCCGCGACGGCGGTGCGCCGAAGATCACCGCGCTGCCTCAGGCGCCCACCCCGGACGGGCCCAGGCGGCACTTCGCGCCGGGCCGGTGCACGGTGCCGGGCCGCTCGGCAGCACCGAGGCGCTTCGTGCCCGTGACCGGAAACCCGTTGATGAATCTCGACCCGTTCCTTCGCATGACCTCGAAGGAACGGGTCGAGCCGTTCGCACGGAGCTCACCCGTGCTCGACGGGCAAAGGCTGCCAAGGGGCAGGGGTACGGAAGTGGGCAAACGGCAGAGGGCCCAGTGCAACTTACACACTGGGCCCTCTGACCTGCTATTTCAGCTGTCGGGGTGGCGGGATTTGAACCCACGACCTCTTCGTCCCGAACGAAGCGCGCTGCCAAGCTGCGCTACACCCCGATGTCCACCGATTGTCTCGGCGACATCGATTACTTTAGCCCACCGGCGCCCGGAGGCGAAATCCGGTTTCTGCCCCCCGCCCCCGGGTGCCGACGGCCGTCAGTCGCGGGGCGTCAGCGTCAGCAGCGTCGCTTCCGGAGGGCAGGCGAAGCGGACCGGGGTGTAGCGGTTCGTGCCGCAGCCCGCCGAGACGTGGAGATACGCGCGCTTGTCGCCGACCGTGTGGCTGGAGAGCCCCTTCACCCGGTCCGTGTCCAGGTCGCAGTTGGTGACGAGGGCGCCGTAGAAGGGGATGCAGAGCTGACCGCCGTGGGTGTGACCGGCGAGGATCAGGGGGTAGCCGTCCGAGGTGAAGGCATCCAGGGAGCGCAGGTACGGGGCGTGCACCACGCCGATGGAGAGATCGGCACCCGTCTCGGGGCCGCCGGCGACCTCTGCGTAGCGGTCCCTCTTGATGTGGGGGTCGTCCAGGCCGGTGAACGCGATCTCCAGCCCGTCCGCCTTGAGCCGGCCCCGGGTGTTGGAAAGATTCAGCCAGCCCGCCTCGTCGAAGGCGTCCCGCATCGGCTGCCACGGGTTGTGGACGGCGCCGACGGCCGGGGTGTTCCCGTTGAGGCCGTGCTTCCCCTGGACCTTCTCCAGGAGGTAGCGGGCCGGGTTGCGGAGCTTCGGGCCGTAGTAGTCGTTGGAGCCGAAGACGTACACCCCGGGGAACTCCATCAGCGGACCCAGGGCGTCGAGCACCTCGGGTACGGCGTCCGGGTCGGAGAGGTTGTCGCCGGTGTTCACGACGAAGTCCGGGCGCAGTCCCGCCAGCGACTGCAGCCAGGCGCGCTTCTTGCCCTGGCCGCTCACCATGTGGATGTCGGAGACCTGGAGCACGCGCAAGGGGCGTGCCCCGTGCGGGAGTACGGGAACGACGATCCGTCGCAGACGGAACGAGCGAGCCTCGAACCCGGCCGCGTACACGAGGCCTGCGGCGCCGACCGCCGCGCCGACTGCCGTGACTTTCAGGGGTACTCCGTAGCGTGCGCGCATGTGCCCATCGTCGCAGACCCGGTGCGGCGGGACGAAAACAGACGGGCGACAGGTGCCCCGTACCTGTCACAATCGCCGCATGACCACGCTCAAGTCCAAGCTCAAGGAAGACCTCACCACGGCCATGAAGGCGCGTGACGAGCTCACCTCGTCCACCCTTCGGCTCACCCTCACCGCGATCACCAAGGAAGAGGTCAGCGGCAAGTCCGCGCGTGAGCTCTCGGACGACGAGGTGCAGAAGGTGATCGCCAGGGAGGCGAAGAAGCGCCGCGAGGCGGCCGAGGCCTTCGCGCAGGGCGGCCGGACCGAGCAGGCGGAGCGGGAGAGGGCCGAGGGGGAGCTGCTCGACGCCTATCTGCCCAAGCAGCTCTCCGACGACGAGCTCGGCGCGATCGTGGCGCAGGCCGTCGCGGAGGCCAAGGCCGCCGGGGCCGAGGGGCCGCGCGCCATGGGTGCCGTCATGAAGATCGTCGGGCCGAAGGTCGCAGGGCTCGCGGAGGGCGGCCGAGTGGCTGCCACTGTGAAGAAGCTCCTCGCGGGCTGAAGGCCGGCGAAGCGTACGACGCGACAAGGAGGGGTGCTCCCGGCCGGGGAGCACCCCTCCTTGCTGTTTCCTGCATGCGGTCCGCGATGTCCCTCAGCCCCGTGCGGGAGCCGGACGGTCAGGGACCGTTGCCGCCGCGCGTGCCGCCGTCGTTCCCACCGATGACGCCGGGCGGGAAGGTGATGCCGCCGATCGGGTCCTCGTCGCCGCCCTTGTCGTCGTCGCGGTCGCGGCCCTTACCCTTGTCCTTCGCCTTGTCCTCAGCCGGCTTGGCGCGCGGCACCGAGATCGGATTGAAGGACGGGGTCTCCGACGCGCTCAGCGCACCGGTCATCGCCGTCTTCCAGATGGGCCCCGGCAGACAGCCGCCGCAGACCTTGTCGTAGTACTGGCCGCCGATGTTGATGTCGTACATCGGCACCTTCTTGCCGATGTCGGCGCCGACCCACACCGCCGTGGACAGGTTCGGTGTGTAGCCGACGAACCAGGCGTCCACGCGGTTCTCGGTCGTACCCGTCTTACCCGCGTTGTCGCGGTCGGTGAGGCCGGCCTGGGTGCCGGTGCCGTCCTCGACGACGCCCTTGAGCATCTGGTTGATCGTGTCCGCGGTGTTCTCGCTCATCGCGCGCGAGCAGTCCGACGCGGGAACCTTCAGCTTCCTGCCGTTGGCGTCCGTGATCGACTCGATGGCGATCGGCGTGCAGAACATGCCGCGGTTGGCGAACGCGGCGTACGCGGACGCCATGGCGAGCGGAGTGCTCTCCGTGGTGCCGAGCGTGATGGAGGGGTTCTCCGTGAGCGGCTTGCCGTTGCCGCGCTGGTAGCCGACCTTCTTGGCCATCGTGAGGGTCTCGCAGAGGCCGGCCTTCTGCTCCAGCATCGCGAAGTAGGTGTTGATGGACTTGCCGAGGGCGCTCGTCATGTCGAAGGAGCCCTTCTCGGACTCCAGTTCGTTCTGCACGGACCAGTCGCCGCCGCCGGCGGGGCCACCGGCGCAGGTCTTGTACGTGTTGAGCGGAAGGGAGGTCTTCCATTCCGTGTCGAAGGTCTGCGCCGGGCTGATGCCCTTCTCCAGGGCGGCCGCCGCGGTGATCGGCTTGAAGGTCGAACCGACCTGGAAACCGAAGGTGCTGCCGCCCATCTTGTTGCTGACGGCGAGGTTGAGCACCGTCTCGTGCTGCTTCTGGTCCAGGCCGTACGGGCGGGACTGGCCCATCGAGAGGATCTTGCCGGAACCGGGCTCGACCTGCACCACCGAGGCGGCGACCTTGTCATCCTTGTTGACCTTCGAGGTGGCGGCCTCGTTGGCGGCCTCCTGCGCGCGCGGGGAAAGCGTGGTTTTGACCGTCAGACCGCCGAGGTTCCAGAGCTTGGAGCGCTCCTCCTCCGTCTTGCCGAAGGCCGGGTCGGTGAGGATCGTCTGGCGTACGTAGTCGCAGAAGAACCCCGAACCGCTGACGGCGGTGATGCAGCCGTTCTTCGGCTTCTTCACCTTCAGCTCGATCGGCGCGGCGATGGCCTTGGCCGCCTCGTCCTGCGAGATGTCGCCCACGGCAGCCATGCGCTGCAGGACGGTGTTGCGGCGCTTGGCCGCCTCTTCCTTGTCGTTGACCGGGTCGTAGCGGGTCGGCGACTGGACGAGGCCGGCCAGCATCGCGGCCTCCTCGAGCTTCAGGTCCTTGGCGTGCTTGGAGAAGTAGCGCTGCGAGGCCGCCTCGACGCCGTAGGCCTGCTGTCCGAAGAACGTGATGTTGAGGTAGTTCTCCAGGATCTTCTTCTTGCCGAGTTCTTCCTCGACCTGGATCGCGTACTTCAGCTCGCGGACCTTGCGGCCCAGGGTCTGCTGGGTTGCCTCGGCGACCTTGTCCGGGTCGTCACCGGCCTCCTCGACGAACACGTTCTTCACGTACTGCTGGGTGAGTGTCGAGGCGCCCTCGGCGGCTCCGCCCGCCTGCACATTGCGGTTCATCGCGCGCAGGATGCCCTTGAGGTCCACGGCGCCGTGCTCGTAGAAGCGCGAGTCCTCGATCGCGACGATCGCGTCCTGCATGTACGGAGAGATGTCCTTGAGCGGGACGACGGTGCGGTCGCGTGAGTAGACGGTGGCGATCGCGCCACCCTCGTTGTCCAGGATCGTTGTCCGCTGGCTCAGCGGTGGAGTCTTGAGATTGGACGGGATCTCGTCGAATCCCTCGACCGTCCCCTTGGCTGCGAGCCCCAGTGCGCCGGCGGCCGGCAGCGCGATGCCGGCCAGTACCGCTCCGGAGAGTGCGGCGACACCGAGGAACTTGGCGGCCTGCTGGGTCGTCGTGAGACCCCCGCCTGAGCGCTTCTTTGGCATGGGGGCAGCCTAATCCGTAGGGGAGAGCGTTCCGGTGGAGCGGGCGCCTCTCAAGATGTTCCAGTGCCGGATCGTGACATCCGGGTCCGTCCGGCCCGGTTCCGGCACCGACGGTCGCCGCGTACTCGCCCGACGCCGTCGCGTACGTGCCCGGACGCCGTCGGGGCAGGGCCGTGTGCGTCCGGCCCGCCTCCCGGCCTGGGGCAGAGCGGTGCGCGGCAGCTACCTTCTCATTCGCCGGACAGGCGTACAGGCGTTGGCCTAAGCTGCTCTCAACTGTCACAGCAGTCCGACCGCGCATCAACCCCCGTGCACCGCCCTCGCGCGATTCAGCCACCCGTGCGGCGTTCCCGAATTCGCCTCATGTGTCACCGAATGTCCGTCGCGTCTTGGGTATTCTGTCCCGATTGCGTCGGGAGGGTCACGCATGTCCCCCCATCACTCCTCTGGGTGATCTGCCGCGTACGCATAGTCCGTTCGGGCCATTCAAGATTGGGCCCGAAGGGGGTGTTGTGCTGTCGCCACCTTCCGTAACGTCCTCAACTGGCAGCGGTGAATATGCCGCTACCGCCGTGGGGGAGCCTCGATTCGGGAGAGGACGGCGCCGGCATGGGCTGGGTAACCGACTGGAGTGCGCAGGCAGCCTGCCGCACTACCGATCCGGATGAATTGTTCGTACAAGGGGCAGCGCAGAACAGGGCCAAGGCGGTGTGCACCGGTTGTCCGGTGCGGACCGAGTGCCTGGCCGATGCGCTGGACCATCGCGTCGAGTTCGGCGTGTGGGGCGGGATGACGGAGCGGGAGCGCCGTGCACTGTTGCGTCGCCGGCCCACCGTCACGTCCTGGCGTCGTCTGCTGGAGACCGCGCGCAGTGAGTACGAGCGGTCGACGGGCATGCTGCCCGCGGCCGTGGGCCTGGACGACGACGAACTGCACGAGACGTACGCCGCCGTGGGGTGAGGGCGTGACCTGCGCCGCCGCGTCGGGACCGCGCGCGGGCGGTCCCGCAGAGAGGCCCGCAGGCGGGTCTAAGCAGCTCCGGCCGGTGCGGAACCGGTCGCGAGCCGTTCCCCGATGGCCCGAAGGCCTGAGAGGTCGTGCACGTCACCGGGGAGCGCAGCCACCTCGGCCACCGGGACCTCGGGGTGCATCGCGGTGAAGCGGTCACGCGTCCGCTGCTCGCGCGCGACGACCTGCATCCGCTCGGCATGCAGCCGCAGCAGGCCTGCGGCCAGCTGCTCCACGGACACCAGGTCGGTGGCCGGAGCCGCGCCCCTGTCCGCTGCGGACGGCGCGGACGGCGCGGAGGGGTCATGGGGTGCGGGCCGGTCGGGCGGCTCAGGGGCGGTTGCGGTCCGGTCCTGCGGCTCGGAGGTGTGGTGTGTTCGGTCCTGCGGCTCGGGGGAGAGCGGTGACTCAGGGGCTTCGGGAGAGGTGACGGCCGGTGCGTCCACCGGGTCACAAAGGCCAGCCTTCCCGGCCGTCTGATCCACAATGCCGACGCCGTCAAGATTTTCTGCGGCGGCCAGCGCCCGCTCCGCGGAGAGCCGAGCGGCCCCGCTGCCGTGCACCCGGTTGAGCACCAGACCGGCCAGTGGCATCTCCTCCGCGGCCAGCCGCTCGACGAAGTACGCGGCCTCGCGCAGCGCGTCCCGCTCCGGCGTCGCCACCACGAGGAACGCCGTGCCGGGCGCCTGCAGCAGTTTGTACGTGGCGTCGGCCCGGGTGCGGAAACCGCCGAACATGGAGTCCATTGCCGCGACGAAGGTCTGTACGTCCCTGAGGAACTGACCGCCGAGCAACTTGCCGAGAGTTCCCGTCATCATCGACATACCGACGTTGAGGAACTTCATCCCTGCTCGCCCACCGATCTTCGCCGGGGCGAGCAGCAACCGGATGAACTTCCCGTCCAGGAAGGAGCCGAGACGTTTCGGCGCGTCCAGGAAGTCGAGGGCGGAGCGGGACGGAGGGGTGTCGACGATGATCAGGTCCCAGTCGTCGCGTGCCCTCAGCTGCCCGAGCTTCTCCATCGCCATGTACTCCTGAGTGCCGGCGAACCCGGCCGACAGGGACTGGTAGAAGGGGTTCTGCAGGATCGCGCGAGCCCGCTCGGCGTCCGTGTGCGCCTCGACGGTCTCGTCGAACGTGCGCTTCATGTCGAGCATCATGGCGTGCAGTTCACCGGTACCGGCACCGTCGATGTCCTCGACCCGGCGCGGGACGTTGTCCAACCGGTCGATGCCCATCGACTGGGCGAGCCGGCGGGCCGGGTCGATGGTCAGGACGACGACCTTGCGGCCGCGCTCGGCCGCCCGCACACCCAGCGCCGCCGCTGTCGTGGTCTTGCCGACACCGCCCGAACCGCAGCAGACGACGATTCGGATTCCCGGGTCGTCCAGCAGTGCGTCGGTGTCCAGTCCCGGTGCGATGTCCGTGCCCAGTGTCATGACCCCACCCCTCGTCCGGAACCGTTTCGTCCGGAGCCTCGTTGCCCGGAGCCGCGTCCCCTCCCCACCCCGGACACCTGCCCCGCGACGTCGGCCGTCTCGTCGCCCACACCCTGTTTACGGAACTCGGACGCCAGTTCGTAGAGGGCGGACAGGCTCATCCCTTCGCCCATCAGGGGGAGCTCGGCGGTGGGCAGCCCCAGTCCGGCCAGCACCGCTCGCTGCTCACGCTCGAGGGCCACCCGCTGGGCGTGTTCGGCCGCCTGTTCGACCAGCGGGCGTACGAGCCCGGCCGAGCCGGTCACACCGGCCCGGGTCAGCGCCTTCGCGAGCTCCTTGCGACGGCCCCCCGAGGCCGTACGCAGCGCCTCCTCGTCCAGCAGGTGGGGCCGCACCATGTTCACCACGACCCTTCCCACGGGCAGTTCGGCGGCACGCAGCTCCGCGATGCCGTCCGCCGTCTCCTGGACCGGCATCTCCTCCAGGAGTGTCACCAGGTGGACCGCCGTCTCGGAGGACTTCAGGACGCGCATCACCGCCTGCGCCTGATTGTGTATCGGGCCGATCCGCGCCAGCCCCGCCACCTCGTCGTTGACGTTGAGGAAGCGGGTGATGCGGCCGGTGGGCGGTGCGTCCATGATCACGTAGTCGTAGACGAACCGGCCCTGCTTGTCCTTGCGGCGTACCGCTTCACAGGCCTTGCCGGTCAGCAGGACGTCCCGGACCCCGGGCGCGATGGTGGTGGCGAAGTCGATCGCGCCGAGCTTCTTGAGCGCCCGGCCCGCGCTGCCCAGTTTGTAGAACATCTGGAGGTAGTCCAGGAGCGCGCGCTCCGCGTCGATCGCCAGGGCGTGGACCTCCCCGCCCCCCGGGGCCACGGCGATCCGGCGCTCCTCGTAGGGAAGGGCCTCGGACTCGAAGAGCTGGGCGATGCCCTGTCTGCCCTCGACCTCGACGAGGAGGGTGCGCCTGCCCTCGGTCGCGAGGGCGAGCGCGAGGGCGGCGGCGACCGTGGTCTTACCGGTACCGCCCTTGCCGCTGACGACCTGGAACCTGCTCACGTCTTCGAGCCTAACCAGTCGGCAGGCAGGCTACGCACGAGGCCACCTGTGCCAGGCATTACAGTCGGCTCATGACCAAGTGGGAATACGCGACCGTGCCCCTTCTCGTGCACGCGACCAAGCAGATTCTGGACACCTGGGGCGAGGACGGCTGGGAGCTGGTCCAGGTCGTGCCCGGCCCGAACCCCGAGCAGCTCGTGGCCTACCTGAAGCGGGAGAAGTCGTAGTGGCGGGCGCCGTCGAGGCGCAGCTCGCCGAGCTCGGCCTGACGCTTCCGGCCGTCGTCCCGCCGCTGGCCTCGTACCAGCCGGCGGTGCGCTCCGGGGTGTACGTGTACACCTCCGGCCAGTTGCCGATGGTGGACGGCAAGCTGGCCGTGACCGGCAAGGTCGGCGCCGAGGTGACGGCGGACGAGGCCAAGGAGCTCGCCAGGACGTGCGCGCTGAACGCCCTGGCTGCCGTGAAGTCGGTCGCCGGTGACCTGGACCGGATCGCCAGGGTCGTGAAGGTGGTGGGCTTCGTCGCCTCGGCCTCCGACTTCACCGGGCAGCCGGGCGTCGTCAACGGCGCGAGCGAGCTGCTGGGCGCTGTCCTGGGTGACAAGGGCGTGCACGCCCGCAGCGCCGTCGGCGTCGCGGTGCTGCCCCTGGACGCACCGGTGGAGATCGAGATCCAGGTCGAACTCGTCGAGGACTGAGCCGTGCCGTCCCGCTGATCCCGCCCCGCCCTGCCGGCGGGGCGGGATCACGTGCGTGAGGGGCGTCTTCGGCAGGGTGCGGCCGACCGGTCCCACGGACTCCTTGCGCCCGGGTGGGTCTCGAACATCGGCGCGCTTCCGGATAGCCTCCGGCCATGCCCAACGGTCAGTGGTACCCACCGGAATGGCCCGCCCGGATCCGGGCCCTCGCCGGTGGCGATCTGAAGGTCGTGACCCCTAGGCGCGCGGCC
Organism: Streptomyces sp. B1I3; assembly: GCF_030816615.1. Lineage (NCBI taxonomy): Bacteria > Bacillati > Actinomycetota > Actinomycetes > Kitasatosporales > Streptomycetaceae > Streptomyces > Streptomyces sp. B1I3. Next base: position 4,396,449 of record NZ_JAUSYD010000001.1, read on the forward strand.
ACGGTGATGTTGCTGAGGGACGGCCGTCCGGGGCCGGACGGCCGGGGTCCGGCCGTCCACATGCTCCGGCGGCGCACCTCCATGGCTTTTGCCGGGGGTGCCTACGCCTATCCGGGTGGCGGGGTGGACCCGCGCGACGACGACCACCTCGTGGGGTGGGCGGGGCCGTCACTGGAGAGCTGGGCCCGGCGGTTGGGCGTCGACACGGTGGCCGAGGCGCAGGCCGTCGTCTGCGCCGCGGTCCGTGAGACGTACGAGGAAGCGGGCGTCCTGCTGGCCGGGCCGACCGCCGGGACGGTGGTGAGCGACACCACGGGCGCCGACTGGGAGGCCGACCGCGAGGCCCTCGTGGCCCGTGAGCTGTCCTTCGCCGGATTCCTGGACCGCCGGGGCCTCGTCCTGCGCTCCGACCTGCTCGGCGCGTGGGCCCGCTGGATCACTCCGGAGTTCGAGCCGCGCAGGTACGACACCTGGTTCTTCGTCGCCGCGCTCCCGGAAGGCCAGCGGACCCGGAACGTCTCCACGGAGGCCGACCGGACGGTCTGGATCCGTCCCGGGGACGCCGCCGACCGCTACGACCGGGGAGAACTCCTGATGATGCCGCCGACCGTGGCCACACTGCGCGCGCTGAGGCCGTACGGGACAGCCGCGGAGGCCCTGGAGGCAGCAAGTGCCCAGGACCTCACTCCCGTGCTGGCAGAAGCCCGTATGGACGGTGACATGCTGGTGCTGAGCTGGCCGGGGCACGACGAGTTCACGCAGCACGTTCCGGCCGCGACCGGGGCCGCGTCCGCCGCTCGGGACGCCGGCCGCAAGGGCGGTGGCGCACCGTGAGCGACGCCGCGGCACTGCCCGGCCGCCCCCGGGGCGGCGCCCTCTCCGGCCCCGCCACGGCCCGGGCGGTCAACGTCCTCGCACCCAACGCCTCCGCGATGACGCTGGACGGCACGAACACCTGGATCGTCGCCGAGCCGGACTCCGATCTGGCGGTCGTGATCGACCCGGGGCCGCTCGACGACGTACACCTGCGGGCCGTCATCGACACCGCGGAGCGGGCCGGGCGCCGCATCGGGCTCACGCTGCTGACGCACGGCCATCCCGACCACGCGGAGGGCGCCGCACGGTTCGCCGAGCTCACACGCACGAAGGTGCGCGCCCTGGACGCGGCGCTGCGCCTCGGCGACGAGGGGCTGGCGGCAGGCGATGTGATCACCACCGGAGGCCTCGAACTCCGGGTCGTCCCCACCCCGGGGCACACCGCGGACTCGCTCTCCTTCCACATCCCCGCAGACCGCGCCGTACTGACGGGCGACACGGTTCTCGGAAGGGGGACGACGGTCGTCGCGCACCCGGACGGGCGGCTGGGCGACTACCTGGACACGCTGCGCCGGCTGCGCTCGCTGACCGTCGACGACGGGGTGCGTACCGTGCTGCCGGGGCATGGTCCCGTGCTGGAGGACGCCCAGGGCGCCGTCGAGTTCTACCTCGCCCACCGGGCCCACCGGCTGGCCCAGGTCGAGACGGCCGTGGAGGCCGGCCACCGTACGCCCGCGCAGGTCGTGGCGGCCGTCTACGCGGACGTCGACCGCTCCCTGTGGCCCGCGGCCGAACTGTCGGTCCGGGCCCAGTTGGAGTATCTCGCCGAGCACGGGCTCATAGAGGCCGACCAGTAGGCCTGGACGGCTGCGGCCCGGCCTCCGCGGCTCGGGCGGATGCCCCGGACACGCCGAGGGGCCCCGCCGGACGGCGGGGCCCCTCGCGGAGCGGATAGGCGGCAGGGCGTCAGCGGGACCGCTTCGCCAGCCGCTCCACGTCCAGCAGGATCACGGCGCGGGCCTCGAGGCGCAGCCAGCCGCGGCCGGCGAAGTCCGCGAGGGCCTTGTTGACCGTCTCGCGGGAGGCGCCGACGAGCTGGGCCAGTTCTTCCTGGGTCAGGTCGTGCACGACGTGGATGCCCTCCTCCGACTGCACGCCGAAACGGCGCGACAGGTCGAGGAGCGCACGGGCGACACGGCCCGGCACGTCGGAGAAGACCAGGTCGGACATCTGGTCGTTGGTCTTGCGCAGTCGGCGGGCGACGGCGCGCAGCAGCGCCGTGGCCACCTCGGGGCGCGCGTTCAGCCAGGGCTGGAGGTCGCCGTGGCCGAGGCCGAGGAGCTTGACCTCGGTCAGCGCCGTCGCGGTGGCGGTGCGCGGGCCCGGGTCGAAGAGCGAGAGCTCCCCGATCAGCTCACCGGGACCGAGGACGGCCAGCATGTTCTCCCGCCCGTCGGGGGACGTGCGGTGGAGCTTCACCTTGCCCTCGGTCACCACATAGAGGCGGTCCCCCGGGTCACCCTCGTGGAACAGCGCGTCGCCGCGCGCGAGGGTCACCTCACTCATCGAGGCGCGGAGCTCCGCGGCCTGCTCGTCATCGAGCGCCGCGAAAAGCGGGGCGCGCCGCAGAACGTCGTCCACGAGTTCTCTCCTTGTCGGCCTGTTCAGGGAAGCGTGGTCCCCATGATGCCGGACGGTAAAACAGTGCGATCGATCACAAACCAGTTTGACGCACGGTCGTGCCGGGCCCTACGGCAGGGGGCCGATCGGCGTGGATGCGCGGTGACCGGGGCGGATGTCAGTCCGTGGCTCTAGGCTGGCCGAGTGTCCGGAAAGCCGGTGAGAACGCAGGTCGAGGGGGCTGATGGGGTGTCGGAGGACGAGAATTCCGCTGTGGGCGAACAGCCTGGACAGCGCCGTAGAAATGCCGCAAAGCGCCCGTCGGGAGCGTCCCCGGGCAAGGGCGCGGCTCCTGCCGCGCAAGCGGCCGGAGCGGCAGCATCGTCTCGGTCGGCCTCACCGCGGGCGGCCGGAGCGGGGAAGGGGACCGCGAAGCCGGAGTCGCGTCTGGCGATGGTGCGCCGTGCCCGCCGGATCAACCGCGAGCTCGCCGACGTCTACCCGTACGCCCACCCCGAACTGGACTTCCGCAATCCGTTCGAGCTGCTGGTGGCCACGGTCCTCTCCGCCCAGACCACCGACCTGAGGGTGAACCAGACCACTCCCGCCCTCTTCGCCCGCTATCCGACACCCGAGGACATGGCGGCCGCCGTGCCCGAGGAGCTGGAGGCGATCATCCGGCCGACCGGGTTCTTCCGGGCCAAGGCCCGCTCCCTCATGGGTCTGTCGGCGTCCCTCAGGGACAACTTCGGCGGTGAGGTGCCGGGCCGTCTGAAAGATCTCGTGACGCTGCCAGGCGTCGGCCGCAAGACGGCGAACGTCGTCCTGGGCAATGCGTTCGGTGTGCCCGGCATCACGGTGGACACCCACTTCGGCCGGCTGGTCCGCCGATGGAAGTGGACCGAGCAGGAGGACCCGGAGAAGGTCGAGGCGGACATCGCCGCGATCTTCCCCAAGAGCGAATGGACGATGCTGTCCCACCGCGTCGTCTTCCACGGCCGACGCATCTGCCACGCCCGCAAGCCCGCCTGCGGTGCCTGTCCGATCGCCCCGCTCTGCCCCGCCTACGGCGAGGGGGAGACGGACCCGGAGAAGGCCAAGAAGCTTCTGAAGTACGAGATGGGCGGTTACCCGGGCCAGCGGCTCAGCCCGCCTCCGGACTACCCGGGCAGGCCGGCTCCGCCCCTCGGAGCCGGGTGATACCCACCCCCATGAGCGTGCCCGACGGCACCGCTCGGAACGAAATGGCCGGCGGCAGGCGTTGAAAGCGACGGTAGAAAGCGACGGGGGTGCCCATGACGCACGTACAGAGCATGAGGACCGCACGAGAGGCGGCCACCACGGAACCAGGCGCGCCGGACGACAGTGCGATCACCGTCACGACCGAGGGCCTGCCCGGCTGGCTGGGCCCGGTGGCGCAGACCGCGCGGAGCGTCCGTGCCCAGCAGCTCAGTCGCTTCCTGCCGCCGGAGAGCGGTGCGGGCCGCCAGTCCGCCGTCCTGATCCTCTTCGGCGAGGGTGAGCGAGGCCCTGAACTGCTGCTGATGGAGCGCTCCGGCACCCTGCGCTCCCATGCCGGCCAGCCGTCCTTCCCCGGCGGCTCCCTCGATCCGGAGGACGGCGACCCCGAGACCTCCGGGCCGCTCAGGGCGGCGCTGCGGGAGGCTGAGGAGGAGACCGGCCTCGATCCCGCCGGTGTCCAGATCTTCGGCGTACTGCCCCGGCTCTACATCCCGGTGAGCAGTTTCGTGGTCACGCCCGTCCTCGGTTGGTGGAGAGCTCCCAGCCCCGTGGGAGTGGTCGATCCGGCCGAGACCGCCCGGGTGTTCACCGTCCCCGTGGCGGATCTCACGGATCCGGCCAACCGTGCGACGGCCGTCCACCCGAGCGGTCACAAGGGCCCGGCATTCCTGGTCGAATCCGCGCTGGTCTGGGGCTTCACAGCCGGCCTGATCGATCGTCTCGTGCACTACGCGGGCTGGGAACGCCCCTGGGACCGCGCCAAGCAGGTGCCGCTCGACTGGCGCGCATGACAGGCTGACCCCCGTGCTGCGCTGTTCCGGGCCTGGCCCGGACCCCGTCGAACCGGACGGGCCAGGTGACGAATCTGCGAGGCTATAGACGGTGAATGTGCTGGACATCCTGCTGCTGGTCGGTGCCGTGTGGTTCGCGGTCATCGGCTACCGCCAGGGTTTCGTCGTCGGCATCCTGTCCGTGATCGGCTTCCTGGGTGGCGGCCTGGTGGCCGTCTACCTGCTGCCGGTCATCTGGGACCAGGTGACCGACGGGTCGGAGGTTTCCTCCACCGCCGCCATCGTCGCGGTCGTGATCGTGATCGTGTGTGCCTCCGTGGGACAGGCATTCACCACCCACCTGGGCAGCAAACTCCGCCGGTACATCACGTGGTCGCCCGCGCGCGCCCTTGATGCCACCGGCGGTTCCCTGGTCAATGTCGCGGCCATGCTGCTGGTCGCCTGGCTGATCGGCTCGGCACTCGCAGGGACGTCTCTGCCGACGCTGGGCAAGGAGGTCCGCAGCTCGTCGGTCCTGCTGGGTGTCTCCCGCGTGATGCCCGATCAGGCCTCGAACTGGTTCACCGACTTCTCCTCGGTCCTCGCGCAGAACGGCTTCCCACAGGTCTTCAGCCCCTTCGCCAACGAGCCCATCACCGAGGTCCAGGCGCCGGATCCGGCGCTGGCGGGCAGCCCCGTCGCCGCACGCGCCAAGGAATCCATCGTCAAGGTCGTCGGCATGGCACCAGGCTGCGGCAAGGTGCTCGAGGGATCCGGGTTCGTCGTCTCCGACCGGCGCGTCATGACCAATGCGCACGTGGTCGGCGGAGTCGACGAGCCGACCGTCCAGATCGGCGGCGAAGGCCGGCTCTACGACGCGAAGGTCGTCCTCTACGACTGGCAGCGTGACATCGCCGTCCTGGACGTTCCGGACCTCGACGCCGAGCCGCTGCGCTTCACGGACACGAAGCACGACGCCAGGAGCGGTGACAGCGCCATCGTCGCCGGTTTCCCGGAGAACGGTGCCTACGACGTGCGCTCCGCGCGCATTCGTGGCCGTATCGACGCCGGTGGCCCGGACATCTACCACCGGGGCACTGTGCAGCGCGATGTGTACTCGCTCTTCGCGACCGTCCGCCAGGGCAATTCCGGCGGCCCGCTGCTCACTCCGGACGGCAAGGTGTACGGCGTGGTGTTCGCCAAGTCGCTCGACGACCCCGACACCGGGTACGCCCTGACGGCCGACGAGATCCGAGAGGACATCGACCTCGGCAAGGCCGCTGTCCAGGAGGTCGACAGCCAGGGCTGCGCCCTGTAGGAAGCGTCGTCCGGGCGACGCCCGGCCGGTGTTCCCGGTGCCTCGGTACACCGGACGGTCCCACGGCCTCGAAGGGCGTGGGACCGTCCGGGGTGTGCCGTTCCGTCCTGCAGCGGGTCGTTCCCCGTGTCACGTCCGGGGATGGCGCAGCCGCGCCGAGACCCAGCGTGCCCTGCGATGGAGGATGCGCGGGATGCCCAGCCGGAGATCATGAAAATCGCTCACATCGTGCACCCGGCTCAGGGAGCCGCCCCCCTCAAGAGTGCTCGGACCAGCAGGAGCGGTCGAGCGGCGGTTGCGTGCTGCGTCAGTGAAGTCGCGCGTCCAGCCCATACCCCGACGTCTGCCCGTGACTCAAGGTCGGTAATCGCGTGTGAGTCAGCCAATTGGCTTATGCGCCAGGCAAGTGGCTCTTCGTCGGACACGTGTTCCGTGCGGCTAACGGTCGGGCTCGGGATCCTTGAGCCAGTTGATGAGCTCGGTCGAGAAGCCGACCGGATCCTCCTCGTGGGGGAAGTGCCCCAGACCGTCGAAAAGTCGCCAACGGTAGGGCGCCTCGACGTATGCCCCGGACCCGGCGGAGCTGCGGGTCCGGACCGCGGGGTCGAGGGAACCGTGCAGGTGCAGCGTCGGTACGCGCACGGGTCGCTTCATCCGCCGGTTGAACTGGATGCCGTCCGGACGGGCCAGGGAGCGAACCATCCAGCGGTACGGCTCGATCGAGCAGTGCGCCGTCGACGGGATGGACATGGCGCGCCGGTAGACGTCCACGGTGGCGTCGTCGGGAAAGTCCGTTGTGCGAGGCCCCGACCAGTCGCGGATCAGCCGCCCGACCAACGCCGAGTCGTCCGCGACGAGCTGACGTTCCGGCACCCACGGTCGCTGGAAGCCCCAGATGTGCGAACCGGCCCGGGACTGGGCCACGTCGGAGAGCATCGAGGATCGCCAGCGTCGCGGATGGGGCATCGACGACACCGCGAGCCGGCGTACCAGCTTCGGCCGCATGACGGCTGCGGTCCAGGCGAGGTAGCCGCCCATGTCGTGACCGACGAGTGCCGCGTCCGGCTCGCCGAGCGACCGGATCACGCCGGTGACGTCGAGTGCCAGGTTGGCCGGGTCGTATCCGCGCGGCGTGCGGTCGCTGCCGCCCACGCCTCGCAGGTCCATGGCTACGGCACGGAACCCCGCGTCGGCCAGCGCGGTGAGCTGGTGGCGCCAGGTCCACCAGAACTGCGGAAAGCCGTGCAGCAGCAGCACCAGCGGCCCGTCACCGAGCTCCGCGATGTGGAAGCGGGCGCCGTTCGCCGCCACGTCGCGGTGGGTCCAGGGGCCGTCGAGGCGGACGGGGCCGCCGGGGCCGGCTGCCGGCCCCAGCGGCCCCACAGGGCCGGCTGTACTCATATCGGGAACGGTCATGTGGACGAGCGTGCCACAGAGTTCGCCTTGTCCTGGACCGGGTGGGTCTCGATGGCCTTGTCCGCGAGGGTGCTCCCCTGCGCGCGCTCGATCGCGTGCGCGGAGACGGCGGGGCGCGGATGCGGTTTCACACCCTGCAGGACCGCCGCGGTCTGCTTGGCCGAGGCGATGGACTTCTCCGGCGGCTTGACCTTCTTGAACTTGGCGAGGCCGAACAGCGCGAGGAGGATGCCCAGAAGAATGAACGCACCGCCCACGATCAGGAACGACCAGGCCAGACCGAGCCCGAGGTTGTGGATCCCGTAGGCCGCGGCGAAGCTCAGCACCGGAATCGCGAACAGGATCAGTACACCGGTGACGATGAACGCCACGCTGCCGATCACACCGCGCTTGACGTCCTGCCGCACCTCGGCCTTCGCCAGGGCGATTTCGTCGTGCACCAGCGCGGACATCTCGGCGGTCGCCGAAGCGAACAGCTGTCCGAGACTACGGTCGGTGCTGCCCGCATAGTTGCCGGGGTCGCTCATCCCTGACTCCCTCTCCTCTTCCGTACATCCGATGTCAGATCATGCCGGACTGCCCGGCTTACCGCTCGCTGCCCCCGCTTGCTCGGCAAGGCGGCGGTGCTCGGCCGCCTTCCTTTCGTACAGGGCGGCCATCCGTAGGTGGTAGTCCGGGTCGTCCTGCTCGTAGACGTCAGGAACACCCGACTGGTCCTCGTCGAGCTCCTCCGCCTCGTACAGGGCCCGGTATCTGCGTACCCGGAGTTTCAGCAGTACACCGGAGAGTACGGCGGCAATGAGGGAACCGAGGAGCACCGCGGCCTTGACCTCGTTGATCATGTCCTCATCGCCCGTGAAAGCGAGCTCACCGATGAGCAGCGAGACGGTGAAGCCGATTCCGGCGAGCGTGGCCACGGCGAAGACGTCCGCCCAGGCCAGGTCCTTGTTCAGCTCGGCCTTGGTGAACCGGCTGACCAGCCACGTACCGCCGAAGACGCCGACGGTCTTCCCGACGACCAGACCGAGAACCACGCCGAGGGTTTCGGGCCGGGTGAACACGCTTGCCAGGGCATCACCCTTGAGGGTGACACCCGCTGAGAAGAGCGCGAACAACGGCACGGCGATTCCGGCCGACAGGGGGCGCACCAGGTGTTCGATGCGTTCACCGGGGGACTGCGACTCGCCCTCGCGGCGCGTGCAGCGGAGCATGAGACCCATGGCCACACCGGCGATGGTGGCGTGGACGCCGCTGTTGTACATCAGTGCCCAGATGACCAGGGCGAGCGGTAGATGGATGTACCAGCCGCGGACGTCGGCGCGCAGCAGTACGTAGAAGACGACCAGGCCGGCGAAGGCCCCGCCGAGGGCCAGGAAGTCGATGGTGTCGGTGAAGAAGAGCGCGATGATCAGGATGGCGAACAGGTCGTCGACCACGGCGAGCGTCAGCAGGAAGGCACGCAGCGCCGACGGCAGCGATGTGCCGATGACCGCGAGTACGGCGAGTGCGAAGGCGATGTCGGTGGCGGTGGGCACGGCCCAGCCGGCCGGGGAGCCCCCGCCGAGCACCGCAGTCAGGGCGTAGACGACGGCGGGAACGGCCATGCCGCACAGTGCCGCGGCCACGGGGAGGGCGGCGGCCCTGGGGTCCCGGAGTTCGCCCGCGACCAGTTCGCGCTTGAGCTCGACGCCGGCGACGAAGAAGAAGACGGCGAGCAGGCCGTCGGCCGCCCAGTGGGCCACGGACAGGTGGAGCCCCAGCGCTTCGGGACCGAAGTGGAAATGGCCGACGGCCGCATAACTGGAGCCGAAGGCGTTCGCCCAGATCAGTGCTGCGACGGCTGCAGCCAGGAGGAGGACGCCACCGACCGTCTCGGCGCGCAGGGCGTCGGCGAGGTAATTCCGCTCGGGCAGGGAGAGCCTGCCGAGCAGGGTGCGGCGGGGGGGCGGGGGAGCGGGCGCGTCCACGGGAGACCTCCGGTCGGGAACGGCAGCAACGGCATGGCGAAACACATGCCGACCAGACTTCCCGGCGCACCTGTGGAGATGTGTGTGCAGTTGTCGTTGACCAGCCGACTTGCTCCGCCGGCGAAGTCACCACTCTACCCGGGGTGCCGGACTCCGGCCGGGAGACGACCTGCGACACGGCCCGAGGTGCGGCCCGAGGCAGCGGGGCGGAGCGGTGGCCGGTGGGCCGGCCGGACGCAGCGGCTCAGTGACAGCGGTGAATGCGTCGAGGGGCACCCGGCGCGGTGCCGGATGCCCCTCGGAGTCGTACCGCGTCAGCCGTAGGGTTCAGTCCTCGGAGGGTGCTGTGGGGAGTTGTGTCTGGATCAGGGACATGACGGAGGAGTCGGTGAGGGTGGTGACGTCGCCGAGTTCGCGGTTCTCGGCGACGTCGCGCAGCAGGCGTCGCATGATCTTGCCGGAGCGGGTCTTGGGCAGTTCTGCGACGGGGAGGACGCGCTTGGGTTTGGCGATCGGGCCGAGTGTGGTGCCGACGTGGTTGCGGAGTTCGGCGACGAGGTCGTCGGAGGTGGTGGCGGTGCCGCGCAGGATCACGAAGGCGACGATGGCCTGGCCGGTCGTCGGGTCGTTCGCGCCGACCACGGCCGCCTCGGCGACGGCCGGGTGGGAGACGAGGGCGGATTCGACCTCGGTGGTGGAGATGTTGTGGCCGGAGACGAGCATGACGTCATCGACGCGGCCCAGCAGCCAGATGTCGCCGTCCTCGTCCTTCTTGGCGCCGTCGCCGGCGAAGTACGTGCCCTCGAAGCGCGACCAGTAGGTGTCCAGGAAGCGCTGGTCGTCTCCCCAGATGGTGCGCAGCATCGAGGGCCACGGCTCGGTCAGTACGAGGTAGCCGCCTCCGCCGTCGGGGACCTCGCGGGCCTCGTCGTCGACGACGGTGGCGCAGATGCCGGGCAGGGCGCGCTGGGCGGATCCGGGCTTGGTCGCGGTCACCCCGGGCAGGGGGGAGATCATCATGGCGCCGGTCTCGGTCTGCCACCAGGTGTCCACGATCGGGCACCTGTCCGCGCCGATGTGCTTGCGGTACCACATCCAGGCCTCGGGGTTGATCGGCTCACCGACCGAACCAAGGACACGCAGCGAGGACAGGTCGAACGTGGCGGGGATGTCGTCCCCCCACTTCATGAACGTACGGATCGCGGTCGGCGCGGTGTAGAGGATCGTGACCCCGTACTTCTGGACGATCTCCCAGAACCGCCCCTGGTGCGGGGTGTCAGGAGTGCCCTCGTACATGACCTGGGTCGCCCCGTTGGCCAGCGGACCGTAGACGATGTAGGAGTGCCCGGTCACCCAGCCGATGTCGGCGGTGCACCAGTACACATCCGACTCCGGCTTGAGATCGAAGACCGCATGATGCGTGTACGCCGCCTGGGTCAGGTAACCACCGGACGTGTGCAGAATGCCCTTGGGCTTACCCGTCGTACCCGAGGTGTACAGGATGAACAGCGGCTGCTCCGCGTCGAACGCCTCGGGGGTGTGCTCGGCCGGCTGCCTGCCGGTGATCTCGTGCCACCACAGGTCACGGGAGTCGTCCCAGGCCACCTCCTGACCGGTGCGGCGCACCACCAGGACGTGCTCGACACTCTTGAAACGCGAGACGGCGTCATCCACCGCGGGCTTGAGCGCGGACGCCTTGCCCCGCCGGTAACCACCGTCGGCGGTGATGACGACCTTGGCGTCCGCATCCTGGATGCGGGCGGCGATCGCGTCGGCCGAGAAACCACCGAAGACCACCGAGTGCGCCGCGCCGATGCGGGCGCAGGCCAGCATCGCGACGGCGGCTTCGGGGATCATGGGCAGGTAGACGGCGACCCGGTCGCCCTTGCCGACACCGAGCTCGCTCAGGGCGTTGGCCGCCCGGGAGACCTCGTCCTTCAGCTCGGCGTAGGTGATGGCGCGGCTGTCGCCGGGCTCGCCCTCGAAGTGGATGGCGACCCGGTCGCCGTTGCCCGCCTCGACGTGACGGTCCACGCAGTTGTACGCCACGTTGAGCTTGCCGTCCGCGAACCACTTGGCGAAGGGCGGATTGCTCCAGTCGAGCGTCTCGGTCGGCTCCGTGGCCCAGGTCAGGCGACGGGCCTGCTCGGCCCAGAAGCCCAGCCGGTCCGCCTCGGCCTGCTCGTACGCCTCCACCGTCACGTTGGCGTTCGCGGCCAGATCGGCAGGCGGTACGAACCGCCGCTCCTCCTTGAGCAGATTGGCCAGGCTTTCATTGCTCACGACATCTCCCATTCCCAGGGTGTCCGTTGTGTCCCGGAGGACAGCTCATCAGGCCGCGGGCCAGGTGACAAGTGTCTGCCAGGAATTGGTTTAGACCTGTGTTTCGTGTATGGGGCCACGCATCCCGCTTCCGCAAGCACTGGCGTGCGCTGCGGAAGCGGGAACCACAAGGTCTCACGGACCGGGAACGTGGGAGGTTCAGACGCCGACCGCTGTGTCGGGGGCCCCGTGAACCGCTCCGGAGCCGGCATAGGTGCGGGATTGGGCACTCGGCGGGGCGTGGGGGTCGGTGTCGGGTTCCGCACCGGGCGCGACCCGGGCGAAGACCTCGTCAGGTCCGGTTCCGGAACTGGCGCCTTCGGTGAGCAGGTAGGCCTGTGCTTCGCCGACGTGGAAATACATGCCGTGCAGTTGCAGTGTGCCGGCGGCGAGTCGGCGTGCCACCGAGTCGTGGGCGCGCAGGTGTTCCAGTTGCTGCACCACGTTGGTCAGACAGAGTTGCTCCACCGCGTCGGTGGGCAGTCTCCCGGCGATCCGTGCCCAGGAGTGATGACGCGAGCCCATGCGCTCGAGACTCGGCCGACCGTGCCGCAGCCAACGCCACAGGGGTGTCCGGGGTGTCTCCGGCGTGGCATCCAACAAGGCCTGCATGGCTCCGCATCCGGAGTGTCCGCAGACCGTGATGGACTCGACCTCCAGCACATCCACCGCGTACTCGATCGCGGCAGCCACGGAGTCGTCATTGCTTTCCGTGCTCTCGGCGTCCGGAGGCGGCACGAGATTGCCGACGTTCCGTACGGTGAAGAGGTCGCCCGGGCCACTCGCCGTGATCATGCTGGTGACCAGACGGGAATCGGCGCAGGTGATGAACAACTGGGAGGGCCGTTGGCCTTCGGCCGCCAGCCGGGCCAGCTCTTCACGAACCAGCGGTGCCGTGGTGCGCTGAAACGAACTGAGGCCGCTGAGCAGCCGGTGACGGCTCGGCCGACCGTGTGCGGAGGTTGTTGCTGCACCTGGCGATGCTGCTGCCGGGGCGGACCGGGAGGCGGCCGGCGACATGGGGACGCCGGTGGCGCCGATGATGCCGGCCCCCGGGGCAGCATCGACGACGGTGGGATGGGGCCGGTCGTGACAGTGGTGGTTGCGCCATGGCGTCCACGGCCGGCAGCAGGAATGGGCAGCTGACGCGGGCTCGGCGATCCGGCCGCCCGAGCGCCCGGTGAGGACGATGTTGCTGCCCAGGGCGGTCCGGGCGGTGTGCCAGTCCTGAATGGTCTCGTACGCCGCGTGGTCCATGAAGAACCCGTCCAGCTCCAGGATCACGTCGGCACCTTCCGGCAGCTGGTTGAGCAACCGGCTGAGCCGGGGGACCGCCAGGAAGGTCAGCTGCCCACGGACGGACACGAGGAACCGGCCGTCCTGTTCCGTCACGGTGATCCGCGTGCGGGCCAGCCGATGCAGAGCGATGGCCACCGCCACGAGGATGCCGATCGCCACGCCCACCAGCACACCCGCGATGATCACACCGGTGATCGTGGCCCCGTAGACCAGGAATTCACGGTGTCTGTGGACATTGCGGATGTGGGCGAAGCTGACCATCTGGATGCCTACGACCATCACCAGGGCGGCGAGGGCGGCCAGGGGAATCCATTCGAGCGCAGTGACGAGCAGCACGGCAGCCAGCAACATCCATACCCCGTGCAGCACCGTGGCGGCGCGGCCTGTCGCTCCTGCCCGCACATTCGCCGAACTGCGTACGGCGCCTCCGGACACGGCGAGCCCGCCGAACATTCCGGACAGTGCGTTGGCGATGCCCTGGGCCCGGAGTTCTCGGTCGAGGTCGGACCGCTTGACGGGCGGGGACGGCGTCGAGCCGTCCCTGGACGCGGCCGATGCCCGGTCGGCAGCCAGTTTGTCGACGGACACCGCTGCCAGCAGCGATTCCAGACTGGCGACGAGCATGACTGTGAACACCGCGGTGGCGAGCGCTGCCACCGGACCGTGCGGCAGTTCGGCGAAGGCGTGCGAGCTCCATGACGGCAGATCGACCCGGGCGATCCCGGGGGTGGCCGCGGCTGCGACGGCCGTTGCGACTCCGACGGCGACGAGTGCGGCGGGAATGCGGCCGAGCACCGTCCCGACGCGCCCGGGAAGCCGCGGCCACACGATGAGAAGGGCGATGGTCAGTGCGCCGATGGAGGGAGCGGCGGGGCTGATCTGCGCCAACTGGGCGGGAAGCGCCCAAGCGTTGTCGAGGGCGGAACTCTGTGGCGTGCCGCCGAGCACCACGTGCATTTGGGCGAGCGCGATGGCCACGCCGATACCCGCGAGCGTGCCGTGCACGATGGCGGGGCTGACGGCAAGGGCGCTGCGGGCGGCTCTCAGTGATCCCAACAGGATCTGGAGGAGCCCTGCGCCGACGGTGATCGCGCAGGTGGTACGCCAGCCGTAGATCTGGATCAACTCGGCGGTGACCACGGTCAACCCGGCGGACGGGCCGCTTACCTGAAGGGGTGTACCGCCGAGCAGCCCGGCGACGATGCCGCCGATGGCCGCGGAGACGAGGCCGGCTGCGAGCGGGGCGTCCATGGCGACGGCGAGGCCGAGCGACATGGGGACGGCGATCAGGAAAACGGTGATGGACGCGGACAGGTCGGCGCCTGAAATGCGGTAACGGCGGCCGTGGACCGGTGGCGGACTGTGAGGGCGCTTGAGTCCCGACGAGCGGGAAGGGCGCGAGCTGCAAGATGAGTGGTCGTTGCGTGTAGGGGCACAGGCAGGCATGGTCCCGTCTCCTCCGGGGCAGCGCGGTCGCGTAGTCGATAGGGGCGCGGCCGTGGGTCACGGCATGCAGCGGCGGAATTTGGCAACTCTCGGTAAATGAATCGTAATGGAGAGTAAAGAAAAGTGTCCATGCTTTCGAGCAATTGGCCCTCTTTGTCACTCTTATCAGTGAATAAGCATCTTTTCATCTGATTTGATCGTCCGATCTTCCAGGGTTGCGTGCGACGTTGGTCGCGCCGTCTCGGCACAACGACGCACGACTCCTGGAAGAAAGAGGGTGGACGGATGATGGCCGCCACGAAGGCGCTCACCCTGAGCACTGTGGCCCTGGCGCTGATCGCGGGCCTGGCCGGCTGCTCGGGCCCGGACGGGACCGGTTCGCCGGTGAGGAAGAAGGGCGCGCCGGGCCTGGAGGAGGGCTCTCCGGCCGCAGCCCCCAAGGGTGCCGTCAAACTCATCGGTGACGGCTCCACCGCTTACACCGGGACGCAGCCGAGGCTCCCCGTGGTCAAGCGCCTGAAGCCGGGCCAGAAGCCGCCGCAGTTCGTGGTGTTCTCGTGGGACGGTGCGGGGGAGGACAGCCAGAAGCTGTTCTCGCATTTCCGCGCGGTGGCGAAGAAGTACGACGCGAAGATGACCTACTTCCTCAGTGGCGTGTACCTCCTGCCGGAGGAGAAGAAGGCTCTCTACGACCCGCCCCAGCACTCCGTGGGCCGATCCGACATCGGATTCAATGACACCGAGGGCATTCGCGACACGCTGACGGAGCTACGTGGCGCGTGGCAGGAGGGCAACGAGATCGGCACCCACTTCAACGGGCATTTCTGCGGCCCGGACGGCGGGGTCGGGACCTGGTCGGTCGAGGAGTGGAAGAGTGAGATCAGCCAGGCCAAGTCCTTCGTGAAGAGCTGGAAGACCAACACCCCGGCTCTCAAGGGCGAAGCTCCGCTGCCCTTCGACTACGACAAGGAACTCGTCGGCGCCCGTACGCCCTGCCTGGAAGGGCAGCAGAACATGGTCGCCGCGGCGCGGACCATGGGGTTCCGCTACGACTCCAGTGGTGTCGGCAACCAGGTGTGGCCTGCGAAGAAGCAGGGGATCTGGGATCTCCCCCTCCAACTCGTCCCGGTTCCCGGGCGCGCCTTCGAAACTCTCTCAATGGACTACAACTTCATGTTCAACCAGTCAGGCACGACGCAGGGGGATCCGAACCGGCACGCGTACTGGGGGCAACAGATGCGCGACGGCCTGCTCCAGGCATTCGACCGCGCCTACAAGGGGAACCGGGCCCCGCTGATCATCGGGAACCACTTCGAGTCCTGGAACGGTGGCACGTACATGCGTGCTGTCGAAGAAACGATCAGGACCGTCTGCACCCAGCAGGACGTGCGCTGCGTCTCCTTCCGTCAGCTGGCCGACTGGCTGGACGCACAGGACCCGGCGGTGCTCGCCAGACTCCGGACGCTGAAGGTCGGGCAGAGCCCCGAGCCCGGGTGGACGGCATTCCTCGCCAGTGGCGTTCCGGGCAGGCCCGCAGTCAGCCCGATCCCCGCCAAACCGGCGGACCAGCCGGCAGGCAAGGGCGCTGACAGGAGTGCGGACTAGCAAGCGTCCTCCTGCGGGCCTGCCCGCCCTGCCGTAGGTCACCGGCTGGTCAGGGCGCATATCCGGAGCCTCAGGCGGGCTGGTCGACGACGGCTTCCCGGCGCTCCTGTTCGTGCAGAACGAAGGCGGGGTCGACCTGGGCTGCCAGGTCGGCCCCCGTCTTCTCGTTGCCCCAGCTCTCCGCGTTCTTGAGGTGGAAATGCACCATCTGACGCGTGTACCGCTCCCAGTCGCGATCGGCGTAGGAGTCCTCCGCGGCGTTCTGGAGAGTCTGCAACGCCATACGGTTGTCCGCCTCCAGCAGGTCGAACGGGGCCGGTCGCCCCTTCTCCATCGTCCTGACCCAGTCGGAGTGCCCGACACCGACCAGTAGGTCGTCGCCGACCTCTGCGCGCAGGAAGTCGAGGTCGTCCGGGCCCTGCACCTTGTTGCCGACGACCTTCAGGGCGACGCCGAAGTCGCGTGCGTATTCCTTGTACTGGCGGTACACCGAAACACCCTTCCGGGTGGGTTCGGCGACCAGGAACGTCATGTCGAAGCGGGTGAACATCCCTGATGCGAAGGAATCCGATCCCGCTGTCATGTCGACCACCACGTACTCGTCCGGCCCGTCGACCAGGTGGTTGAGACACAGCTCCACCGCGCCGACCTTGGAGTGGTAACAGGCCACCCCGAGATCCGCCTCGGTGAACGGGCCGGTCACCATGAGCCGGATGTCCCCGTGGTCCAGGCGGACCGTGGTCGCGCAGGCGTCGTAGATGGGGTTGTCCTCGCGTACGCGCAGCAGGCGCGAACCCTCGCCCGGTGGTGTCGTCTTGATCATTGTCGCGGCGGATGCGATGCGGGGGTTGCTGCCGCGCAGGTAGTTCTTGATGAGAGGCAGCTGCGCGCCCATCGCCGGCAGGGCGCCGGCCTCCCTGTCGTCGAGACCCAGAGCGGTCGCGAGGTGCTGGTTGATGTCGGCGTCCACGGCGACGACATGGGCTTCGTTGGCGGCGAGGTGTCGGATGAAGAGCGAGGACAGCGTGGTCTTGCCGCTGCCGCCCTTCCCCACGAAAGCGATCTTCATGTTCACCTAGGGTAGTTGGTCAATCGCTGTAAGTTCTCATGCTTGGTGAAGAAGACCACTCTCGCGGGGTATCGGCGCACGGGGCGCGTAGCCTCCCTACTTATGAGTACGACTTCCTCGGACCCGCTGTCCGCCCTGGGAGCCCTGCCGGGCGTCGCCGAGGCGGTGGACTCCGTACGCAAGGCCGTGGACCGGGTGTACGGGCACCGCGTCATGCGGCGCCGCAGCAACGAGGTGACCGCTGAAGCGGCCCTGCGGGGCGCTCGTGGCTCGGCCGCGCTCTCGGGCGCCGACTGGAATCTCGAGGAGGTGCGCAGGCGCACCGACTTTCGCGGTGACGACGAGGCGGCCACGATGGGAGCCGCCCTGCGTCTGACCGCGGAGGCGGGTGGACTGCTCTCCATCTGGCGGCAGTCGCCGCTGCGAGTCCTCGCCCGACTGCACCTCGTCGCGGCCGGCGGGTCGACGCCCGAGGGTGCCGTAGGGCGGCCTCGTTTGACGGGAGAGCCGGTCGACGAGCCGTTGATCGAGGCGGCGGTACCGGGTGTCGAAGAGATGGCCGGGCGGCTGGAAGGACTGTCGCAGCTGGTCATCGCCGGGAGCTCGGCACCCGCGTTGGTGACGGCTGCGGTCGTGCACGGCGAATTGCTGGCCCTGCGGCCGTTCGTGTCGCACAACGGCCTGGTTGCCCGGACGGCCGAGCGGATCGTGCTGATCGGCAGTGGGCTCGATCCGAAGTCGATCTGCCCGGCCGAGGTGGGCCATGCGGAACAGGGCCGGGCGGAGTACGTGGCGGCGTTCGAGGGGTATCTCTCGGGGAAGCCGGAAGGCATGGCTGACTGGATCGCCCACTGCGGGCGGTCGGTCGAACTCGGTGTGAGGGAGTCGACGGCGGTGTGTGAAGCGCTGCAGCGCGGTGCCGCCTAGGGGTGTGTCTTCGTTTGCTCCGGTGGGGCAAGGGCGCGGCGCCGGCAACCTTGCCCCGTGGTGATCTTAGAGGCCCTGGAAGTTGCCGATGCGGCGCGGTGCCGGTGGCTGCGGTGGTGCGTGAAAAGGGGTGCGGCGGTACCGATTGCGGTACCGCCGCTGGCACGTTCGCCCAGTTACCAAGCGTCCTCGATATATGCCCATCAGGCCGGGGACTTTGCCCGGCGCCTGGTGTGGCTGGCCCGTAATCGACGGGTCGACGTCGCGTGGGTGCTCAGCGTTCGTGCGCGGTCCGTGGGGCCTCTGTGCGTGTGAAGGTGATCCTCTCGGATGTCCTCGGTCTCGCGGGCCGTTGAGTCCTTTGTACTCCAGGGCGGCGAGGAGCGGAAGCGGTGGCCAGACTTCTTTACTTTTGGTTTCAAACAGGGATGATCCGGACACTGCTGTGCCCGCTTCGCCGTGCTGGTTGCGGCCCGAAGGCATCCACGCGGTGCCGGCCGGTTGTGTCCGCGATCAGGAGGTGAGTACGGCGGCCCGGCGGCGGGACGCGTACCAGACCAGCCCCGCGGTGACAGCTGCTGCGCCCACTGCGGCAGCGGCCACGAGGGCCGGTCGTGGGGGCATCGAGAAGACCGGCAGTCGTTGCTTGAGGCGGACCGGACGATCGAAGACGAGAATCGGCCAATCCCGCAGGGTGGCCTCCCGTCGCAGTGCCCGGTCCGGATTGACGGCGTGCGGGTGGCCGACCGACTCCAGCATCGGCACATCGGTGAAGGAATCGCTGTACGCGTAGCAGCGCGCGAGGTCGTACCCCTCGGAGGCGGCGAGCGACTTGACGGCTTCGGCCTTGGTCGGCCCGTAGGCGTAGTACTCGACCTCGCCCGTGAAGCAGCCGTCGTCACCGACGACCATCCGGGTCGCGACGACCCGGTCGGCGCCGAGCAGCTCCCCGATCGGTTCGACGACCTCCGCGCCGGAGGTCGACACGATCACGACATCGCGTCCGGCGGTGTGGTGTTCCTCGATGAGGGTCGCTGCCTCGTCGTAGATGATGGGGTCGATCAGGTCGTGCAAGGTCTCGGCGACGAGCTCCCTGACCTGCTGGACGTTCCATCCCTTGCAGAGCGCTGAGAGATACGCGCGCATGCGCTCCATCTGATCGTGATCGGCGCCCCCGGCGAGGAACACGAACTGCGTGTACGCGGTGCGCAGTACGGCACGGCGGTTGATCAGCCCGCCTCGGTAGAAGGACTTGCTGAAGGTCAGCGTCGATGACTTCGCAATGACCGTCTTGTCCAAGTCAAAGAAGGCTGCTGTACGCGGCGAGAAGCAGTTTTCCACAAAGGTGAGCATAGGGGGCCACCATTCGGCGTAAAATCTGGCGGGTGGGTTTGCCTGAGAAGGCCCTCGGGTACACCATGGAAGTCACGGATCGTTCGCGACCGTGCTAACCCCGGTCCGGCTCCTCCCCCCCCGAGTCGGCCGTGGGGACGACCCCCGCTCTCCCCCCCGGCGGGGGTCGTCGCATGTCCGGACGCATTTCTGAGCCCTGCAGCTCAGGCCTCCCTCCCTTGCTCCGGCCCGCTCGGCCGATCCCTGCTCCGGCTTCGCCCGAGCATGCCCGGTGACGCTGTGTAGCGGAAGGGCTGCGCTGCGAAAGTCGCCTGTACGAGCTACCGAGATATTCACAATCTCGAACTTGTCCACAGTTTTTGAGCAAGATCCACATCTTTTTCCGTGACGGTGCAGGTTGATTCCGCCCTCGAAGTCCGTGGGTTCCGGAATCGCGCCTCTCGGAACAGCCCGAGATCACCGCGAACCGCACTGAAGAGGCAGTGAGAAGGGGGTGGAGATCATGGCGGGTGCCTTCGCACGAGGAGGCCTGGCGGCCGCGGAAGTGCCGCGGAGCGGGCCGTTGATCGTGACCGAGGACGTGGAGCTGCTGGACGACCTGCTCAGGTTGTGCGCGGCGGCGGGAGCAGTGCCCGAAGTGCATCACGGGCCGCCCGGAGCAAGGGGCGGTTGGGAGACGGCCCCTGTGGTCCTGGTGGGGGACGACGCGGCCGCGCGTTGCCGTGGAGCGGCCCGAAGGCGCGGTGTGATGCTCGTAGGCCGCGATCAGGACGACCCGGACGTATGGCGTCGCGCCGTCGAGATCGGAGCTGAATACGTGCTGCGACTCCCCGATTCGGAAGGCTGGCTCGTCGACCAGATCGCCAACGCGACTGAAGGTGTGGGGCGTCCGGCACTGACCGTCGGTGTGATGGGAGGGCGGGGCGGAGCGGGCGCGTCGACGCTGGCCTGCGCGCTCGCCGTGACCGCGGCCAGGTCCGGTCGGCGGACCATGCTGATCGACGGCGATCCCTTGGGTGGCGGGATCGACGTGCTGCTGGGCGGCGAGCAGTCAGAGGGCCTGCGGTGGCCGGATTTCGCTCGTTCCAAAGGGCGAGTAGGAGCCGGTGCGCTGGAGGAGTCCTTGCCGGCGTTGCACGGGCTGCGCGTACTCAGCTGGGGGCGGGACGACGAGGTGGTGATCCCTCCGCATGCCATGCGCGCGGTCCTCGCAGCGGCGCGCCGACTCGGTGGTGTGGTGGTCGTGGATCTGCCGCGCCGGATCGATGAAGGCGTGGCCGAGGCGCTCGCACAGTTGGACGTCGGGCTGCTGGTGGTGCCCGGTGAGCTGCGAGCGGTGGCGGCGGCCACAAGGGTGGCGTCTTCGGTGGGGCTGATCCTGAAGGATCTGCGGATTGTCGCCCGGGGCCCCTACTCGGCCGGACTGGACGAGCACTGGGTGGCGGGGGCGCTGGGCCGGCCTCTTGTCGGTGACCTGCCTACGGAGGCGGGTCTGTCGGCGGCTCAGGACGGAGGCGAGCCGCCGGGCGGTCATGCCCGTGGCCCTCTCGCCCGTTTCTGCACAGCGTTCTGGGACCTGGCGGACGGTTCGGCCACCACAGGTGGCGCCTCGACAGCCCGGGCCCGAGGTGCGACATGACTGAGACGCTGCTCGACGCGGTGCGGCAACGTCTGGCCCGAAGCGGAACGGAACCCACCCCGGCAGGAGTGGCGACGGCCCTGAGGGAGCAGGGGCGCCTGCTCGGTGACGCGGAAGTTCTCGGTGCTGCGGAAGAACTTCGGGGCGAACTGGTCGGCACCGGTGTGCTGGAGCGGTTACTGGCCGACCCGGCGGTGACCGACGTGCTGGTCTCCGCGCCTGACAGGGTGTGGGTCGATCGCGGTGGCGGGCTGGAACTGACGAGGGTCACCTTCCAGGACGCCGCGGCGGTCCGGAGGCTGGCGCAGAGGCTGGCTGCGGTGGCGGGGCGACGGCTGGACGATGCCCGGCCCTGGGTGGACGCACGGCTTCCGGACGGGACACGCATGCACGCGATCCTGCCGCCGGTGTCCGTCGGCTCGACATGTCTGTCGCTGCGAGTGGTGCGGCCGCAGGCCTTCACCCTGGCGGAGCTCGTCGAGGCCGGTACGGTGCCGCCTGCCGGGGACCGGTTCCTGCGGGCACTGGTCGAGGCCAGGGTCTCGTACCTGATCAGTGGAGGGACCGGCGCAGGGAACCCGAGAATGGGATTAAGACACCGCTGCAACGAGGGGTGAGGTCCTAGGTGATCGGCCGCCGAACGCAAGCTTCTGACCTGCACGTTTGTGGCGATCTCCGGACTCCTTCGGGGGCTCCTGCCCGTGCCCTTCGATTCGAAGGTTAGGTAGGACGCCCCGATTGCTGCGACTCCACCACTGCATCGTCACGCTGGTTCAATGCCTTCATGTCACCCCTATGGACCAGTGTCATCGCCGCAGTCGGCGTCCTTGCAGGGTCAGGCCTGACGGGCGTGTTGGGTTTGTTGAAAGGGCGACAGGACGCGGCAGACAAGGAACGCGACCGCTCGGAAGGCCGAAGGTCTCAGCGTGTTGAGACTCGGCACGCTGCTTACACGGCCTTCATGGCACAGAGCCGCGCTGCGGCCGTAAGCCTCAGTGCCGCCATCGAGGTGCCGGTATCGGCCGCGGATGGCGACTGGGACGTCGCGATCACTCAAGCACAGAACGCCTCAGAGCTGATGTATCACGGGTACGTTGAGCTGGCATTGGCGGGCCCCGCCGCTTTGGCGCACGAAGCGGAGCGCCTCTGGCGAAGTGCGATTCTTGCTGCGAATCAGGTGGAGACACTGTGGCCCCGCCGCGATCCGTCGGATCTTGGAGCCACTGTCACCAGCCTGTTCGTGGATGAAGACCGGGACCATATGGGCGAGTTCATTGAGAAGCAGAAGATGCTGATCGCGCTTGCCCGGGAGCAGCTCGGTGGAGACGTCGTCGACTCGTGACGGAGCCCCGACCGCGTGCGCGGTCGGGGCTCCTGCTGTTCAGTCCTGCGGTGCCTCAGGTCCCGTGGGGACGAGGAATCCCCTTACGGGCCTGGGCTTCCGCGGGTCGCGGGACTGCGGTTCCTGCCCGGCCTCCCACGCTGCGACCATCTCGGCGTACCGCGGGTCGATCCACTCCTGCGCCATGAGGGCACCTCCTTCCGTCAGGCTAGCGGGTGGTCAGCCGCCGGGCTTGGGCTTCGGGGTGATGACGATGGTGCACGAGGGCGCGTGCTGGCACTTCGCTGCGACTGAGACGAGCGTCTCGTCCGACGGCGGGCCCCAGAGCTCGGGGTCTGCCGGGTAGCCGAGTGCGGCGATCGTCTTGCGGGTGCGGTCGATGATCGGCGGATCGTAGTGCGTCGGGTCGTACCCCGGGAAGTGGTGGACGAAGGATCCGAGCCGCTCGCACAGCTCGGCGTACATGGCGGTGTGCAGGATGAGGGCGTGCCATCCCTCGTCCACGATCCGTGACGGGGCCAGGCCAGTGGACGGGTTCTGCGCGCAGGCGGCTACGAACTTCAGGCTCTCCTCTACGATCCGGCCGGCCATCTCCTCGGGCATGCCGGGGTTGGCGTCCGTCACCGTGTTGCGGCAGCTGGTGAACTCTGCGTCGGTGATGAGGGCGCGGGCGATGACGGGTAATACGCTCACGGTGATCTCCTTCTTCTGGTTGGGGATCAACCGCCCCGGCCGGGGTTTCCTGGGAGGTCTCGTCGGCCGGGGCGGAAGTTGTCAGTTGGGCTTCTCGCCCGCGTCGCACGGCGGGCAGGCCCAGACCTCGGTGTCGAGGACGTGGGCACCGTCCTGGTCGCGGATCGTCCCCGCGGACACGGCGCCGGTGGTGAGCAGCGTCTTGCACCAGACGCAGGCGCGGCCGGCCATCTGGTCCCAGGTGAGTACCTCGAGGCGGGGCAGTTCCCGGGCGGGGGTCACGACTGTCCCTTGCACTGGGCGCACTCGCAGGCCGGGTACCGGTCGGTGGACTCGGGCCGTTCGAGGGGGACTACCTCGGTCTCGGGCTGCACAACGCGAACCGTGTTGCCGTACCGGTCGACCTCGTACACCTTCATCGTCATCGCCACGACCGACTCCCAGCCCGATTGGAGGGGCCGCGCCCATTCCCCTGCGCGGCCCGCTGTCACACCCTGATGATGTGTGTGCACGTCAGGTAGCGAATAGGTCGCCGAACGGCCACGCGTGGCCACGTGGCGGCCATGGCCGGGAGCGCGGACGATGACACCTCACACTGGGCAGATGGGCCGCAACGACGCCTTGCGTGCAGCACGCCTACGAGCCGGCTGGCGAACCATCGAGTCCGCCGCCGCAGGCCTCTCCGAGCACGGGCAGCAGCTGCTGGACGACCGCCAGTTCACTGTGTCCGCGCGGACCTGGCGGCGGTGGGAGGGCGACCGGCCGGGATGGCCGGCCGAAGAGACAGCGGTCGTCATTCACGACGCGCTCGGCCGGTGGCCCGAGGACCTGGGCTTCACCACCCCGCCGGGCTGGATCCGGCCCGAGCACCAAGAAGAGGCAGATGTGAACCGACGCGCATTCGTGAGCGTCACCGCGGCCGCGCTTGTCGCCGGCCCCGTTGCTCCGCAGCACGTTGACCCTGCCCTGATCGACTACTTCCAGCAGCAGTTGGAGGGGCACTACCGGGCGGACATGTTTCTCGGCCCGCATGACCTGATCGGAACGGTGTCCGCTCAGTACCAGCTCATCGACAAGCTGGTTCGGTCGGCGAAGGGGGAGACGCGCCGCGGCCTGCTGCGTGTCGGGGCGGCCTACGCGGCCCTCGTCGGCTGGCTGTACCAGGATGCGGGCGACATGGACGGGGCAGCGTTCTGGCGCGGGGTGACGCAGGAGATCGCGATGCGGTCCCGCGATCCGCATCTCATTGGGTACAGCCTCGTGAACCAGGCCCAGGTGCGCACCGACCTGGGTGACGGGCACGCGGTCATCGACCTGTGCGAGGCCGCCCTCGACGACGCCGACCGCCTGGTCCCGAAGGTGCGGATCATGGCAATGCAGCAGCAGGCGCACGGTGCCAGCCTCACGGAAGATCGCCGGTCCGTCGACCAGCTGCTCGATGAAGCCGACAGGCTGCTGCCCCGCGTCGACGACGACCTGCCATGGGGCAATGCGTGTCGCAGAACGCCCGGCTACCTGGAGGTACAGAGGGCGACCTGCTACGGGCGTCTGGGGCTTGGCGCCGAGGCGGGGGCCCTGTGGTCCCAAGTCCTAACGGTCGTGCCGGAGACGGCGCGCAGGGACCGCGGGGTGTACATGGCGCGGCAGGCGACCGCAGCCGCGGTCGCGCGTGAACCTGACCGGGCCCTGGAGATCGCCCGCGATGTGGCGGCGGTTGCTCTCGAGACCCGGTCCGCCCGCATGCGCAGAGAGTTGATCACTCTGGAGCGGGCGATGCGCCCGTGGCACGATGCACCGGTCGGCCGGGACCTCGCGGAGATCCTGGCACCTGTGACCGATAGGAGCTGAACGTGGGCAAGGAGCCGCTGACGGACGAGGAGATCGCGTCACGCCTGGCCGGGGTACCGGGCTGGAAGCGGGACGGAAACGAGATCACCTGCCGGTTCGGGATTCGCTACCACGGTGGTATCGCGATGATCGTGCACGTTGCGGACGTTGAACGCCTCATCGGTCATCACGCGGACATTGACCTACGCTGGGATCACGTGCGGTTCGGCATCACCACGCACGACGCCGGCTACAAGCTGACAGCGGCAGACTTCGACCTTGCCGCGCGGATCGACCAGATTGCGGCAGCCCACGGCGCGGAACCGTTCGACGCCTGACCTCGGACGCACGAAAGCGCCCCCCGCGCCCGGCCCGTAGGCCAGATGCAGGGGGCGATGTGGTTCAGGGGTATTGCCGGCGGGCGGGGTCCAGGGCGAGCGGCCCGGCACCGGTGGGGTCCGGCTCGGGCTCGGGCGCCGGGGCTCTTCGGCACATCAGCCCGTCCGGGTCGCCAGGCGGCGGCTGGAGGCTGTACCCGTCCGGGCAGGTCTGACCGTCGCGGCCGTCCTTGCCGTCCGCCCCGTTGCGGCCGTCCTTCCCGTCGGCGCCGGGCGGCCCGGCCGGGCCGGGTTCGCCCGCCGGGCCGACGGGCCCGGTCACGGACTGGCCGTCTGCACCAGCTGCTCCGGGGGCTCCGGTAGGCCCGGTCGTGCCGACTCCATCGACCCCGTCCTCACCGGCTGGACCGGTCAGTCCCACGGGCCCGGTCGGGCCGATCGGGCCCGGGGCTCCTGGTGGGCCGGTGGGGCCGGGCGGCCCAGGGATGCTCTTGCCCGCCTCGCCCCTGCTTCCCGGCGGCCCGGCGACCGGGTGGCCGCCGAGTCGCTCGACCTGCTGGGCCAGCTGGTCGCGGGCGAGGTTCGCGTCGCGCAGGTCGGACGCCAGGTTCTGCACGGTGAGGATCGCCGCCCCGGCCAGCAGCGCGCCGCCGAGCGTGAGCACGTTGCCGAGCCAGGGACGGCGCCGTTCAGCATGTCGCCGCATCAGGCTCCCGCTCCCTTCACCGTCATGGCCAGGTACGGGAGCAGGGCGACCACCACGGTGATGACGACGCCGATCATCCACCTGCGGGTAGCCACGATGCGGTCAGCGTCCCGTTCGCGTTGCGTCTCCAGGGTGGTGACGCGCGCGTTGATCTGGGTCTTCTCGATCGTGTAGACGTCCTGCGAGACGAAGGAATCGAGGCGCCCGTTCAGGTTTCCCAGGTCCTCGCGCACGTCGTCGCGCAGGGCTTGGATGAGCCGCCCGAGCTCGCCGTTCGACGGCTCATCAGCCATAGGTCGTGCTCCAGTTCAGATCAGACGCCGCGCGCGAGGCTGGCCGAGTTCGTGACGTCCCGCCACCGGGCGACTAGGCCCTTCACGAGGGACACGGCAGCGGCGACGCCGGCGACACCGGCCGCCTGCCACATGCCGATATCGAACGGGGAGGTGAGGACGAGCCCGCCGACGAACGCCTGCAGGAACGTGGCGACGACGCGCTCGGCGAGGTCCCGGCCGTAGGTCTTCGCCGTCTTGAGGACGGTCTGCGTGCTCGGTCCGGGGAACGGGGTCTCGGGCATGGTCAGGCCTCCAGCTTCTTGGCGAGCGCGGTCAGGGTCTTGTCGATGTGGCGGACCCGGGTCACGAGGTCGGAGAACACCGACCGCCCGGACCAGTAGTGCCGGGGGTTCTTCTTGTCCGCGCTGTAGTCGGCGGCGTCGGCCGGCGCGTCGAACTTGTCGGCGGCCAGCAGCCGGTCGACCACGAGGTCAGCCAGCTTGGCCATCTGCGCTTCGGTCATGTCTTCGTTCTCCTTGGGCGGGGTCGGTGCGCTGGTTCCGGCGGTCCAGTTCGCGGGGTGGGCGAGGCGCTCGTCGACGAGGCGGCGTACGACCGGCGGGGATACGTCGACACCGCCGGTGCCGGTGCGGGGGTCGACCTTCCCGGGCTGCCACTCCTTGTGGCCGATGACGCTGCGGGCGGTCCAGCCCTGGCCGGGCCCGCCGTAGGCGCGCAGGATCGCTGCGGAGACGCGGACCATGGCGTCACGCTGGACGGGTGGCCACGGGTCTCTGCCGTCGCCGAGGTTGACGCACTCGAACCCGTAGAAGCGGGTGTTGCCGTCGGTGTTCGCCTCGTTCGGGGTGAGCAGCTTGTCCCGGTCGTAGGACTCGTCTTGCACCTGGCGCAGGACGTCGTCATCGCCCCGGCCTGCGTGGTTGGCCCGGCCGGCCGACACGAGGTACACGGTGCCGTCCTTGTCGATGACGCCGTGGCACAGCGGCCCGGGCAGTTGGCTGTGCCCGGTGTAGCAGAGCGCCACGGACCCGGACGTGCCGCTGGTCACGGTGTGGTGGAGCATCACGCCGTTGATCGGACCGAAGGAGCCGGTGGACGCGGGCCGCTCGTGGGTGCGCCAGCTCTTGTGCTCGACGACCGTGACGCCCTCGGCGCGCAGCGCGGCGAGCAGCCGGTCAGGGGACAGGGGTGCGGCCATCAGATCTCCAGACATGACGAAGCCCCGGGCCGGTCGGCGCGGGGCGGGTGTGGGTGCGGGTCAGGTCGCGGACTGGTACGTGCCGTAGAGGCGGACGGTGTCACCGGCGGCCAGGGTGTACGGGGCGTTGTGCGTCCAGGCGTCCCAGTCGCCGATGGTGACGGTGGACGGGAGCCAGATCGTGCCGGTCGCCTGTGTGGCGCTGCTGAGGGGGATGCGGCCCATCACGAAGTTGGGGGTGCCGCCGCGGCTGACGCTGATGTCGAGGACGCCGGGGCTGCCGTTCGAAACGGTTGCGGTCAGGACCGGCAGGCCCAGCGCTTGGTTGCCGGATCCCAGGGTGGTGGTGCTGCCAATGGTGAGCTGTGCGGTGAACGTCACCGTGCGCCCGACCTTGAGGTACCGGCCGACCAAGGTGCCGTTGCCCAGTACGGGTTGGGTGGTGGTCGCCTGCCAGGTCGGGGTGTACGAGGACCATGCCCCGAAGATGCTGTTGAGCTGATCGCGGATCTCTTGGTTCAGGATGGCTGCGGAGACGACCTCGCCCACGACCCAGGTCTTCGGTGCGAACGTCACGGCTGCGGCTCCTCAGGCTCGGTTCCCGGCTCGGGCTCGGGTGGCTGCACCGGATTCAGCGGGTCGTCGGGGTGCCACCACCACCTCCGCTCGAGGGCCAGCGCCTCAGCCTCCGCGGCAGCGATGTCCTCGGGCACGATGAGCGGCACCCACGCCTGCTTGCATTCCGCGCACCCGAAGCGGGGGTCCAGCACCGAGACGATCCACGCGGACTGGCAGGCGTCGCACTCCACCAGCCACCGCCCGTCATCGATCCGGGCGTAGAGCCCCGGGTGATCCGGCACCCAGCCGGTGGGCACGGGGACGCGGCGGCCCATCCGGTACTCGACCCACTTGTAGACGAGCTCCGCTCCCGGGACCTGGGACCAGTCCTGGGGGATCTGTCCGCGCCTGGGCGGCGGCGGCAGGTAGTACGTCTCGGCCTGCACGATCGCGGTGGCAGGCAGAGCGGTGGCGGCCATGGAATGTCCGATCAGTAGGCGAGCCGGGTGGTGGTGCCGAGCTGGGAGTAGACGGGGTCATCGAGGACCCAGACAGAGTCCTGGCTCGATTCGGAGGTGCGGAACTGAATCAGGTGGCTGTTCTCTTTGAGCGTCTCGGTGTAGCCCTCGACGGTGACGCGCAGCTCTGTGGCCGGCGCCTGCTCGGGCAGGTCGTACACGGTGAAGTACGAACTGATGTCCGCGTCCAAGAGGTCGGCATAGTTCGGCATGGTGTAGGCCTCGACGGGGACCTCGCGCAGTTCCGGGTCCGGGTCGGCGTACCGGGAGACGATCCAGTACGCGGCGTCCAGCGCGCTGTTGTCCGACGTCTTGAGGATGGTGAGCTGCTGCTCGTACCGGCCGTAGGCCAGGATCGACGCCGGCGCGGACACCTTCTGTGTCGCACCGCCAGGACGCGACGCCTCAACCGAGTTGACGAGTTTCTGGTCGTCGTCGGAGATCTGCACCCCCGGCTCCAAATCGGCATAGGCGATCGTGAAGACCTCGGCAGCCGAAGACGGGTTGTAGCGCAGGTCACGGGACTGGTAGGCCAGGCCGAAGTAGTCGCGCTCCGCGTACAGGCGCCCGGACTCGGTGGCCTCGACCTCCCGCAGCCGGGAGACGACGGTGCCGCCGGCTTCCCCCTGGCTGGCGACCGGGTCGTGCGTGGCGCCGAGGATGGTGACGCTGTCGACTCCGCCGTACCGGGCGAGGCGGGTGACCCGAAGGTCAGCTGTCTCGCCCTCGTAAGCGGTCATCCCTGCGGTGTAGTGGGTGGCGAGCTCGGCTCCGATCGGTGCGCTGGACGGCACGGTGTACAGCGCCAGGTGTCCGATCGATCCGTTCCACAGGCGGGTGTTCAGGTAGGCGCCCACGGTCAGCTGCCGCAGCTCCACCACGATGGTGACCGCAGTGCTGGTGCGCAGGACCCCGTCCACCCAGACCTGCTGCGTCACCTCGTCGTAGACGAAGTGGTGCCATGCCCCGTCTGCCAGGTTCCCGCTGGCCACGGTGGATACGACCAGCGGCCCATCGAACGCGGATTCCGCCTGCAGCGCGCCGCTTCCGTTCAGTGACCACACGAGTTGGCTGATGCCGATGGTGCTGGCCAGGCCGAAGATGACCCGGCCCGGGGTGGTGGTCTGGAACCAACACTCCAGCTGAATCCACCCCGCGCCGGACGCGGTCTGGAACGCCTGCCCCAGGTCTGAGGCGAGGTACTTCCCGGCCGAGGTGGACGCCGGGGTCAGCAGCGGTACCGGGTCGGTTGCGGCGGTGGGGCCCGGTGTGGTGCCGAGGTCGAGGGTTCCGCCGACGCCGGCCTGAATGATGGTGAGCGGGCTGGCGGAGGAGCCGGACAGGTCGCCCGCGGTGTCGCTGGTGGTCGGCTCGGTGAGCGGGAAGTAGGCGAGCGGACCTGTTGACGCGATCTCTTCGACCAGGCAGGAGCGCAGGGCGGGCTGCCGGTTGAGCCGCTTGAACAGGTCCGTCGCGCTGATGGTGACCTTGGAGTGCAGGCCTTCCCACTCGATGGGCCACTCGTTGACCGTGCCCCAGAGGCGGGGGTAGATCTGGGCGCCGAGGTAGTCCCACTCCGCGTAGTCGCCGGTGCCGCCGGTGCGGTTGTTGGTGAACGACACAACGAGTGACTGCGATACGGCCCACGCCGGGGTGGCCAGAGTGCGGCGCACCGTCCAGTCCCATCCGTCGCCCGACGTCTCCCAGTAGACGGTGCCCGCCGTCTCCCGGATCCGCAGCCACAGGTGATCGATGGCCGAGTACGGGAGGTCGACCGACGCCCCGTCGGCAAAGCCGACCATCGAGACGCACTTCAGGACGCGGGCCACAACGTCCAGTCGAAATCCGATGCGTGTCCCGTCGGCCGCGCCGTTCAGAGTGAAGTACGCCTCTGCGGCCGACGACCCGAGCGGGCTCGGCGCGGTGGAGAGGCGAGCGCAGATGGACGCCCCGGGCAGGGTCCACGACCGGGCCGACTGGACCCCTGCCGATCCCCCCGCCGCCAGGGGGATTCGGGCCCGGCCGCCGGTCACAACCGACCCGCCGTACACATTCGCCCACAGTCCCGACTGGACCGGCCCGTCAAAGAGGTCACCCATCATCGACACCGGCCACGGGGCTGCCCCCGTCCGGGTCGGCATGACTGCCGCACTGACCCGGATTGGGGCGTTGCGCCGCACGTAGGGGAAGTACGGCGAGTTCGGATTCCCCGGGGTGAGCGCCCCGTCCTGGTTGTCCAGGGTCATGGTCGCCGTACCCGGCTGCGCCTCCGACAGCTCGTCCGACGCACCCCGGGTGATCGTCACCCCCTGCCCCTGGTCGACGCGGGTTGTGATGTCTGTCCACGTGATCGACCAAGGGGCTTGGACCAGCCCGCCCCATCCCGCCTCTACCAGAACCGGCACTGACTACCTCCCGGGAGCGAGGGACACCGTGGCGCCCTGGTTGCGGCCCAGCTTGACCAGCATCTTGTGGACCTCGCGGGCCGCAGCGTTTGTGTCCATGGCCTCGATGTGGAAATGGTTCTCGATCACCGTCTGCCGTCCCCCGCCGGCCACGACTACAGCGGGCCGGCCAACGGCGGGGCGTGCGGTCACCATCCGGCCGGTGACCTTGGTCATTGCCCGGTCGAGGAACGGAATCTGCTTCATCGCGCCCAGGCCCAGACCTTGGGTGAAGTAGCCGCCTGACTTGGCGGCCACGGTGGAGGGGGACTTGATGCCGAGCGCCTTGCGGATGGCTTTGTCCATGCCGCGTGCGATCTTCAGCATCTGGGCCTCGATCGCCTTCTGCTGCGACGCCAGCCCGGTCAGGAACCCCTTGCCGGCGTTGGCTCCGGAGTCGTACATGACGTCGGCCCCGGTCTTGCCGAGCTTGTCCGTCTCCGCGTTGATCGAGTACTGCAGCGAGTTGATCTGCTTCAGCGCGGCATTCGACGCCCCGGCCAGCGACGACGCGTAAGCGAACCCCTGCTCAGGTCCCATGTTCAGGATCTGCTTCAGCATGCTCTTGGCCAGGCCGCGCTTGCCGAGCGTCTGGATGTAGCTACCGAACTGCTTGAACTTGGCAAGCTTCTGGGACAGGCCCGACTGGATGGACCCGGCGGTGACCTGCCCCTCCTCGATGCCGAGGCTGCCCAGCGACGCGTCCTCACGCGCCCCAGCCGTCCAGGTCGCGGCGTTCTGCCGTGCACCGGCGATCTTCCCCGCGAGGATGTCCCGCTTCGCCGCCAGGCCCTGAAGCTTTTTCGTGTCCCGGTTGACCATGGCGACCAGGCGCGAGTCCTTCGTTGTCTTGACCCCGGACCAGGCCGCCCAGATGTCCTTGGCCAGATCCTTCGCCGTCTCGGCGATCTTCGCCTTGGACCCGGTCAGGCCGAGGATCATCCCCTTCCCGACGTCGCCCATCAGGGCGCGCATCTTCTTCGACGGGGACGCGATCTCCAACTCCGCCCGCACACCGGCCGTCACCGCGGCTGCCATGCCCCGGGCCGCACCGTCCACCCCGGCGGCTGACGCGCGCAGCCCCGCCTGTAGACCGCGGCCTGCCTCGGCCCCGGCGCCGGCCATGTCGCCGCCCGCACCGTTCACGACGCCGGCCATGCCGAGGCGGCCTTCGTTGATCGCGGCCAGGAAGCTGGCCCCGTACCGGGCGACGCTCTTCGCCTTGATGACGAACTCGCCGTTACTGACCCGGGCCAGGATGCTGTCCGACGTCCCCGTGCCGGGGCCGCGAACGACGCCGCCACCGGGGTAGCCGACGAGACCGCCGTCCGCGTACTTCAGCTGCGCTCCGTAGGACCCGGACTTCCGGGCGGCACTGCTGTCCCCGACCACGACGTACCTGGTCGTCACTGTGATGACCCGGTTCTGCAGCGTCATCAGGTCACGCTTCGCCGCGGCGACCTTGTTCTGGAGGTCGGCGATGTTCGCCCGTACTGCGGCCCGCTTCTCCGGCGGCACCGTCTTCAGCTTCGCCTTCGCCGTTTCGATCTGCGCGTTCCAGCTGTTGATGTCCATCTTGAGCTTGCCGGCCTGCAGCTTCGGCAGGGCGTTGGCGGCGAACGAGCGTGCCGATGCCTCGGCCGCACCCAGCCCGGAGATGAACGAGGACTGGAAGTCCCCGAAGGAGTCGTCGGCCGCCTTCAGCATGTCGCCGATGCCGGGGATCCATCCGAACGCTGACGCTGCCGCGTGCAGGACACCGCCGAGCGCGACCACCATTCCGCTGGTGACAACACGGAAGATGCCGATGATGCCCGGCAGGTGCTCGATCGCCGCGCCCGCCATGCTGATGAACGCGCCGCCCATGATCCGGGCGACTTCCTGAATGGTGCCCTTGTTCGCCTGGATCGAGTCGGACAGCCGTTGCAGAGGGCCGCGGGCCTTGTCGATCTCGGCGAAGCTGGGCAGGAACGTGCCGAAGATCGCGGAGCCGACGTCGCGGATCACCGGGGCGAAGATGGCGAAGATGTCGTGTACCGCTTTGATCCCGAAGCCCAGATCCTTGAAAACGGGCGACAGGCCCTTCATGATCTGGCCGAGGGTGTCGAACGCTGCGGCGGCCTGGTCGCCTGCCAGGCGGAACATCTCACCGAACAGCGGGCCCATGGCGCGGGCCGTCTCCCCTGCGAACCGGCCGAGGGCAGGCAGCACCTTATTGATCATGGCGAAGAGGCCGTCGAGGAACTTGGCGCTACCGCCGATCCCGACCTCAAGCCCCTTGAACATGCCGACCAGGCCGCCGCCGCCCTTGCCGAGCAGCCCGGACAGCCCGGTCGAGAATGCGTCGAGGGTGGGCTTCGACTTCGCACCGAAGTCCAGCAGGCCACGAAGCAGGGACCCGAACCCACCGGACAGCTCCCGGACGAACGACATGCCCAGGTCGAGGTTGGTCTTCAGGTCCGACTGGAACCCGCCCGACTTGAACAGCCGACCGGCGCCGGCCGCCGCCTCACCGAACCCCTGGCCCAGCTGCACCATGCCCTTGCCGAGGATGTCCACGACGGGGCGGGCATCCTTCAGCGCCCGCGTGAACCCGGGCAGCATGACTTTCTGGATGTCCTTGCCGAGGCCGCCGAACTCCTTCTTCAGCGACACCAGTTCCTTGGTGAAGCTCCGGGACTCGGGGCTCATCTCCTTCAGAGCTTCCTGATACTTCTCCTGGTCCTTGCCCGCGGCTTCGAGCGCGTCGCCGACCCCGGCGAACCCCAGACCCAGGGTGCCCGCGGCCAGGCCCGCCCCGGCCATCATCGGCACCAGGGCGCCCAGTGCGGGCAGCAGCGACGCACCGATCACTACGGCGACACCGCCGAGCACTGGCCCGAGTGCGCCGCCGGCCGCGCTGGCCTCGCCCGTCGCGGCAGCCGCCCCCCGCATCGGCCCGTTCAGGTTGCTGATGTCGCCCTGAAGCCGCCGGGCCCCATCGCCTGCTGCGGCGAACCGGCCGTTCAGGTCGCGCAGCCGGCCGTTCGCGTCCGCCGTGAACCCGCGTACTGCTGTGGTGTTGGTCCGCATGGACGCGTTGATCCGCGCCGCGTTGTGGTCCGCCGCACCCGTGAGCCGGTTGAACGCAGCAGACGTGTTGGTGGTCGCCGCAGAGAACCGGCGGTGCAGCCGGTTGGCGTTGTCGCCCACCCGATCCAGGACACGGGACAGGCCGTCGCGGCCGTCGAGAAGGAAGGACAGACGGCGATCAGCCATCACTCACCCCCGGACTGTTGGGCCTGCTGGTGGGCGTCCATCCAGGCGATGAGCGAGTAGAAGTCGTCGACCGTCAGCTGGTCGACGTCGGCAGGTCCGAGGTGGAGGAGGTGAGCAAAGAGTCCGAGGTACTGCTCTCGGAGCTCTGGGACGTCAGGCTCTCGGGAGCCGGCTCTTTTGGGGCGGCACCGGAGGCCAGGGCCGCAGCCTCAGCGGCGTGCTCCTTGACCAGCGCCTCCGCGCGGGCAGGGTCCGCCGCGTTGCGGACGAGGATCCGCAGGAACAGCTGACGCTCCTCGTCGGGCGCCTCGACCTTGAACGCCTCGGTGACGAAGTCGGTGATCTCCCGGTCGTCCCACTTCGAGGCGATCTCGTCGACACTCGGGTCGAAGTCCGGGAACCGCAGCTGCGGGTCCTGCCGCTTGTGCATGACCCACGCAATGGCGCGCATCGCCTCCGGGTCGTCCTCGCGCAGGGCTTCCTTCACCTCGGGCCACTTCATGCCGAGGGCGCGGCCTACGGCTGCGGCTTCCGAGGAGAGGATCTTGCGCGCGTCGTACCGCTCGACGTTGCCGCCCGCAGGCGTGTACTCAATGATCACGATGGGTCCTATTCGAGTTGGCGGCGCACGTCGTCCAGAACGCGTGCAACCTCGGCCTGCATACGGGGGGTGTGGTTGCGAACGACCTTGTCCCACCACATCGACGGGGTGTACTGGTTCGCCCAGCGGCTGCGGTTGTTGAACACGGGATGCCTCAGCCGGCCGTTGTTCATCTGCTGGACCGCGCCGACGCTGATGTCCGGTGGCAGCAGCCCCTTGTCGAGGAACACCCGGGCGCCCGGTCTGCTGCTGGCGCGGACGCTGATGCGGATGGCTGCGGCGATCGACGCACGGAACGGCCTGGTGGTCGGGGACGGGCCGCCGCGTGATCCTGTGCGGCGGCCCTGCGACCGCATCGGCAGAGTGCGCACCGTGTTCTGCAAGTCCCGGTGCAGGGGTTCAGCGGCCCGCCTGATGCGCCGGGACATGTTCCGCTGGATCGGAGCCCCAGACGCCGCGCGCAGGCGCCTGGACAGTTCCAGCAGCTGGCCGGTACCGAGGATTTGTACGGACGACACAGCCATGGCGGGCTCCGATCAGAGCGTGATGTCGGTGGACATGTACTCGATCTGCGTGGGGTTCGTCCCGTCGTACAGGCCGGTGAAAGCGAGCGTCGGCTTGATGACGTCGAAGCCCTCGACGGTCGGGGGCGCGTCGTCGAACCGGATCGCCGGGACCTTGATCGTGAACCGCTCGAAGTGCGTGGCCGCGATCAGGGGGCCAGTGAAGTCCCACACCAGGGCGGTCGCAGCGTCCGAGGTGTGCAGGTCGTCGAGGATCGTGTCGACGTAGTCCATCTCGATGCTGCCGCTGATCTTCACCTGGTCGTTCGCGATCGGCTCGGCCTTCAGCCCGGACGCCCCGGCGTAGAAACGCTCGACGGCCTGGGGGCGCTCGATCTTGATGCTGACCTTGCGGACCCCGCTGCGCGCCACCTCAGACGCATACACGCCCGTCTTGAGGCTCATCTGCCCGAAGTGGAATGGAGCCATCGACGGGTAGCTTGCCGACGCAAGGACGCTGGTCTCTTCGACGTCCTTGCTGTCGATCTCGAAACTGGCGGTCAGCATGCCGCCGACCTCGCACGAGAACTCGGCGCTGATCACCTTGCAGCCCAGGAAGTTCTTGCGCGTGACCGTCCCCGTCGTGAGGGGCACACCCTTCTGGATGGTGAGGCTCTTGCCCACCGTGTCCGCGAGGATGTGGGTCTGCAGGTACGCCGACGTGGCCGCCTGCTGTGCCGGGGTCACCGTCGTACCCATGAGCGACTGCAACAGCACGCCCATCGCCTTGTTGGTGACCTCCATCTCCAGCGACCCAGCCGCCTGCCGCTGCGTCACCACACGGCGTGACGACAGGGCGACCAGCCGCCCCGCAGCGATACCCGCAGACTGGGCGGTCGTCTTCTTGAGAGCGAGGCTCTCCTTCGTGAACTCGATGAATTTCGTCGGGGCCACATAGGTCCCGTACACCGACTCGGCCGCGATACCGACCTGCGCGCCGAGCCCGGATCCGATCGCCATGGGTCAGCCCTCCTTCGAGGTGGCGGCAGGCTTCACCGCGGTGGACAGCTTCTTCGGGGCGGGCTCGGCGGCCTTGGGCTCCTCGACCGCCTCCCACGTTGCGGTCTGGCAGGCGTAGCCCTCGTACCGCTCGTCGGGTACCTCGACCAGCTCGTCAGGCTGGACCTCGCGGTTGCCGAGTTCCGGCACGGTGACCGGCTCGGCGCCGATGTAGCGCACTCGCGCCATGGCGTATCTCCTCAGGTGGTGGGTGTTCAGATGCGGGCGCGAAAGTGCACGGTGAAAGACAGGCCGGCCATCGATCCGTTGTCGCTCTGGACCTGGTCCAGGGACCCGGCGGTGATGTCTGACCACTGGACAGCGCCGTTCAGGTTCATGGCGTTGGGGTCCTGGTCTGTGGAACGCAGGGCCGTTTCCACGAGAGCGAAGAGGGCGAAGACCTGCAGGCGCCGTTCGCGCATGTCCGTGTTGCCGGCGCGGGTCTCGATGTAGCAGGCGATCGTGGCGTCTTCGTCGCGGGTGCGTCCGCCGGCGGACGCGAATGATTGCTGCATCTCTGCCGACTGGTCGGATGCAGGGGACCAGCCGATGTACAGCCGGTCCTGCTCGGTGAAGTTGGTGGTCGGCGTCGGCCCGTCGAAGATCCGCACCGCGTACAGTTCGGCGTCTTCCCGCAGGATTTCCAGCAGAGCGTCGATGGCGGCCGGTACCGCTGACGTCGCCATCACGCGATCCCGAGCGGGGTGTACCCGAGCAGTTGCAGCACCCGGTTCGGAACCGCGTACCCAAGGCCGGGGACCGGCTGGGTTACCAGGTAGTCGTCCGCGCTGCTCTGCCCGCGGGCCGCCCCGAACTTCGTCCGCCACAGATGCTGAATCAGTAGCAGCGCCGCCAGCTGGATGGTGGGCGGAACCAAGGCCCCGCGCCCTGCCGTGTACGTGACACGCCAGGGGCCGCCGTAGAACAGGCCGCCATCCAGGCGTGTCACCACGCCTGCTTCACCGTCCACGTCGAGCTCGGCGACCTCGACGGTGGAACCGTTCGTGAGGACGGGCGTGATCGACGTCAGCTCCACCACGGGCATCTTCGTGAGCGCCAGCCGGCTACCCCGGGCGTTGACCTTCTCGGTGAACGTCTGGTTCACGACAGGCCCGATCAGCCTCTCAATGGTCTCGGTGGCGGCGTCGATGTAGAGATCGATCTCAACGGCGTTGTCAGTACTCTGGTCGTCGAGCTGGCCTCTCACCTGCTCCAGGGTTACGAGCCGTGCCACGGCGCCGCCTCCCTTCGCTCAGGCCGTTTCGCGCGGCTGGGGCACCGCACGCTCGAACGGGGCGCCGAGCCGTCTCAGCTCGGCCTCGACATCAGCGGCACGGTCCTTTCGGCTGTACCGGGTGTAGCCCTCCCGCTCGCGCTGCAGGGCGTCGACGTAGACGGCCTCGACGGCCGTGCGCTCCTGCGGCTCCCCGGCGGGCCGGTCCGCCTTCGCGGGGGGCGCGGGCTCCGGGGTGGGCTGTTCGTCCGCCACGGGGGGCGGTGTGCTCTTGCGCGCAGCCACGGCTGCTCCTTCCACGGGAAGGCCGCCGGGCGTACTGCCCGGCGGCCGAGGGGGATCAGAACGTGGGGGTGATGAGGCCCGTACCGGAGATGACAGAGATGGACTTCGGGTACCTCTCGGAGTGGATCGCCGCGTAGTTGAAGAACCGCAGCAGCACGGACAGCTGGTCGGCCTTCGTCTCGCGGAAGACCTCAGCCCGCGGGGAGCCCTCGAAGAGGATCACGTCGTCGCCGCGCAGGATGATGACGCGGTCCTCGTTGGTGCCCGCACCCAGGTTCGTGGGGATGTTCGGGTCGACGTAGACCGGCAAGCCCTGCATCGTCCCGACGAACCCTTCGGACGCGTTCTCGCCCATGGCGGCCAGCGCGTTCTGCGGCATGTTCGCCACCGGCACGACGAGCGGGCGCCCCTGGGAGTCGACCTGCGCGGTGAGCCAGGCCCACCGGCGCGGGTGCATCAGCATCGTGTCGGCCGGCATGAACCGGTTGGTGTGCACCTGCTGGATGCCGTCAGCGACCTTGGGGTACAGCTCGGCCACGGTCGGCGTGGCGTCGGTGTACGTGATGGCGTTGAGGCCGGACACGTTGAGCAGGCCCCGCTTGTTCGCCACGTTGTTGTTCAGGACGAACGTGTCGAGCTTGACCGCATAGTCGGCGGCCAGGTCGGCGAGCAGGATGCTGTCGACGTTGATGGGCGACTGGTCGAGCAGCTGCTGCGGCACGACCTGCTGGCCGGCGATCGTGGCCACCGACGCGGTCACGCTGCCCAGCGTGGCGTCAGTGTTCTGCACCGCGGTGTTCTGCGTGGACTGCTCGGCGACCGCCGTACCGGTGGAGACCTTGGGCAGGCTGATGGAGTCGGTGCCCGCCGGCAGCGGCTGGTGGCGCACACGGTCGGCGGCGACCCGGCCCGCACGGGCCAGGGCCACGTAGTCGTTGACCATCCACAGCGGAGGCACGAACTCGCCCATCGACCCGTCGGTCGTGGTGACCGCACGCTGCTCCATGACCTCACGGTCGTTGCGCTGCAGCCGCTCGGCAGCCTGCCGGTCACCCTTCTCCGTCGCCCGGTACAGGTCCCGGAAGTACGAGGCCTGACCGCCCTTGCGGTACGTCTCCGGCTCCAATGTGACCGTCACGCGCTCGCGGCGCTCACCGGTCTGCCGGTGCTCGACGGCGACCTGAGCGGCGCGCTGCTCCCGCTTCTCGTCCTCCTCCAGGTCCTTGATCTTGGCGGACAGTTCCTCGATCTCCGCGTCCTTGGCCTTGACCGCTTCGCGCTTCTCCGTGAACTGCTTGGCCTCGTCGGCGTTCGGGTTGCGGTTCTCCGCCGTGGGCGCGGTGAGGACGGAATCCAGTTCGGTCTTCAGCGCGGCCCGGGCTTCGAGCGGGGACGTCATCTGCTTACGCAGGTAGGCGAGCATGGCTCGTCCCTTCAGGTTGATGGTTGTGGGTCGCGCCTGCGGGTTCCGTTCGGGTGGTGGCCCAGGTGGTGGCGTTCCTGCGGGCATGCCGAGGAGCGCTCCGGCGTGGACTCCGGCGCGTCAGGTGATGCAGGCGGGTGTAGCTACAGGCCGAGGGCTTCGGCCTGCATGCGGTACAGGTCCAGCGGGTGGGAGTCCGCCGCGGGGGCGGGCTCCAGGCGCCGCTGCAGGCGCTCGTACAGCGCCCGTGCGTCCGCCTCGTCGAGGCGGTCGAAGTCGGCGGAGCGCAGGGCGCCCACCGAAGTTGCGGGGTTCGCACCGAAGTTCACGACGGACACGTCGCCGCGGTGCAAGTCGACCTCGATGATGTCGCGCTGGTCGTAGTCCGGGGACCACAGCTGCCGGGTCACCCGGAACGCGAACGACATCTCGTCCACGCTGCCGTCCTCAAGGGCGGCGAGCATGTCTCCGACGTCGTGGCGCTTGGTGGAGACGTCAGCTTCCATGTGCAGGCCGGTGGAGTCCTCCGACAGGCGCAGGCTCCCGGCCTTCGTGTACGCCATCGCCAGGCCCCCATGGTTCAGCAGCAGCTGCACCTGGGGGTTCTCGCCCAGCGTCTTACCGAACGCCCCGGCGCGGACGACCTCGTGGTACATCCCGAGCCAGTCCCACATCTCGAAGGGCTCCTCGGTCACCGAGGCGTAGCCCTCCACGGTCGACACCGCGGCGGCGCCGGCCTTCGCGCGTACCTCCAGCTGGACCGGGAACGCGCGCCGCACGACCCCGGACGTGTTCGCCCGATCGCTCTTGACGCTCATCGCGCCCCCTCCACTAGTCATCGATCTTGACCTTCGGTGCGTTGCCCTCGTTCGGCTTGTCGCCCCACTCCACCGGCGTCTGGTCCTCCAGGTCACGGACCTCGTTGACGACCGTCCACTTGTTCTGCAGAGCGATGGCGTGCGCCCGGGTGCGGGTCAGCAGATCCGTACGGGACAGGGCCGCACGGTTGAACTTCGCGTACTGGCCGTCCGGCAGCAGGCTGGTGAACATGGCCTCGCCGCGCACCAGCCACTTGTCGACCGCGTAGGTCAGCAGGTCCAGGGAGCGCTGCTCGACGTTGGCGTAGGTCATCGACCCGCCGGTGTCGTAGCCGAGGATCTCCGCCATGCCGGGCCCGTAGATGCGTGCGCACTCCGCAGCCGTGTAGCGCTGCGTCTCCAGGAACTGCGATTCGTTCGCGGACACCTGAATCTGCTGGTACTTCCAGCCGGCGCCGAGAACAGCAACGTCACGCGACCCGGACAGTGAGGCCAGGAACCGTTCCTTCGCCGTCTTCGCGGTCGTCGGGTCGAGCTTCTGATCGTTGGTGAGCATCCCCGACGGGTGCGCCCCGTCCTGGAACCACTGGGACCCGAACCGCTGGGCGGCGATGCCCAGGCCGATCGTGCCCGCGTGATACTCCACCGGGGACAGGCCGAGCAGGCAGCCCGGTGCGGGGTACGCCCGCCG
The DNA here is from genome assembly GCF_030816615.1 of Streptomyces sp. B1I3. Lineage (NCBI taxonomy): Bacteria > Bacillati > Actinomycetota > Actinomycetes > Kitasatosporales > Streptomycetaceae > Streptomyces > Streptomyces sp. B1I3. The sequence continues at coordinate 4,437,050 of NZ_JAUSYD010000001.1, forward strand.
GTGCCACATGTCCTCGGCGTCGACTGTCTTCCCACCGGCCCGCCACTGGGGCAGGCCTGTCTTCTCGTCGCGCCACCCCTGGACCTCGTCCGGGTGATACAGCACGACCTGCGTCGGGATGCCGAGACGGTCGCGGTCCACGGTCTTGCCGTATCCGTTGCCGCGCAGCAGCAGCGACATCATGTACTGGTACAGCCAGTCGCTCACCCCGTACCCGTCGCCGGCCGGGTCGACCAGCACCTTGGGCTTCGGCATCTCCCTGCGCGCCTTGCCTGTGCCCGCGTACACGTCGATGGGGAGCGTCGACACCAGAGACGCGATGAGGTCGGTAGCCGACCACACGGCGACCTTCTGCAGGCTCGCCTCGGCCCGGGACAGGTTGATCCTGGCGAACGTCCCACCGCCCATAGAGGGGCGCGGGATCTCCGGCTCGGCGAACGGGGCGCGGCTCTCACGCCGCCCGAAGAACAGACTCATCGTGCGCCCCGCCAATCCGCCGCCAGGCAGAACAGCCCAGCCAGGCAGACGCCTGCGGGTTCGTACACCATCCAGCCGGCCGTCGAGACGAGCCCGGCTCCGGCCACGCTCGGAAGCTGCCTGACAATCCAGCCTGCCGCCCCGGCCAGGGCGACCACAGCCTTCGCCCTGGTCATGTGGCCCCTTTCAGAAGATGTTGTCCAGCGGATCGACGTCCTCGTCAACCTCGGCGCCCAGGCCCCACTTGGCCAAGGTCACCCCGACCAGCGGGCTGATATCCACGCCTACGCTCCTGCGGGCCCACGCCCACGCGTCACCCAGCGGACGCTTCTGCGCGCCCGCCAGCGCCGTCGCCAGGGGCGCCGGGTCGTGATGGGACAACGACTGGTCGGCGACCGCGTCGTAGAACTGGCCGCACCCCTGCGCGATCTCCCGCATCTTCGGGCGCACGACCTCGATGCCCAACGCTTCCTCAAGGGCGGGGATGAGCGACCCGGCCGGCCCGCCTTCATCGACGACCCAGCACCGCGGCTTCCACCGCTCGTGCAGCTCCTTGGCCCGCTCCACCACCCAGCCCGTACCAGGCCGGTGGTCGGGGACCTCGACGTGCGTGCCACCCCGCCACGGGCCAGCCACACAGATCGCCGCATGCGACCGCTCCGGCGTCATGTCGATGGCGAAGGACACCACCCCGGGGATCGGCTCCCCTGAGTCGTCCAGCGCCTCGGGGCGGGCCTCAGCAGCAGCCAGGGCCCGCCACGCTTCCTCGTCGATGACCTGCCACGTGTCGGCCTCGTCCGACGGATAGACGCCGACACCATGCCGCTCACGCGCAAAGGTCTCCGCGCCGAGGGACGCCCGCTCGTTGCGAACGAACTCATGACTGATCAGGTGCCCCAGCGAGGGGTTGGCCCGAGCCGAAGAGCGCGGGTCGTCGGCTTCGTCATGCTCGTCGCAGGACGGGCCACACTCATCACGATGCGGATCGATCGACCACTCGAAGTACGCCAGCGACCCGTCAGGCTTCTTCAGTTCGACCGCGGCCTCCGCCCGACGGCGCAAGCGGCCAAGCTGCACGGACGGTGAGCCGATGCCCGCGCTGCCCAGGTACCAGATCTGCGGGTTGGGGATAGCGGACATGGTCGGCATAAGGGCGCCCATGGCGTCGTCGCCGAGGATCATGCACTCGTCCATGATGTTCACGTCGCCCGTGAACCCTCGCCCACTGCCGCCAGAGCGGGCCAGGAACTGCAGAACCTGCCCGGTCACCAGGGTGATCGACGTCTCGTTCGTGTTGTTCCGGACCCGCAGCACACGTTTGCGCAGGTCAGGGCACCCGTAGATCAAGGCCTCGATTCGCTGGAACGCGACCTTGCTGGTCTTGAACTCGTGCGCCGAGTGCAGGATCAGCTGCTCGTCCAGGAGGAAGAGACCTGCCAGCTCGCGCGCTTCGATGATCGCGCCCTTGCCGTTCTGCCGCGGGACGTTCACCGCGACCTCGAATGCGGCCCACGATCCATCCTCGCGCTCGCGCAGGCCGACGTCCAGGACGTGCTTCTGCCAGGGGAACAGCTCCAGCCCGGCCATCGCCGCCAGCTCGACCGCCTCCTGGCCGGACGACGACAGGTAGGCAGGCGGCGCGGTGTGCAACCTGGGGCGCTGAATGCCGACCGGTTCAAGCTCCACGACGACGGGCACGTCGTTCCTCCCGCTTCTTCGACAGCTTGATCACTCCGTCGTCCTCCGACGCGACCGGGGCGAGCTTGCGCAGGTCGGCCATCACAGTGCGTAGCTCGCGCGCGGCATTGGCCTGGGCAGTCGCGTTGCCCGGATCGTCGACCGACTCGGCAAGGGTGATGGCCAGTTGTGCCAGGCCAGGCGAACGATCTATGATGCGGAGCAGTTCGAGCTCGGCAGTGATCGCGTCCGCAACGGCGCCCATGATCACCCCCCGTCACTGGCAGTCACATCACTCAGAGTGACGCCACTAATTGGGTCAGCCTTGAAGCTCCGGTCATTAGCGATCGATAGGCCCCGTGTAAAAAAGCGGGCGACAAGGGCTTTGTGGTCGCCCGCCCCTCAGCTCAAAGAACGGCCGTTCGGGTCGGATCGATCATGGTGGGCAGGCGCCGGAGGGCACCCCGGGAGGGCATCACGCTGGCTCAGCTCACCCGCCGTGACGTGGGGTTACCACTCCCAGGAGGCCTGGGGCATGGAGCTCGTCGGGCGTGATCGGTTGGCCTTGTACCACTTGGTGGCCACGGCCTTCATGCCCGGTTGTCGCATGGCTTCGATGCGCTTCATGATGACGGCCCGGCCTGGGTCGACGGTGATGACGGTGGCATCGAGGCGCTTGTACTCGGCTCGCTGTTTGGCCGAGGGCAGGGTCTGGATCAGGTAGACGTCGACCTTGTCGAGGTGCTGGCAGGCCTCGCGGATCGCGGCGAAGCGGGCGCGGTGCACGACCTTGAGCAGCGTGTCGCTGTGGTCGTGGTGGTCTGCGCCGGGGCCGGCCATGGCCAGGGCCATGAGGTCCATGTCGATGACGATGTCCTTGGCCTTGGCGTGGGACTGGATGTACGACGACTTGCCTGCGCCGGGGGGGGCCGGTGATGACGTAGAGCACGGTCACCACTTCCAAGAGGTCCGTGCGGGCGCCCGGCGCTCGGTGCGGTTGCCTCGGGCGCTGTTGCACCGCCGGTGCGCCGAACGGGCGTTGGCGGGGTCGAGGAGGCTGCCGCCGCGGCTGAGGGGGACGAGGTGGTCGAGGGTGAAGCTGAGCGGGTGGCGGGCGTCCAGCTGGTAGCCGATGGGCCGGCCGCAGAGCCAGCAGGGGTAGCCGTGGGCCTTCACCATGGCGACCAGGCGGCGATAGGGGCGCCCGTTGCGCGGGTTACCGGCCACGGGCGCCACCTCCTGCTACTTGGCGGGCACGGTCCATTCGAGCGGCTCGGTAAGGCTCTGCGGGGCGTACACGATCCGCTCGGGGCGCTTGCCGCTCTGTACGGGGTACGGGATCTTGCCGCGCACGCAGTCGCCGGCCTTCACGGATACGTCGTCCGTGGGGAACTCAGGCTTGGGCAGGTCACCGCCGTTGAGGCCAGTGACCTCCATGCGCGTGCCGTCCTCGTAGGCAAGGGACCAGGGGAACTGGCTGACACTGAAGGACTGGCCCTTGACGCTGCAGACCTTGATTTCGGCAGTGGCCCAGGCGTCGCCGCCGAGCTCGGCTGTGGGCGGCTGTGGCCCCTTCACCGGCTGGGTGTAGGCGATGACGGTGGCGGTGAACGCGACGTCGTTGGCGGTGTCGTCCACGTCTGCGGTCTCGCCGATGGCGAACGTGGTCTGCTGTGTGGGTGTGGGCGTGGGTGCGGCGCTGGTGGCCGCGGGTTCCGGTGTGGCGTCGCTCTTGGTCACCTTGGCGTCGTCGTCATTGCTGCCGCAGCTGGTAAGCGTGAGCAGGAGGGCCGCTCCGGTGGCGGCGAGGGTGAGTTTGGTGCGCATGGTCCCCCCAGGACGTTGCGTGATGAGGGGGACATCATCGGGCACTGGGTGGCGTGTTGGGGCGGATATGGCGAAGGCCCCGTCCGTGTGGGCGGGGCCTGGGGTTGTCGGCGGTGGGTGGGCACGCCGAACGCCCCTTGAGTGTTACACCGGGTGATCGCGTGCGTCAAGCGGCGTTGACAGTCGTGGCGGTGAGCTCGTTCAGGTCGACGAGGGTGCGGCCGGCGCGGTCGTGGCCGTGGTGGGTGAGCGTGCCGCGATGGAGTCGGACGCGGAGGGTGCCGGGCTTGATGCCGGTGGCGGCTGAGGCGGCGTACAGGTCGACGAGGAGCGGGGCCATGGGCCCATTGTGACGTGGGGAAGCCCCGGTCGTCGTGGTGACGGCCGGGGCTTCGGGTGTAGCTACAGCGGTCACTACTTCGACTTGGCGGCCTTCTCGGCGTCGCGGGCGGCCTGGCTCTTCTCGTTCTTCTTGGCGAGGTCGCCGATGCTGATGTTCTTGAGTGCCATGATCGTGGTCCTGTCTCGTGGTTGGGGATGGGTCCGGGGCCGGCCGTTCGCCTGGCAGTGATGCGGCCGGTCTCGGGGCTCGTCAGCTGCGGGTGAGGATGAGGACGATGTCGTCGGGCTTGAAGCCCTTGCCGCCGCAGTGGCCGATGACCATGGCTTCGGCTTCTCGGACGCTTTCGGCCTGGACGTTGCCGGCCCCTTCGGCTGCTTCGCCGTTCGGGGTGGTGCCGGTGGCGGTCCAGCGGTAGTTGGTCAGTGCCATGAGGTCCTCCTGTGTCGGTGCCGGACTGTCCGGCTCCCCTCGCCGCCCCTCTCACGCGGGCGGGTCGGGCAGGCGTCAGGCGCGGTCTACGGGCTGCTCTACAGCCCCTTCCGCTGGCTCTACGGCCCCCTTTCCGTCCGGCTGACCTGCGTCTATACCTCCGGAAGGGGTGTCTACGGGTGCGGGGGAGAGGAGGGCCTGGATGTCGGTGGCCTTGATGCCGCTGCGGCCGGTCTCGGTGGCGCTGATGCGCACGGTCTTGTGGATGGTGATGCCGCACTGGGTGAGGACCGCGCGGACCCGGGCGTCGTCCAGGTGGGCAGCGGCGGGGCGCGTCTGGAAGGCGTCGTACACCTCTCGGACGAAGACGGCGGGCCGGTCGCCGATGAGGTGCTGCACGCCGAGGAGGACCCTGCGCTTCAGCTCGTCCTCGGTCGGGGGAACGGGGCGGCCGGCGCGCCAGGCGCTGATGGCGTAGGCGCCGGCCGCGACGGCGAGGAGGCGGGGCTCCTCGTTCGCGGTGCGCCAGGCGGCCAGGGCGCCGAAGCCGAGCCCGGTGGCGCGGGCGGTGACGGTCTTCCCGCGGGTCGGGTGATCGGCGGCGACGGCCCAGGCCCGGAGGCGGGCCCACTGGGTGAGGTGCCCGCGGCTGAGGCGCCTGGGGTGGATGCGCTGGGCTGCCCACCGGGGCCGCCCGGTCCCGAACTCGGGGACGGGCGGCAGCTCGAGGGTGTCGGCCTCCGAGTCGATGGCCATCGGGTGGTCAGGCGTTGCCGGCGAAGGTGGCGATCATCGTGGCGAAGGTGCCGAATAGCTGGGCGACCATTCCGCCGACCTGCGTGCCGCTGAGCGACAGGCCGAGGCCGAGGCAAACGAAGCCGGGGGCGAGGTGGAGCTTCTTGGTCTTGTCGCCGTGCTTGAACATCCACCAGGCGATCCCGCTGAGCACGATGATCAGGAGGACGCTGATGGGGACGGAGCCGCTGGGCCCGCCAGCCGCTGCGGGTGCGGCGATGGTGTGCTGGCTGGCGGTGTCGATGGCGGCGATGAGCGACGTCTTCATGGGTCTGTCCCTTAGTACGAGAGGCCGACGATGGCGGCGGTGAGAAGGAGCGCGGCGAGGAGCGCACGGGAGAGCAGGCGGTGCGCACGGGATTCGCGCGGGAGCAGGCGCAGGAGGGCGGCACCGCCGAGGGCGGCGAAGAGGCCGTAGAACCCGAGGCCGTGATACGTGATCATGACCGCCGCCTGTCGACTACTGCGCGGCGGAGTTCGGTGGCGTCGCGGCGGGAGAGGCCGTATTCCTCCTGGAGCCGTGCGGTGGTCACCGGGCGGTTCGTCTCCCTGACCACCTGCCGGTTCAGCGCCCGCGCCTGTTTCCGCAGTTCGGCGGGGGTGACGGTCACCGGGACGGTGACCACGTTCCGGGGGTCGGCGGAGGGCACTGCGGTGGTTACCAGTGAGGCGGGAAGCTGGTCGCCGAGCGCCGCCCCGGCGGGCCAGGCGAGCGGCTTCCCCCCGGTCTCGATGGCGGGCCGGGTGACCACCTTGGCGGGTTCCGGGGTGACGCGGTCGATGGTCACCGTGGTGGTCACCTCGGTGGCGACGAGCGGCAGTGTCCGGACCCCGGCGGGTACCACCTCGGTCGAGGTGGGTGACCGCTTCTGCGGCCGGGCGATGACCGGGAGGGTGTGCACGCCCGCGGGAACGACCGGGGGCCGGCGGGGCGGGGTCCAGGTCACGGGGATGGTCATGGTGACCGGGGCGGGTTCGGGTCGGCTGGCCAGTGCGGTGTGGACCTGTCGCATCAGCGCACCGAACGCGATGAGCGCGGCCGTGGGCGGGACCGCGGCGACGACGTACTCCAGCGGTTCGGCGTTGATGCCGACGCCGGCCACGTTCAGGGCGATGGAGCCGAATGACCCGGTGGCTGCCAAGGCGATGGCCCAGCCGTCGATGCGGCCGCGGAGCGAGGCCCGGAGCATGAGCAGCTCCCCGGCGACGATGAACAAGTCCACGGTTGCGGGCCAGGCCCAGGCGCGGGCGCCGTTCAGGCCGTTTCCGTCGGCGACGTCATGCAGGTGCTCGTAGGAGAGCCAGAACGCGGCAGCCGTCAGGAGCACGGTGACGGCGGTGGCCCCGGCTGCGAGGCCCTGCGACGGGGTGGGGAGCTTCACTGGCCCTCCTCGGTGTGGAGGACGGCGAGCTGGAGTGCGAGTTCGCGCAGGGTGGTGGAGTAGCCGACGAGCGAGTTCGCCAGGGTTTCCAGCTCGACCGGGTCGAGGGAGACTCCGTTGCCGCCGAGCTCGACGTAGATCTTGATGCTGCGGTCGGCGTGTACGGCGAAGGGGTCCTGGACGAGCATGGCCGTGCCGAGCTCGGCCCCCTCATAGACGAGGGGGAAGGCTGTGCCGGTGTGCCCGGTGTCGCTGCGGTACTGCGGCCGTGCGCCGTCGTGACCAGTGCACCAGGCGGGCTCGGGGATGGTGATGTCGCCGTGGTCGAGGGTGGGCACCGTGACGGTGCGTCCGGCGCTCATCGGCTGGCCTCCGGCTTCTCGTAAGCGCGGTAGGCGATCGGGTACTCGGCGATCTTGCGGCGCAGGTAGGCGGCGTTCCACCCGTAGGCGTCCGGCTCTTCGGCCAGCGCAGCGCGGGCGACGATGACGGCGAGACCGGCCCGCCGGTCCAGGAGGTCCCGGTAGGCGTCCGCATCGCCGACGGTGTCCGGGTGCGGAAGGTCGATCGCCTCGACGACAGCTTCGAGGAGGGCGCGGAGCTCTTCGAGGGCGCTCATACCGTCCTCGCAGCCTGGAGGACGCGGAGCGCGTAGGCGTCGGCGGTCTCCCGGTCGTGGATGGGCGGGAGGGCGGCCTCGGCGCGCTCGGTGGCCTGCGTGGCAAGGTCGACCGGGATGCCGTCGCTGAGGACGTAGGCGGCGGTGCCGAGCAGCGACTTGAGGGTATCGGGGGTGAGGTGCTGGAACGGGTCCTCGGACTGCAGGGCGCTGGCCACGGCGGTGAGGATCTGTCCCGCAAGGGAGGGCGTGGCGAGGAGCTGCTGCAGCTCAAGGCCGAAGGCGTCGATGCTCATCGGGCACCGCCGGTGGGGCGGATGCTGCCGGTCGTGCCGTCCGCGGTGCGGATGGTGCTGACCGTGCGGGTGCCTGCACGGGTGAGGATGCCGACAGCGATCAGGTGCCGGGGGCTGGGGGGCGAAGAGGGGCATGCCCTCTGTTCCATGGCGTACGCCATGGGAATAGGGTGATTGTGGCTCATGAGGAGGGTCCGTCTCTCTCGTGGGCAAGTGCCGGGGCGCTGATACGCCTCGGTGCGTCAGGGGTCGGGCGACGCGGCCGCTCCCGGGTGTTCCACCACCTGGGGAGCTGTCGTCCGGCCCCGCTTCTATGTGGTTGTGGGGCCCTTCGGCCCGTTCTTCTTGATCGCCTTGTCGATCGCCTGCCAGCTCTTCCCTAGGTCCCGGGCTACGTCAGCCACGGTGCCAAGTTCGGCTACGCCGTCGAGCAAGGCGAGCGCTCGTCTTTTGGCGGACTCGGATACGAGGCGTTGGAGCTGTTCCACCAGCTCGTCCTCCGCGCGGACCCGGTCCCGCCAGGGGATGGCGTTCACGAGACCGACTCTATCCAACCCAGGGTTAGGTGCGCAAGCTCTACGCAGCATTTCCGGCCCGCGCGTCCTCATCGATCCACGCCTTCAACTGCGCCCAGGTATACGGCGGGTACCGCGTGTCACACCACTCGCAGCGCACAGCCTTCTCACCCGGCAGCAGCCGCAGCACGGCACCGCACAACGTGCCGGACGGGTCAATCGCCGGACACTGCCCGATCCGGGTTCCGCGGACCGCCTGCTTGTCCGGGTCGAGAATGCTCCGCGCGTTGTTCGCGAGCTCCCGGATCTCCTCGGCGAACGCGCCGGCCAACGGCCAGCTGATCGCGATCCACGGCAGCTGGTTCCGCAGCCCGGCCACCGCGGCAGCCAGCCGGGGCTCAACGGCGCCGACCGGAACGACCGGGGCCATGCCGCGCTCCTCCCGGACCAGACCCAGCCAGTCCTCGACGATGCCCACCATGCCGCCCGGGCCCCGGAGATCGAGGACGCTCTCGGAGACGGGCAGCGGGGCATGCACGGGCTTCGAACCGCGGCCCTGACCACCGGTGCTGCTCGGCGCGAGGAACGCCTGCAGTCCGTCGTACAGCGTCGGCAGGGACTCCAGCCGGACCAGGGTCGCCTTCGTGCAGCCGGGGCACAGCTGCCCGCCGGCCGCATCGTGCGTCTCACACAGCAGGCAAGCATTCACGGCGCTTCGGTCCTCTCGGTGCTGAGAGGCAGCGTGTACCGGAAGGTTGTGCCGCACTGGGTGCGAGCGAGCGTGCGCGCGGCCCGCTCAGCCTTCGCACGGGCCTGCGGCTCAGCACGGGCGAAGCCCGACTTCAGACCGACTCCGGCCATGTACACCTGCCACCACCAGGCACCGAAGAGCAGGTTCCCCAACCGGCTGGTGTGGTCGTGGTTGATCGTGATGCGAGCGTTTTGCATGAGCGGGCTCTCCTCTGCGGATGAGTGGTGACTGTGGCTGCAGATCAGAAGGGGGGCTCGTCCGAGTAGCTGGGCGCGGCGGCCGGAGCTGCCGACTGACCGCTGCCCCATCCGCCGGCCTGCTGCGGAGGTTGGGCCGCGGCCGGGGCTCCCGCGCCCTGCCCGCCACCAGCCGGGTTCTTCGTGACCTTCGCCGAGGCGCGGGCCAGGCTGACGCCGACCTCGTGGGCGTCGATCTCGTACACGGTGCGCTTCACCTGGTCGCGGTCCTCGTAGGACCGCTGCTTGAGCTGGCCCTGGACGATGACGCGCATGCCGCGGGTCATCGTCTCGGCTGCGTTCTCGGCGGCCTGCCGCCACACGGAGCAGGTGAGGAAGAGGCCTTCGCCGTCCTTCCACTCGTTGGTCTGCCGGTCGAAGACACGGGGGGTGGAGGCGATGCGGAACTTGGCAACGGCGGCGCCGGCCGGGGTAAAGCGCAGCTCGGGGTCGTCAACCAGGTTGCCGACGATGGTGATCACTGTCTCGCCTGCCATGGCGGGCTCCTTCAGGGCGAGGTGTTCCATCTGAAACACCTGGGAGGCTGGGTAGGTGGCCGGGCCCTAGACCCGCGGGCCCGGCCTAGTGATGCGGTGGGGCTGCGGTCAGCGGCCGATAAAGAGCTGCGGCAGCTTGTTGAGCTCCAACCACGACCGCTTGTAGGGCCCGGTCGGCAGCAGGGGAGCAATCTCGGCCGAGGGTCGGAGCTCGCCGCCGAAGTGCGCGCTGAACTCCGCGCGCAGGCCGGCGATCTGGTCTTCGTACAGGCCGCCGCTTCCCTGCCAGGCATTCAGAAATCGAGGTGTGGCGCTGCCGGTGAAGCTGACGCCCCAGAGGTTGAAGCGGGTGATGATCTCGGCCCGCCCCTTGCCTCGGCTCACTCGGAGACCAACCTCGTCACTCGCCTGCACCCCCTCGGCAATAAGCGCCATGGCGTACTCGCTGGCCAGCAATCCCCGGAGATTGGCGTGCTCGGGGGCGGGCACATGTGCGCGGTGCAGCTGGTCCCCTGCCTGCCAGACCACATGCAGGTGCTTGGGTGCGTCGTCACAGCGGTCGGGGTGATAGTTCACGAGGCCCCACGGGTCCCCGTGGACGCTTCCCGCGGCGTCGATGACGGGCCACTCGGCAAGCTGACGAAAGATCCCCTGCGTCATCTGCTTGGTGTCGACGGTGAGGGTGCGGATCTGCACGGTGCGCTTCGTGATGTTCGTGTTCTCGGGGGTGGGCTGGTCGGTCATCGAATCTCCTTGGTGAGTAGGTGGACTGTCAGGGGGACAGGGGGACAGGGGGGACACCGTTTGTCCCCCCCCTCTCTCGCGCGGTACGCGAGTCAAGAAAAAGTTGATCTTGATTTCTATTTGTGCAGGTCACAGACTTACTTGCGCTTGCAATAGTTGAGAAGCGAAACCAGTTGGAGCATTTTCCCGGAGGGAGAGGGGGGACAAAGCCTGTCCCCCCTTCAGATGTCCCCCCCTATGTCCCCCTTCAGGACGGGGGGACAGGGCCGGGCAGGAACCGCCCACCGTCCTCGATAACCCACTCGCGCACTACCGCGTAGGCGAACGCGTCAACGAGGTGCCGCTTGTCTCGCCCAGCGGTCCGAGAGCGCACCGTCTTGCGGGTCTGCGGCCCCTGTTCCCGTGCTGCCACCGCAAGGCGGGTAGCCAGCCGCTCGACTGCCCGGTCCGCCCGCGCGCCCTCGGCCACTTGCTTCGCGTGGTCGACGCGTACCTCTTCCTCGATACGGGCTGTCGTGCGCTGCTCCTGCTCCTGGCGGCGCTGTGCCTCGGCGTACCGCATGACGGCATCCCGCGTCGCGCACGACGCTGTCCAGAGGATCTGCGCCAACTGCCAGTCCTCGGTGCTGACGTGCCGTCGCCCGCAGAGAATCGCCAGCAGAGAAGCGAGCTTCACCTTCATGACTGGCGCCTGGGAGTCGAACGGGTTCATCTCCGAGGCATGCGCCAGGCCGCGGACCTTGGCGAGGTCGGCGGCGCGGAGTTCGGCCTTGATGGCGTCATCGAAGGTGACGAGGACGAAGCGGTCTGCCTCGTTTCCGGGCGGCGCCGCGGCGGCGGCCCGCCATGCGTGGAGTTCGCCGGGCCAGGCCGGCTGCTCGTCGGGGATCGACGGGTCGATGACTTGTACCCAGACGAATCGCTGCGGCGTCCCCTCGGCGACCTCGTCGAAGATGGGAGTCACGGTCTCCGGCTGGAAGCCGACCAGCAGGCCCAGGCTGTAGGAGCCGCTGGGGATGTACCTGCTGGTGTCCTTGCTGGCGTTGGTCTGCCCGAGAGTCTGGCCGACGGCAGCGCTTCGCAAGGTCTCGCCCAGGGTCGAGCCTGAGCGGTCCTTCATCAGCCGGGTGATCGTGGCGCCCTCGTCGACGTAGAAGAACGCGTTGTGCCGAACCTGCTTGCGGACGTTCACGGTCACGGGGGTCTCGGTGCCGCCGCGGGTCTTCCGTACCTCGCCGGTCTCCTCCTCGACGATGCCCATGAAGACCTCGGCGAGGCCTTCCCCGGAACCGAGCGGCAGACCGTCGCGGAAGTCCAGTCCCGGCGGGGCCGGCATCAGCCGGTCGGCGACCTCTACGCCGGTGGACTTGCCGATGCCGGACGGGCCGATGATCCCGCCGAACAGGTTCAGTGAGGCGTAACCGGCGATGCCGGTGTCGGCGCGGATGCGGTGCGACACCAGCGAGGAGAGCCGGGTGAGCACCGACAGTAGGGCGACATCGCCGGACCGGCTGCGTGAGTGCCCGGCTTGGCGGATGTGGGCCAGCTCGGGGCGGGCGGCGTAGAAATCCTCGGGCAGAAGCCCGGGAACGGTCTTGGGCTGCTGGTCGTCGGTGGGTGGGCGCTCGTGCTCAGGCTCGGGTTCTACCAGGGCGTCCCAGTCGTAATCGTGCGGAGGAGCCGGGACGGGATGAGACACCCGGGGCGGGCGGCACTTCTCCTTGACCTGCGAAAGGACCTGAACAGACAGGCTCTGCGCCGGGGCCGCGCACGGCTGGTCGTGAGCGGCGCGAAGGACGTCGCGGGCGGCCTCGCTCTCGTTGCCCCCGTAGTGAAGGTGCGCCCACAGGGTGGGGACGGTCAGCTTCCGGCCAGACGGCTGCTGTCCGGTCGGAAGACCGGACCGCTCGGACCAGTTCACGGCGACGTGGTCGTCGCAGATGAGGCTGTAGTCGCTCTCGGCCGAGCCCTCCGAGCTGGCCGGCCGCAGCCACTTGTCCCTCCCACCGGACGTCCCCCGGTAGGTCCACCCTGCTGGTTCGAGGATGTCCCGGAAGGTGAGGTTGGCGGCGAGGATGTCGAAGACGCTGCTGCCCCCGGTGCTCACGGCGCGGGCGCGCGGCGGCGGCACGGTGGCGCGGCCGATCCGGACGTCCTGCCGGGCGCGCTTCTCCGAGGCGGCCTTCTCCAGCGCCGCCCGCGCGGCAGGCTCCAGCTCGGCAACCAGCTCGAGCATGAGGGGCAGGGAGACCTGAGCCGTCGAGCCCGGGATGCTGCCTGTCGCCCGCTCCCGTCCGCCCTTCCGGTTCACGGTGCCGGGCACCCGCATCAGCCGGTCGAGGTTGCCGACCTGCGTGTCCCACGTGCAGCCGTGCCCGTAAGCGGCGGCGCCGAGGATGGTCTGCAAGCCGGCCGTCATGCTCTCGATACGGGCCCGGTCGTCGTCCGTGATGATGTGTGCCTGGTCGAGCATCCACATGGGGTTGAAGCCGCCGCCGGACAGCACCCAGCCACTCGGCTCCGGCAGCCCGGACGACGCCACGATCTCCCGCACGTGATCGGCGTCCAGGGGGTGCGGCATCTCGTCGGGGCCCGGCTTGTGGCCGACGTCGCCGAAGTCGCCGTCAGCCCACAGGAACGTGAGCCCGTGGGCCAGGTCTTTCCCGCCGCGCCCCTTCTCGGGATGCTCGCGGAGTGTGGTGACCTGGGCGTAAATGCCCTTCGGCCGACGGGCATCGAGCTGGATGACGTGCTGCACCGCAGCGGCGATGCCTGCCTTGTCGGTCGTGAAGCGTCGTCCGGCCCAGCCGTCGGCGTCGCTGCAGATGCTGAGCAGGCCGGGGACGTCCTGGTACTGGTGGGTCAGGGACGCGTGGACAAGGTTCTCGTCGATGGTCACCTGGGTCGGCGGGCGGTCGGTCACTGCTGCACCGCCGGGAAGTAGTAGGCGCCGGTCGGGCGGCCGACGCAGCGCGATGCGCGGGGGCAGAGGCGCGGCGCCGTGGCGAGGCCAGCGGGGTGGATGTGCTGGTGGTTGCAGAACGGGCAGTCCACGACGAGATGTACGCGCCGCTCGTTGTCCTGCGTGTCGCGGTAGGCGACGAGGTGGGCCGCGGCGGCGGCCATGCCGAGTCGGGCAGGGGGCGGCTGGACTTCCGCCTGGTCCTGCTCGGTGTTCTCCCTGAAGAGCGGGAGGACGGTGGTGTTCACGAACGTGCTCTCTTCTACGAGCGGGGCCGGTGGTGTTCGTGAGGCGCGTGCCGCCCGGGCTGGGAGTGCAGCCCGGGCGGCGGAGCGCTCCGTAGATCAACTGCCGGGCGTCCGTGTGGCGTTGAGCATCCGCTCGTGGTCCGCAGTCATGACGCGGAGGTGCCGCTGCACCTCGCTGGCGACGAAGGCCCAGCGGGTTCCGGCCGGGATGTGCACCTCGATGCGCTTGGCGGCGAGGAAGAAGCGGGAGGCGATTGCCTGGCCGAGGCCGCTCTCGCAGCGGAGGGCGTCCTCGCCGACGCGGACGATCGCGGTGTGGCAGTCGGTCGAGTGACGGGTCTGCTCGTACAGGTCTGCAGAGACTTCGGCCCTGTTGCTGTACGGGCGCGTGAGGTCCACCGTGACGACCAGCCGAACCTCGGGCACGGGCACCACCGCGGGGGGCTGCGCCGGGGCGGGGGCGTCCTGCCGTGCCGGGGCGGGGGCGAGGCGGAGGGGCCGTTCGACGGGCCACTGGCCGATGGTGTGATTGTTCATGCTGCCCGCTCCTTCTGGTCGGCCGGCTGGTGGAACGCAGCGCGGATGACTGCCCGCTGGTGGTCGGTGAGGGGCGGGGCCTGGTCGACGATGCGCCGGATGCGTGCCCAGTACGCGGCGTCGCCGTGAGTGGCCCCGGCCGGGCGGCCGAGGACACCCTCGGCCGCCGCGGTGGTGTGCGGTTGGGTTACCACCGCGTCGCCTCGGCCTTGTTAATGGCCTTCACTCGGGCGTCGACGTCGGCCATGCGTGTGGCCTTCACGGCCGGGGTGCCCGGGTGGTCTCCAGCCGAGGCTTCGGCGAGGTGGCCCCGCATGGCCCGAAGCTTCGGGAGGAAGGTCTCCAGACCGGCGATGAGCTGGTCGGTCTGGGCGACGTCGAGCTCGGTGGTGTCGAGTCCTGTGTCGACCCAGAGGCGGGTCTCGACACCGAACGCATCCGGGTCCTCGTTGTGCTGCACGACGCGCGCGCAGAGCAGCGTCTCCAGCGGACCACCTGGTGCCGCGTTGAGTCCCGGCACGGAGCACGTGACGTCGATGCTCGGCCCCTGGTGCCATCCGGGGTCGTTGCCAGCGGTGTGGTCGGTGACACACCAGTCCGGGCAGGCGGCCGGGCGGGCGGTGCGCGTCAGTTGCCGAAGGACGTCCGCCAAGAGGCTCGCGAGCCCCGCCTGCCCCAGCTCGGCGGCGATTGAGGGGACGCCGGCCGCGATGCGGGCGGCGACTGCTTCGCCCAACTCTGCAAAGGTGGGGCGGGCGGCCGGGGCTGGCTGGTTGAGGTTTGCCTGTCCCGGACGAGTGGAGTCTGCGATACTGGTCATCGAGCTTCCGATCTGCTTAGCGGTGGTTTCGAATTGCTCGACTGACAGCGCCTGGGTTGCCCCCCGGGCGCTGTTGTCGTTCGCGGCGCTATTTGCCGCCGCGCTGGTCACGCCGCTTCCTTGCTGTGCAGGTAGGGCTTAAGGAGGGCTGCCAGCTCGCTGAGTTCCAACACCACCGCGAGGCGGTGGAGGGACTCAATGGACAGCTGCTTCTGCCCGCGCTCGACCTTGGAGAGATAGCCCGGGTCGATGCCGGAGCGTTGTGCCGTGGTCCGCAGCGTCATGCCCTTCGCTGTGCGGACAGCCCGCAACGGCGACGAGCTACACACTGACGTTGATTCGGTGCGCATGAGTGCAGAGTAGGCGGACTGATGCCCGTGGGGCAAGCGTGAATCGTCATGCGTGTGCAGTGATCCTGCGTAGGCGTTGACTGCTGGTCTACAGTGGTAGGCATGGCAGAGCATGAGGGAAGCAGTAAGAAAGTCGTCCTTTTGACCGTGAACCAGGTTGTCGCGCACAACCTCACGAAGGCGCGGCGGGCGAGGGGGTGGACCCAGGACGAGACGGCTGAGCGGTTGCAACGTGCGGCGGGGAAGAAGTGGACGGCGGCGACGCTGAGTGCGGCGGAGCGCTCGCTCAAGACGGGGCGGTCGCGCATGTTCGACGCAAACGAAGTCATGTGCTTTGCCCGAGTCTTTTCTGAACCGGTCGCCTATTTCTTCATGCCGATTGAAGTGCCCGTCCACACGGAAATCATTTACCGCCTCGGTCGCGGAGAAGATGCGGAGTACCAGAAGGATGCGTACATCGAGGCGGACGAATTGCTAGAGGCGGCTGTCCCGCTGCGATACTCAAGCGAGATGATCAGTTCGGTCAACCGCATTCTCAAGCAGAGCAAAGGCGTCGTTTGGAGCCCGTCCGCCCGGGTGGAGTGGCTCGATGGCGGAGAGGACTATGAGGAGTGGCTGGACGCGGAGCGCCGACGTGAGCACCCGGATGAGCTCGATGAGGAAGCTATGGAGACCCTTCGGAATTTCGCGCGTCTGATGTCTGAAAAGAAGACGTCGTCTGTACTCAAGGCCCTTGCTCAGGTGATGGATTCGGGCGCCGGTGAACCGCCATCGTCCGTCCCTTTCTAGGTATGTCTCCCGCGATTGCGACTAGCCTCGCAGCCACTTTGTTTCGATGGCTTCGTAGTCGAAGTACCCGCCATCGGGCATGCGGCCGGGGCGGGGCTTGTGCAGTGTCACCGTCAGCAGGGACCGCAGGACCGCGCGCCGGCGGTCGAGGCCGAGTGCGTCCCACGCCTTACGGACATCCGGCACGCCGACCAGGCCGACGAGCGGATCCTTCACCGCGGCCCGGGCCAGCTGGCTGGTGATCCCTTCGAGCTGGGCGCGCGCGACATCCGAGCCCTCGGCGAACTGGGCCATGTCGACCTGCCCGGCACCGAACATGCCCGCCAGGTCGGTCAGCCGCCGGCGAATCTGCTCGCTCTCCAGCTGCAGCGCGGCCACGTCCACCCCGTCGGCCGCGGGCTCCAGCAGCTCGCCAGCGTCATCCCGTGACAGGCGCTCGACGATGAGGTCCTGGACGTACCGGTCGAGGGTCTCGGCCTTGCGGCCGCCGCCGTGCTGGTCCACGCATCGGTAGCTCGGGTAGTTCCCGCCACCCGCGCGGGTGCACGTCACCGGCTTGTTGCAGCCCCGGTGGCCGCACAGGTAGAGGAGCGACCCGAACCACTTCGGTGTCGGCCCTGGCGACGTCAGCCGGGCCGGGTTCGTCAGGATCGCCACGACGGCCCTGAAACGCGGCTTGTCCACGGCGGGGTCCCACGCCCCGGGTCCGATCTCCTCGCCCCTGTAGACGGCGATTCCGGCGTTTCTCGGGCGCAGCAGCAGATCACGTGCTGACTGGTGGTCGATCGGTTTGCCCGTGGTGGACGTCAGGCCCTTGTCGGCGAGCCACCGTACCCACCCCTTGATCGACCCGCCCGACAGGATCTGATCCGTACCGACGTCCAGCGCCGCAGCTTCCTCGGGCACCAGCTTGTTCATGTCGAGGACCGGCACGTCGATCTCCTCGTCGGTGCCCTTCACGACCTTCTTCCGGGTCTCCCCGGTGGGCATGCCCCAACCGAACGGACGTAGGCCGCCGCCGAACTTGCCGGCCTTCGCCTTCTGCAGGCGGGCGCGGGCGACACGCTCGGCCTTGTGCTCGGATTCGTGGCGGGCGACGGCGCCGTGGATGCGGGCGGTCATCCGGCCGGACGAGGTGGACAGGTCGAGTTCACCGGCCTGGCAGGTGTGGGTGTCGACGCCGCGCCGCTGGCTGAGGTCGATGTACTCCTCGAGCTCCGTGGGGGAGCGGTGCAGCCGGTCGGTGTGCCAGGCGATCACGACGGTGGCGGTGCCCAACTCCAGGTCGGCGAGCATCCGACGGTAGTCCTTGCGTGGCTTGCCCGAGTACGCCGACAAGTCGTTGTCGACGTACACCTCGACGACTTCCCAGCCGTGGGATTCGGCGAGCGCCTCACAGTCCTCGCGCTGCCGGTCGACGCCGAGGTGGGCGCCGGTGCGGTCCTGGCTGATACGGACGTAGATGACGGCGCGTGAGGGCCCGGTGTGCCGGGCGCGGTTGTGCTTCATCCCCCGAGTGTCCGCCAAGAGAGGTGTCTTTGTCACAGGTTCGGGAAGACCACGCTGCTCTCCAGCCTGCTGGGGGCGGTCGACGAGCGGGAACGCATCGTGCTCGCCGAGGACTCGGCGGAACTACGCCCCGACCATCCCCACGTGGTGCGACTGGAATCGCGACCCGCCAATCAGGAGGGCGCGGGCCGTGTGACGCTCCGGGACCTGGTGCGCCAGGCCTTGCGCATGCGCCCCGACCGCCTGGTGGTGGGGGAGGTGCGGGGCGGCGAGGTGACGGAGCTGCTGGCCGCCCTGAACACAGGACATGAGGGCGGGTGCGGCACGGTGCACGCCAATGCCGCCGAGCACGTCCCGGCACGGTTGGAGGCGCTGGGCACTGCTGCAGGCCTCGATCGGGCGTCTCTGCACAGCCAGGTGGCAGCCGCGCTGTCCGTGGTGGTGCATCTTGTGCGGGACCGTGGCGGACGGCGACGCCTTGCCGCGGTACACGTGCTCGAGCGGGACTCGGCAGGCCTGGTGATCACCGTGCCCGCACTGCGCTGGGGGCCCGAGGGGTTCATTCGTGAGCGGGGCTGGAAACAACTGGCCCTGTTGATCGGAGAGGCGCCGTGACGGCAGCGGATCTCCACCCTTCGGGGCAGCTCGTAGCACTGGTGATGGCGGTCGGCGCGGGGCTGGCAGGCGGCCTGGCCGTGCTTGAGGACCCGGGTGCGCGGCGGACACGCGCGATGTTCGCGTGCGGCCGTCCCTCGCGTCCGCGGTTCACGGGCTGCTGGGGCGTGGTCCGGGGATACCTCGGTGTCCGGCGCGAATGGCTCTGTGCACCCGTGGCGCTGCTTCTCGGTGTGCTGGGCGAGTCGGCGCTGCCGCTGGTCGCCGGGGTGGTCGCCGTGCCCCTGGTGAGGCGGTGGTTACGGCGCAGGTCTCTGCGCTCTGCGCGGGAGCGGGCGGCCGATGCGGTGACGACCTTGTGCGGGGCGGTCGTGGGCGAGCTCCGAGCCGGACGCGAGCCCGGGCAGGCGTTGCTGATCGCCGCGCGGAACGGGGGAGCACTGGGCGGTGACGAAGCCGCGGTGGTCGCGGCGGCGCGGTTCGGTGGTGATGTGCCGGGCGAACTCCGGAAGGCGTCGGCCGGACCGGGACTGGACGGACTCGCGGGGGTGGCGGCCTGCTGGCAGGTGGCGGTGGACGGCGGAGCCGGTCTCGCGGCAGGCCTGGCACGACTGGAGGGGGCGTTGCGGGCCGACAGACGCCGGGTGGTGGAGCTGAGGGCACACCTCGCGGGTGCGTGGTCCACGGTCCTGGTGCTGGCGTTGCTGCCGGTCGTGGGTCTGGGTCTGGGTGCCGCGCTGGGGGCCGATCCGCTGAACGTGCTTCTGCACAGTCCGGGTGGGCTGGTGTGCCTGGCGGCAGGTGGTGTGCTCGAAGGGGCAGGGTTGTTCTGGGCGTCTCGGATCGTGCGGGCGGGGGAGGCGCCGTGAACGGGCCGGCAGAGGTGCACCGGCTGGGAACGGTGGGCGTAGCGCTGGCGACCGCTGCCTGTCTCGCACTGGCGTGGATCGGGTGGCGGCAGGAGCGCGCGGTCCGCCGGCGCGGAGAGCGGTTGACGGCGTCCCGTGCCGATGGGCCGGCTCCCGGATGGCGGCGCCGACGAACGGCGGTGCGCAGCCGAGTCCGGATGTGGGCGGCACCCGTGGGTGCGTTGATGACCGGCTGGGCCCTCGTCGGCGGCCTGCCCGGGTGCGGAGCCGGCCTGGCGGCGGCATACGGAGTGTGGCGCTGGTCGCGCTCCGGCCTGGGGAGCGGGGCCGAGGCCCGGAAGGCGGAGGCTGCCGCGGTCGCCCGCCAACTGCCGCTCGCGGCCGACCTGCTGGCTGCCTGCATCTCGGCGGGCGCCGGACCGCGGGAGGCGGCGGAAGCGGTCGGTGAGTCCATGGGCGGCCAGGTCGGTGACCTGCTGGCCCGAACGGCAGCGGTAATCAGACTCGGTGGTGAACCGGCTGATGCGTGGGGGAGGTTCGCGGAGATACCAGGCGCCGGCCCCCTGGCCCGCTGTCTGGAGCGGGCCGGATCGACGGGGGCTCCGGCGGCGGAGCCCGTCGCCCGGCTGGCCGATGAGATGCGTGCCGAGCGTGCCGGCGCGGCGGTGGCGCGCGCCCAGCGGGCGGGCGTGCTGATCACGGCACCGGTGGGGCTCTGCTTCCTGCCCGCCTTTCTGGCGGTCGGAGTGGCGCCGGTGGTGATCGGTCTGGCGACCGGCTTGCTGGACCGCAACTGACGAGTGCCGCGACTGAGGTGGCGCAGGCGCCCTCCTGCGCCTTCCCGAACGCCGCACGACGACAACCACCGCATGAAGTGGACTTCGAGCGACATATGAACCTGATCAGTGGGGGAACGATGGGAAACAGCAGCATGCAGCGGGCATGGAGTGCGGTTCGCCGCGTCTGGGTGGACCGGCGCGCCCGGCTTGTCCGGACCAGTCGTCCGGACCAGGGGATGACGACATCCGAGTACGCCGTAGGAACCATCGCGGCCTGCGCTTTCGCGGCGGTGCTCTACAAGGTGGTGACCAGCGGGGCGGTGCTGTCAGCTCTGCAGTCGCTGATCAAGGACGCGCTCGATGCGAAGTTCTGACGTGGTGAAGGGGGATCGCCGCACCGGTCTCGGAAGTCGTCACGAGGACCGGGGAGCAGTGACGGCGGAGGCTGCCATGGCCATTCCCGTGCTGGTGGCGTTCGTGATGGCTCTGGTGTGGGCGTTGGCCGCCGCGGCCGGCCAGATCCGCTGTGTGGACGCCGCGCGGGCCGGGGCGCGGGCTGCGGCCCGCGCGGAGCCCGAGGCCATGGTCCTGTCGGCCGCGCGTGAGGCGGCGCCGGGAGGGTCCCGGGTCGTCGTGGAGAGGGCCGGGGACGTCTGGAGGGTGCGGGTGGAGGCACCTACGCCGGGCCCGCGGGGTCTCGCCCTGACGCTGAGCGCCGAGGCTGTGGCCCTGGCCGAGGACACCGTGGGAGCAGAACCGTGAGTGGGTGGGGCGGGGGGCCTGAGGGAGCAGGTCGGGGGCCGACGACCCGGGGGCCTGAGGGGGTGGACCGGGGACTGGCGACTGTATGGGTGGCGGTGACGACGGCGACGTTGTGCGCGGTCTTCGCGACGGTGCTCGCGCTCGGCCAGGCGGTGGCAGCTCGCCACAAGGCCGGTGGCGCGGCGGACCTGGCAGCGCTCGCCGCAGCAGACCGGGCGCTGCGGGGGGCAGCGACGGCATGCGGGGCGGCAAGGGACGTGGCCGCAGCACAGGGGGCAGAGGTGGTCCGGTGCTCCGTCGAGGGCGAGATCGCCGATGTGACGGCGCGAGCGCGTTTCGGCCCGTACGCACCGGAGGTCAGGTCGAGGGCAGGTCCCCCGGCCGCGACGCCCTCGCCGAGGGTCGCGGCGCCCCGGCCCCGCCTCCCGCTCGCTGCCCTCACGGGCGAGCAGGAGGTGGCCGTGTTCCGGCCCCGGCCGTCACCCGCACAGGCGCCCCCGGCCCCGTACCGGCGGGCATCGGCCCGTGCGCCCATGGCGCCGAGTGTGCGGGCACCGGTGTACCCGCTGCTGAGGGAACCGGCCCACCCGGCGGCGGGGGCGGCGTCCCCACCTGGGCAGCCGAAGGCCCGCGTGCGCATGCCTCCGGGCGGCGGGTGACGCCCAGGACCCTGACGACGGCGGCCGAGTCGCGTGCCTGGTTCCCCTCCCGCCCGGGGGCCCCACCGCGGTGCCCACCCGTTCTGGGGGAGTCGGGTGGGGCGGGTGTCGGCGAGGGTGCAGCTGGACGCGGTGAGGGCCTGCTCGGTATCAGGAAAGGGGCTACTCCTGGGTGTTCCACAGGTGCCTGCCGGCCTCCGGGTCCGGCGGTGCGGTCCTCAGCAGTTCGGTCAAGAGACGTACAGCGCCACGCTTGTGCAGGGGTTCGTTGCCGTTTCCGCACTTGGGGGACTGGATGCAGGACGGGCAGCCGGCCTCACATTCGCAGGACTCGATGGCCTGGCGGGTCGCGGTCAGCCACCCACGGGCTGTGTGGAAGGCCCGCTCGGCGAAACCCGCGCCGCCTGGGTGGCCGTCGTAGACGAACACCGTCGGCAGCAGTGTGTCCGGGTGCAGGGGTACGGAGACGCCGCCGATGTCCCATCGGTCGCACGTGGCGAAGAGCGGCAGCATCCCGATGGCGGCATGTTCGGCCGCGTGCAGGGCGCCACCGAGGATTTCGGGGGTGATCCGGGCGGCATCGAGCTGGTCCTCGGTGACCGTCCACCACACCGCTCGGGTGCGCAGGGTGCGGGGCGGCAGATCGAGTTTCGTCTCGCCCATGACCTCCCCGGTGATGAGCCTGCGCCGCAGGAAGGAGACGACCTGGTTGGTGACCTCGACGGAGCCGAAGCAGAGCCGGCCGTCCCCCCACGGCACCTCGTTGTCGGTCTCCAGCACCGTGATGGCGGTGGTGTCGCGTGCGTTGGTCGAGTACGGCGGCACGGCCTCCTCCACCAGGGCTACCGAGTCCCGCAGGTCCAGAGTCCGCACGAGGTACGTCCGGCCCTGGTGGAGGTGGACCGCACCCTCGTGGACGCTGGTGTGCGCGGCCGACTCGTCGACCGTTCCCAGCAGCCGGCCGGTGCCTTCCTCCACGATCTGGATCGGACGGCCCCCGCCGCCCCGGATGTCCGTGAGGTCGGCGGCCCGTTCGCGGCGGGTCCAGTGCCAGCCGGTCGTCCGCCGGCGCAGCAGCTTCGCGGCCTCCAGCTGTGGCAGCAGCTCGGGTACTGCGGGGCCGAAGAGCGCGATGTCGGCCGGCGTCAGCGGAAGTTCCGCAGCCGCGGCACAGAGGTGGGGGGCGAGGACGTACGGGTTGTCGGGGTCGAGGACGGTCGACTCCACAGGCTGCTGGAAGAGTGCCTCGGGATGGTGGACGAGGAATGTGTCCAGCGGATCGTCCCTCGCCACCAGGACGGCCAGGGCGCCCTGACCCGAGCGTCCCGCGCGGCCCGCCTGCTGCCACAGGGAGGCTCTGGTGCCCGGATAGCCGGCGATGACGACGGCATCCAGTCCCGAGACGTCGATCCCGAGCTCCAGGGCGGTGGTGGCGGCCAGGCCGAGCAGCTCGCCGGAGTGCAGCGCCCGCTCCAGGGCCCGGCGCTCCTCGGGCAGATAACCGCCGCGGTAGGCGGCGACCCGCGCGGGCAGGGAGCCGTCCACCTCGGCCAGTCGTTCCTTCGCGATGACGGAGATGAGCTCGGCGCCGCGCCGGGAGCGGACGAAGGCCACCGAGCGGACGCCCTGGAGGGTCAGGTCGGTCAGGAGGTCGGCGGTCTCGGCCGTGGCGCTACGACGCACGGGAGCCCCCTTCTCGCCGTGGAGTTCCGTCAGCGGGGGCTCCCAGAGCGCGAAGACCATCTCGCCGCGGGGGGACGCGTCGTCGGCGACCTCCTTGATCGGCACGCCGGTGAGACGGCCTGCGGCCTCCGCCGGCCGGGCCGAGGTGGCCGAGGCGAGGAGGAAGACAGGATCGGAGCCGTAGCGGGCACACAGGCGCCGCAGACGTCGCAGCACCTGGGCGACGTGGGAGCCGAAGACGCCCCGGTAGGTGTGGCACTCATCGATGACGACGAAGCGCAGGGCGCGCAGGAAGGAGGCCCATCGGGCGTGGGACGGGAGGATCCCCCGGTGCAGCATGTCCGGGTTCGTCAGGACGTAGTTGGCGTACTGCCGCACCCATTCGCGTTCTTCCACCGGCGTGTCCCCGTCATAGACCGCGGGCCGGACAGCGGGGCCCAGAGGGGCCGCCAGCGCCTTCACCGCGCGCCTCTGGTCCGCGGCCAGGGCCTTGGTCGGGGCGAGGTACAGAGCCGTCGTCCCGCGGCCGTTGCGGGCCTCTGAGCCGTCGAGGAGGGTGCTGAGCACCGGCGCCAGGTAGGCGAGCGACTTTCCGGACGCAGTCCCGGTGGCGATGACCACGGACTCGCCGGACAGGGCGTGCTCCGCCGCGACCGCCTGGTGCGTCCACGGATGGTCGATCCCTGCCCGGCCGATTGCCGAGATCACTTCTGCCCGGATGCGGTCCGGCCAGACGGCATGAGAACCCGCCCGGGGGGGCAGGTGCTCCGTATGAGTGATGCGCGCTGCCCGGCCCGCCCCTGCGGCGAGCCGGTCGAGAACCACCTCGGGAGAAGGGCGCGGGCCCGCGTTCCCGGGTGGTCGACTGGGGCGGTGATTCTTGGCCATCGGCACCGAGTGTGTCACTGGCGTGACGGACAATGGTCCCAAGGCGTCGTGCATGGCTGCCGGTAAGTGATTGAATGCCATCGCGGCTGGCGATCCGTCCCCTGGCCTCCGCCGGGGAGACCGAGGGGCGACCGCTCGATAGCAAGGTGCTGGAGGATCCGTGGACCTGTCCCTGTCGACTCGCAATGTGTCCGGCCCTGGTGGCGACCGTACGGTCGTCGAGGTCGGTGGCGAGATTGATGTGTATACCGCGCCCAAGCTGCGCGAGCAGTTGGTCGAGTTGGTGAATGACGGCAGCTACCACCTGGTTGTCGACATGGAAGGTGTCGATTTCCTCGACTCCACCGGTCTCGGCGTGCTGGTGGGTGGCTTGAAGCGTGTCCGGGCCCATGAGGGCTCGCTGCGACTGGTGTGCAACCAGGAGCGCATTCTCAAGATCTTCCGGATCACGGGCCTGACCAAGGTGTTCCCCATTCACACCACGGTCGACGAGGCTGTCGCGGCCACCGACTGAGCCGTCGGCGCACGGTCGGCCGCTCTGCGGTCGGCCGGCGACGGCAGGCCGGTGGGCGGCAGCGAGACGTGCCGCCCGGAGCAGGCGGTCGACCCCTCGGGGCCGGCTGTCGGCTTCGTCGGTGCCGGAGGAAAGTGAGAGCAGGGACACCGGGCGCCACGCCCGGTCCCCTGAGAAGTACACCCGTACGTCCGAGGGGGATGGCATGCCAACCGTTGAACTCCGCTTCAGCGCCCAGCCCGAGCACGTCAGGACGGCCCGCCTCGTGGCTGCCGCCGTGGCACGCCGGGCAGGTGTCGACGAGGCGGTGCTCGACGAGGTAAGACTCGCCGTGGGCGAGGCGTGCAGTCGCGCCGTCGGGCTGCATCGCAGCCATGCCATCACCGCTCCGGTCACGGTCGTGCTGACCGAGGAGGAGAAGTCTTTCTCCATCGAGGTCGGCGACAACGTCCCCGGCCCGGGAAGCGGCACGTCCTCACTCGGAGCGACCGGCAGCGGGCCGGGCGAGCCCGAGGCCGACAGCGAGGACGACATGGGCCTCGCGGTCATCAGCGGCTTGGTCGACGACATGGAAGTGCGCTCGGGGGCGGACGGTGAAGTGATCCGTATGACCTGGCCGACGATGTCGGCGGTCGCGTTGTCCTGAGCGTTGTTCTCGGCGCTTGCACGCGTTCGGCGGTACGCGAGGTAGTTGATGTAGGGCCCTGCGGAGCAGGGCCCCTTTGTTTTTGCCAGATCGACAATGGGGTGTTTTCGTGCCCGCCATGTGTCTGGCCCATTACTGCGTTCGGGTGCAAACCGGGTGGCGATCAATTGCCATTGGGTGCACGAAAGTCGTTTTCATTGACCATCCACTGTTTTGATCAGGGTCTGCTCCCTACAATCCGTCCACGTCTTGTGCGCTGAGCGTCAAGGAGGACGTATGGCGGAGTTCTTCAACATCCCACTGGCAGAACTGACGCACGTTCCCGCACCTTCCGGCCGGCCCACCTCACTCGCAGCCGCGGCACTCACCGATGACAACCGGTTGATCGTCGTCGTCATCGCGGTCGTCGCCGTTGCCGCACTGGTCGTCGCCCGCCTGCTGGCACGTCAGGTCCTGGCAGCCGGCGAAGGCACCGACCGCATGAAGGAGATCGCCTCGGCCGTGCAGGAAGGCGCAAACGCCTATCTGGCACGGCAACTGCGCACCGTCGGCATCTTCGCCGTCGTCGTGTTCTTCCTTCTGTTCCTGCTCCCGGCCGACAACTGGTCGCAGCGCGCAGGGCGCTCGTTGTTCTTCCTGGTCGGCGCCTTTTTCTCGGCGGCCACCGGGTACATCGGTATGCGGCTCGCCGTTCGCAGCAATGTGCGTGTGGCCGCTGCGGCACGTGAGGCCACGCCCGCGGAAGGTGAGCCGGAAAAGGATCTCACCGCCGTTTCGCACAACGCGATGAAGATTGCTTTCCGTACCGGCGGTTCGGTCGGCATGATCACAGTGGGCCTCGGACTGCTCGGTGCCTGCTCGGTCGTGCTCGTCTACGCCGCCGACGCGCCCAAGGTGCTGGAAGGATTCGGTCTGGGCGCGGCGCTCATCGCCATGTTCATGAGGGTAGGGGGCGGGATCTTCACGAAGGCCGCCGACGTGGGTGCCGACCTGGTGGGCAAGGTCGAACAGGGCATCCCGGAGGATGACCCCCGTAACGCCGCGACCATCGCCGACAACGTGGGCGACAACGTCGGCGACTGCGCGGGCATGGCGGCCGATCTCTTCGAGTCGTACGCCGTGACGCTCGTCGCCGCGCTCATCCTGGGCAAGGCCGCTTTCGGGGACGCCGGCCTGGCCTTCCCGCTGATCGTGCCGGCCATCGGCGTGGTCACCGCGATGATCGGCATCTTCGCGGTCGCCCCCAGGCGTTCGGACCGCAGCGGGATGACGGCCATCAACCGGGGCTTCTTCGTCTCGGCCGTGATCTCGCTCGCCCTGGTGGCGGTGGCGGCGTTCGTCCACCTGCCGTCCTCCTACGCCGGGCTGGACGGGGTCACCGACAGCGCCATCACCTCGCACGGCGGCGACCCACGGGTGTTCGCCCTGGTCGCCGTCGCCATCGGCATCGTGCTGGCCGCCTTGATCCAGCAGCTCACCGGCTACTTCACCGAGACCAGCCGGCGTCCCGTCCGCGACATCGGGAAGTCGTCGCTGACCGGCCCGGCGACCGTCATCCTCGCGGGCATCTCCATCGGTCTGGAGTCGGCCGTCTACACGGCGTTGCTGATCGGTCTCGGCGTCTACGGGGCGTTCCTGCTCGGCGGCACATCGATCATGCTCGCGCTCTTCGCGGTGGCCCTGGCGGGGACCGGCCTCCTCACCACCGTGGGCGTCATCGTCGCGATGGACACCTTCGGCCCGGTCTCGGACAACGCCCAGGGAATCGCCGAGATGTCGGGAGACGTCACGGGTGCCGGGGCCCAGGTGCTGACGGACCTGGACGCCGTGGGCAACACCACCAAGGCCATCACCAAGGGCATCGCGATCGCCACGGCCGTCCTGGCGGCGGCGGCACTCTTCGGCTCGTACCGGGACGCCATCGCCACGGCGGTCGAGGACGTGGGTGCCGGGGCCGGGGAGATGGGGCTGAGCCTGGACATCTCCCAGCCCAACAACCTGGTGGGCCTGATCCTCGGTGCAGCGGTCGTCTTCCTCTTCTCAGGGCTCGCGATCAACGCCGTCTCGCGCTCGGCGGGGGCGGTGGTCCACGAGGTGCGGCGGCAGTTCCGCGAGCATCCCGGGATCATGGACTACACGGAGAAGCCGGAGTACGGCCGGGTGGTCGACATCTGCACCAAGGACGCGCTGCGCGAGCTGGCGACGCCAGGGCTCCTCGCGGTCCTGGCGCCGATCGCCGTCGGCTTCACTCTGGGGGTGGGTGCGCTCGGCTCGTATCTCGCGGGCGCGATCGCCACCGGCACTCTGATGGCGGTGTTCCTCGCCAACTCCGGTGGGGCGTGGGACAACGCGAAGAAGCTCGTGGAGGACGGTCACCACGGCGGCAAGGGCAGTGACGCGCACGCCGCGACGGTCATCGGCGACACGGTCGGCGATCCCTTCAAGGACACGGCCGGGCCGGCGATCAACCCGCTCCTCAAGGTGATGAACCTCGTGGCGCTGCTCATCGCCCCCGCCGTGGTGCAGTTCAGTTACGGCGAGGACGCGAGCGCGGGTGTACGGGCCGGGGTGGCCGTGTTCGCCCTCGTCGTGATCGTCGGCTCGGTCTACGTCTCCAAACGGCGCGGGATCGCCATGGGCGACGAGGGCGGGCCGGGGGGCGAGGGGAGCGGCGGCGGCCGGGCTGACACGTCATCCGGTCCTGCCGCTGCTTCGTGAGGCGCGGGGGCGAGCGGGCCGCACCAGGTGGGTGATGCGATATCAGGAAGGGGGTGGGCGGGGCTGTCTGATGCCCCGCCCACGTCGCACGCCGTCGGAGGGGCCCCGGTCCAGGGCGCACCCGCACTGATGTGCGACTTCGGGGGTGAGTTGTATCTCCCTCATTTCCCTTGGTGCAAATGGCTGCAAAAGCACGTACATCGGATGGCTGCCGCCTGAATGTCGCCCAGTTGGCGTGTAAGTTCCGGGGCCGAGAGCCTTGGAAGGGACCCAATCCGGTGAACAAGAAGCTTGCAGCCGCACTGTCCGGCGGTGCGGTACTCGTACTGACGCTGTCGGGCTGCAGCGACGACAGCGACAACAAGGTGAACGACTGGGCGAAGAAGGTATGCGACCAGGTCCAGCCGCAGTTGCAGAAGATCGCGAACGCCAATGCCGCGATCCAGCAGCAGACGGCTGACAACAGCAAGCCCGCCGACGTCCAGCGGACCGACTCGGCTGCCTTCCAGCAGATTTCGCAGGCGTACAAGGCGCTGGGTACGGCCGTGGAGTCAGCGGGCCCGCCGCCCGTGGACGACGGTGAGACCACGCAGCGCGAGGCCGTGAAGGAGCTCAACGCGTCCTCGGTGGCCTACGCGAACCTGAAGACGAAGGTCGACGCGCTCGACACGAAGGACCAGGCCAAGTTCGCCGACGGCCTCAAGGGCGTCGCCGACGAGCTGAACAAGATCAGCACCAACGGTGACCAGGCGCTGAAAAAGCTTCAGTCCGGTGAGGTCGGTTCGGCGATGGCGAAGCAGAAGGGCTGCCAGAAGCCGACGGCCTCCGCCCCGCCCGCGTCCGCCCCCTCCGCTCCGGCGGAGGCGTCGAAGTCCGCTTCGCCGGCGGCGCCGGCCACCAAGGAGTCGTAACCGCGCAGGGCGTTCGCAGCGGCCCGGCCGCCCCTGGTGGGTGCCGGGCCGCTGCCGTTGTCGGCGGGAGCGGCGACAATGGGCGGGTGAGTAAGACCAGCCTCCCCGCATCCGCCCGCACCCCCCGGCTCCGCGAAGCCCTGATCGCCGCCGCTTTCACCGCCGACGGGCTCCTCGAGCGGCTCGGTGCGCCCGCCTACGCCGCGCTCGCCCGCAGCGAGACCGTCCCCGCGCTGCGGGCCACACGCGGGGAGTCACCGCTCGACACCCTGGTGCGGCTGTTCCTGCTCCAACGCCCCGTCCCCGTGGCCCGGGCCGCAGCCGCGCTCCCGCTGGAGGAGTGCCTGGAGGACGGCTGGGTGGTGCGGGAGGGCGACCTGATCGGTGCGACCGTCGACGTCCGGCCGTACGGCGGGCCCGAAGGACAGGACTGGTTCATCGTCTCCGACCTCGGATGCGCGGTCGGCGGAGCCGGCGGCATCGGCTCGCACGAGGAAGGGGTCGTCCTCGGCGTGGGCGGGGCCTCCACCACGCTCGCCGGGATCACCGTGCGCAGACCGGTGGCCTCCGCCCTCGACCTCGGTACCGGATCCGGAATCCAGGCGCTCCACGCCGCCCAGCACGCCACCCGGGTCACGGCCACGGACGTCAACCCGCGGGCCCTGGACTTCACCCGGCTCACCCTCGCCCTGTCCGGTGCGGCTCCGGCCGATCTGCGGGAGGGCTCCCTCTTCGAGCCGGTCGGCTCCCGGACGTACGACCTGATCGTCTCCAACCCGCCCTTCGTCATCTCGCCGGGCGCCCGCCTGACGTACCGCGACGGCGGCATGGGCGGCGACGACCTGTGCCGGACCCTGGTGCAGCAGGCCGGCGACCGGCTGAACGAGGGAGGTTACGCCCAGTTCCTCGCCAACTGGCAGCACGTGGAGGGCGAGGACTGGCAGGACCGGGTGCGCGCCTGGGTGCCGCCCGGCTGTGACGCCTGGATCGTGCAGCGCGAGGTGCAGGACATCACGCAGTACGCCGAGCTGTGGCTGCGTGACAGCGGTGACCACCGCACTGACCCTGCCGTGTACGCCCAGCGGTACGAGGCCTGGCTGGACGAGTTCGAAGCGCGTAGCACCAAGGCCGTCGGTTTCGGCTGGATCACACTCAGGAAGTCCGTCGCGGCCGCGGCCGGTCATCCCTCGGTGGTGGCCGAGGAGTGGCCGCACGCGGTCGAACAGCCCCTCGGCCCGGCCGTCGAGGCCCACTTCCTGCGGCAGGACTATCTGCGCGAGCACGACGACGCGGCGCTGCTGGCCGCGCACTTCACCCTCGCCGAGGAGGTCGTGCAGGAGCAGGTCGGCCTGCCCGGAGCGGAGGACCCCGAGCACGTGGTGCTGCGTCAGAACCGGGGGATGCGCCGGGCCACCAAGGTCGACGCCGTCGGGGCGGGCTTCGCGGGCGTGTGCGACGGCTCGCTGCCTGCGGGCCGGATCCTGGACGCCATCGCCCAGCTGATGGCCGAGGACCCGGTGCTGCTGCGCGATCGCACTCCGCAGGCGATCCGGCTGCTGGTGGAGGAGGGCTTCCTGGAGCCGTTGCGGGGCGGCGCGCCCCTGCGGTGACGGGGCGCCGGGCCAGGCGGTGCCGGGTGCTCCGGCCAGGTGGTGCCGTCCGGTCGGGCGGCACCTCCCCTCCGGCGGGCCGTGTGGTGCCGCGCGGTTCCGTTCTCGCGCGGACCCGCCGTGCGGTACGCCCCGGCTCCCTCGTGACCTGCGTCTTCTCGTGCCAGGCGGCGCGCTCCCGCCCTCCGGCCGCCGGTCCCGCGCGGGCCGTTCGGGCGTGGGGTGTGCGGCGTTCACCCGCGGTTCGTTCCCGTGATGCCGGGAGGTGGCAGTCTCCCCTCTGCCGGAGCGCGGACCGACAGTTTTTGGGGGGGAACGGACATGGAGGGCGTCACAGCGGTCTTCGCCGGTACGGCGTTCGCCCTGTTCGGTGCCGCCCTCCTCGTCTGGACAGGGGCGCGGACCATCCAGCGCGCGCCGGTGGCGCACGGTGTGAGCCCCGTCGCCTCCACCGCTCTGGCCACGCTCTTCGGTGTGCTGTTCCTCGTCCTCGGCGTGTGGTGTTTCACCCACGCCTGAGCCGCATCCCCGGCCGGGCCGTTCCCCGGCCGGGCACCCGCACCGCACAGGCCGGACACCACTTCGAAAAGCGCCTGTGAGAGCGCTGCGAAGTGCGGACCGGGCAGTCCGGGCGGCAGGAATGGCGGAAGTCGGGTTACCGTTCGAGTGGCCGTTGCGGGCTTTTGCCGTTTGACACGGGGGCGGGTTGTACCGTCACACTCCGCAGCGACAGCACCGCGGGCAGCGTCACAGCGCTGCCCGGATGCCCACGAGTGCCGACCGGAGAGAAGAGCGAAGTTGTCCCCGACCAGCGAGACCGCAGGCCGCCGACTCGTCATTGTCGAGTCGCCTGCCAAGGCGAAGACGATCAAGGGCTATCTCGGCCCCGGATACGTCGTCGAGGCGAGCGTCGGGCACATCCGCGACCTGCCGAACGGCGCCGCCGAGGTGCCGGACGAGTACACCGGTGAGGTCCGCCGCCTCGGCGTGGACGTCGAAAACGACTTCCAGCCGATCTACGTCGTCAACGCAGACAAGAAAGCCCAGGTCAGGAAGCTCAAGCAGCTCCTTGCCGAATCCGACGAACTCTTCCTCGCCACCGATGAGGACCGCGAGGGCGAAGCCATCGCGTGGCACCTGCAGGAAGTCCTCAGGCCCAAGGTCCCGGTCCATCGGATGGTCTTCCACGAGATCACCAAGGACGCGATCCGGGCCGCCGTCGAAAACCCGCGCGAGCTCAACCAGCGCATGGTCGACGCCCAGGAGACCCGCCGCATCCTCGACCGTCTCTACGGCTACGAGGTCTCGCCGGTCCTGTGGAAGAAGGTCATGCCGCGGCTCTCCGCGGGCCGTGTCCAGTCCGTCGCCACCCGGCTCGTCGTCGAGCGGGAGCGCGAGCGCATCGCCTTCCGCTCCGCCGAGTACTGGGACCTGACCGGCACCTTCGCCACCGGGCGCACCGGTGACGCCTCCGACCCCTCGACGCTCACCGCCCGCCTCAGCGCGGTCGACGGGCGCCGCATCGCCCAGGGCCGCGACTTCGGCCCCGACGGGCAGCTCAAGCAGGGCTCCGCCCAGACGCTGCACCTGGACGAGGCGAACGCCCGCGCCCTGGCCGCGGCCCTCGCCGACTCCACCTTCGCGGTCCGCTCGGTCGAGTCGAAGCCGTACCGTCGCTCGCCGTACGCGCCCTTCCGCACGACGACCCTCCAGCAGGAGGCGAGCCGGAAGCTGGGCTTCGGGGCCAAGGCCACGATGCAGGTGGCGCAGAAGCTGTACGAGAACGGCTTCATCACCTACATGCGTACGGACTCCACGACCCTCTCGGACACCGCAATCTCCGCGGCCCGGGCGCAGGTCACGCAGCTGTACGGGGCGAACTACCTGCCCGACAAGCCCCGCACGTACGCCGGGAAGGTCAAGAACGCGCAGGAGGCGCACGAGGCGATCCGCCCCTCCGGCGACCGCTTCCGCACCCCCGCGGAGACGGGTCTCACCGGCGACCAGTTCCGGCTGTACGAGCTGATCTGGAAGCGCACCGTCGCCTCCCAGATGAAGGACGCCGTCGGCAACTCCGTCACCGTCAAGATCGGCGGCCGGGCGAGTGACGGCCGGGACGCCGAATTCTCCGCGTCCGGCAAGACGATCACCTTCCACGGCTTCATGAAGGCGTACGTCGAAGGCGCCGACGACCCGAACGCCGAACTCGACGACCGCGAGCGGCGCCTGCCGCAGGTCGCCGAGGGCGACGCGCTGACCGCGGACGAGGTCACGGTCGACGGTCACGCCACCAAGCCGCCGGCCCGCTACACCGAGGCCTCGCTGGTCAAGGAGCTCGAGGAGCGGGAGATCGGCCGCCCTTCGACGTACGCCTCGATCATCGGGACCATCCTGGACCGCGGCTACGTGTTCAAGAAGGGGACGGCCCTCGTTCCGTCGTTCCTCTCGTTCGCCGTGGTCAACCTGCTGGAGAAGCACTTCGGCCGGCTCGTCGACTACGACTTCACGGCCCGCATGGAGGACGACCTCGACCGCATCGCGCGGGGCGAGGCCCAGTCGGTGCCGTGGTTGCGACGCTTCTACTTCGGCGCCGGTGACGACAACGCCGGCGCGGGCGCGGCCTCCGACGCGGGCAACGGCGACGGTGACCACCTCGGTGGCCTGAAGGAACTCGTCACCGACCTGGGGGCGATCGACGCCCGTGAGATCTCCTCGTTCCCCGTCGGCAACGACATCGTGCTCCGGGTCGGCAGGTACGGCCCGTACATCGAGCGCGGCGAGAAGGACTCCGAGGGCCACCAGCGCGCCGACGTGCCGGAGGAGCTGGCGCCCGACGAGCTGTCCGTGGAGTACGCCGAGGAGCTGCTGGCGAAACCGAGCGGCGACTTCGAGCTCGGTACCGACCCGGTCTCCGGGCACCAGATCATCGCGAAGGACGGGCGTTACGGCCCGTACGTGACCGAGGTCCTGCCCGAGGGCACGCCGAAGACCGGCAAGAACGCGGTGAAGCCGCGGACCGCGTCGCTCTTCAAGTCGATGTCGGTGGACACGGTGACGCTGGCCGACGCCCTCAAGCTGATGTCCCTGCCGCGGGTCGTCGGTGAGGACGCCGACGGCGTCGAGATCACCGCGCAGAACGGCCGCTACGGCCCGTACCTCAAGAAGGGCACGGACTCGCGTTCGCTGACGTCCGAGGACCAGCTCTTCGACATCACGCTCGACGAGGCCCTCGCGATCTACGCCCAGCCGAAGCAGCGCGGGCGGGCGGCCGCCAAGCCACCGCTGAAGGAACTGGGGACCGACCCCGTGAGCGGGGCACCGGTGGTCGTGAAGGACGGCCGGTTCGGCGCGTACGTCACCGACGGCGAGACGAACGCGACCCTGAGGACCGACGACAGCGTCGAGACCATCACGCCGGAGCGCGGCTACGAGCTGCTCGCCGAGAAGCGGGCCAAGGGGCCCGCGAAGAAGAAGACGGCGAAGAAGGCCCCGGCGAAGAAGGCGCCCGCCAAGAAGGCCACCGCGACGAAGAAGACGGCGGCCACGAAGAAGACGGCTGCCAAGAAGACGACGACGGCGAAGAAGGCCACGGCGACGAAGACGGCGGCGAGGAAGACTGCCTCGGCCTCGCCCACGGAGGACTGACCGGGGCCGGCCCCGCCTGCCGAGGACCGGCGGAGAACCGGTGGAACGGCCGGGAGCGGCCCCTGGGGGCGGGTCCCGGCCGGTGCCGGTGACCGGCCCAGGCCTCGCTCGCGCGAGCTCGGCGGCCGTTTGTTCGGACGCGCCCCCCGGGCACCGCACGGCTCCCGATAGGCTGGGCGGATGACGCGAGCCGAGCAGCCATTGGTCGTGAGCCCCACCTCCGACACACTTGCCGCAGACTCACGCGAGCGCGCCGTACGAGCCCTGTTGCGTGTCCCTCCGCTCAAGCGGTTGTGGAGCGCCCAGCTCGTCGGCAGTATCGGCGATGCACTCGCCCTTCTCGTGCTTGTGCTGTTGTCGCTGCAGGCGGCGGTCCTGGAGGGCTCCTTCGGAGCCGGATACCGCGGGGCGGCCTTCGCCGTCGCCGCCGTGTTCGGCGCCCGGATCCTTTCCACCGTGCTCTTCGGAGCCGTACTCCTGGGGCCGCTGACGGCGCTCACGGCGCCCGGCGGGCCCGTGGACCGGCGCTGGCTGATGATCGGGGCGGACGGGCTGCGGCTCGCTCTGCTCGTCATCGCGCCGCTGTGGATCGACTGGCTGCCCGACAAGGCGCTGATGATGATCCTCGTCACCGTCTTCGTGACCGGCGCCGGTGAACGGCTGTGGTCGGTGGCCAAGGAGAGCGCGGCCCCCGCGCTGCTGCCCGGCCCGCCCCTCGAGGGCGCCGCGGTGCGCCCGCTGCCCGACCACCACGAGGCCCTGCGCCGGCTGTCCCTGCGCACGAACTTCCTGGCCGTCCCCGCCGCCGCGGCCGTACTCCTGGTCGCCGCGCTCGTCGGCAACCTCCTCGGCTCGGGGCTGGACTGGTTCTCCTTCCACCAGGCGGCGCTCGGCTCGTACATCGCGGCCGGGCTGTTCGCGGCATCGATCTCGACCCTGTACTTCCTCACACTTCCCGGCACCCCGACGCCCCGCCCGCGTTCGCCCCTGGAGGGCCTGCGGCGACCGGCCACCGGCGCGGGTCCGGACAAGGGGCGCACCGGCAGCCTCCCGCTGGTCGTCGGCGCGTGCGCCGCGATCGCCGGGGCGGTCGCCGCCGCTGCCGCCGTCTCCGTGCTGCACGCGGCCGACCTCGGCGGCGGGCCCGCCACGTTCGCCCTTCTCGTCCTCGCCCTGACCGGCGGGGCCGCGCTCGGCATCCGTACGGCGGGCAAGGTGCTGCCGGCACTGTCGCGGCGCCGGTTGCTGGCCCTCGCCACCGCCGTCACCGGGATCGCGATCCTCGCGCTCGGACTCGTACCGGACACGGCGACCGTGCTGCTGATCGCACTGCTCGCCGGCTACTCGGCCGGTGTCGCCGCACACATCGGGCACACGATCGTCGACCAGGAGACCGAGCCGTCCCGTCAGGCCAGGACGGCGGAGCACCTGCAGGCCGTCGTGCGGGTGCTGATCGCACTCGGCGCGGTGGGGGGCCCGGTGCTCGCCGCCGCCATCGGACGCCACCGTCTCGGTTCCGGCGACTTCGTCTTCGCCCACGGCGGAGCCGCGTTCGCGCTCATGCTCATCGGCGCCCTGCTGCTGCCCGTCGCCGTGATCGTCCTGGCCAGGACGGACGACCGTGCCGGAGTGCCGCTCCGCCGGGACCTGCGTGAGGCGCTCCGCGGCGGTGAACCCGCGGTCGCCCCTGCCGCGACCGGCTTCTTCCTCGCCATCGAGGGGGGCGACGGAGCCGGCAAGTCCACCCAGGTCGAGGCGCTCGCCGAGTGGATCCGGGCCAAGGGCCACGAGGTCGTCGTCACCCGCGAGCCCGGGGCGACCCCCATCGGCAAGCGTCTGCGTTCGATCCTGCTCGACGTGTCCTCGGCCGGGCTGTCGAACCGGGCCGAAGCCCTGCTGTACGCCGCCGACCGTGCCGAGCACGTCGACTCGGTCGTCCGGCCGGCGCTGGAGCGCGGTGCGATCGTCATCTCCGACCGTTACATCGACTCGTCCGTCGCCTACCAGGGCGCGGGCCGGGACCTCTCCCCGACCGAGATCGCCCGGATCTCGCGGTGGGCGACGAGCGGACTCGTCCCACACCTGACGGTGCTGCTGGACGTCGACCCCGAGACGGCGCGGGAACGCTTCACCGAGGCGCCCGACCGCCTGGAGTCCGAGCCGGCGGAGTTCCACACCCGGGTGCGGTCGGGTTTCCTCACCCTCGCCGCGGCCGACCCGTCCCGCTACCTGGTGGTGGACGCCGGTCAGGAACCCGGGACGATCACCACCGCCGTACGCCACCGGCTCGACCAGCTCCTGCCCCTCTCCGAAGCCGAGATCCAGGCACGGGAGGAGGCCCGCAGGGCGGCGGAGGAAGAGGCGCGGCGCAAGGCCGAGGAAGAGGCCGCCCGCAAGGCCGAGGAGGAGCGGCTGGAGCGTGAGCGGCAGGCCCAGCTCGCCAAGCTCCGTGCCGAGGAGGAGGAGCGCAGGCGCCGCGAGGAGGAAGAGGCGCGCCGGCGTGAGGCCGAGCGGCAGGCGGAGGAGGCCCGGCAGCGTGCCGAGGACGCCCGTCGCCGTGCCGAGGAGGAGCGGGCACGCCTCGAGGCCGAGGAGCGGATGCGCGAGGCGGAGCAGGAGCGGCTGCGCGCGCAGGCCGCGGAAGAGGCCCGGCTGCGCAAGGAGGCGGAGGAACTCCGCCTGGAGAAGCAGCGCAAGGCGGAGGAGGCGCTCGTACGGGCCGAGGAGGCGCGACGCAGGGCCGAGGAGGACGCGGCAGCCCGCGCGGCGGCCGCCGCGGCCGCGGCGCGGCGGTCCGAGGCGTCCTCGCCCTCGTCGTCCGTCCAGGACAACGAGCTCACGGTGCCGACCCCGGTCGTGAATCCGAACGAGATCACGCAGCAGGTGCCGCTCGCCCGCCCGTCGGACCGTCCGGCACGTGACGCGGACGAGACGGCCGTCCTGCCGCCCGTGCGCGACGACGGCCCTGAGGACCGGGTGCCGCCGGGCACCTTCCGTGACGGGCGCCCCGCCGGGCGCGACGTGGAGGGCGAGAACGAGCGCACGCGCGAACTCCCCCAGGTCGGCGAGGAGCCGCAGGCCGGGCAGGGCCGTGGCGGCCGGCAGCGTCCCCGCCCCGACTGGGCGGAGGAGACACCGCTGGACGATCTGCCGAGCCTGGCGGACGAACTGCTCGGCGGCCAGGAGGACGACGGCCGGGGAAGGCCGGGCCGGGGCGGCCGCCGGCCGCGCGGCTGACCTCGGAAGGGGCCCGGCGGGGGCCGGGGAGGGACCGGGGCCGGGACGGCCGGAAGGCGGGGATTGTCGGACCCGTCCCGCACAATGGGAATCCGGCTTTCCCCGCACCACACCCACCGGAAGGGCGGTGACCCATGACCGTATGGGACGACCTGGTCGGACAGGACCGAGTGCAGGAGCAGCTCGGTGCCGCCGCCCGGGACGCCGATGCGCTCGTCACCGCCCAGTCCGCGGGGGCGACGGTCCCCCCGGGGTCCAAGATGACCCACGCCTGGCTGTTCACCGGCCCGCCGGGCTCCGGCCGGTCCACCGCCGCCCGTGCCTTCGCGGCGGCGCTGCAGTGCACCAGTCCGGACCGTGCCCTGGGCGGCGCCCCGGGCTGCGGGTTCTGCGACGGTTGCCACACGGCTCTCATCGGCACCCACGCGGACGTCGAGGTGATCCGCACGGACCTGCTCTCGATCGGCGTCAAGGACACCCGTGAGCTGGTCCGCCGCGCACAGCTGTCCCCGGCCGTCGGCCGCTGGCAGGTCATCGTCATGGAGGACGCCGACCGCTTGACCGAGGGCGCCGGCAACGTCCTGCTGAAGGCGGTGGAAGAGCCCGCGCCCCGCACGGTGTGGCTGCTCTGCGCGCCCTCGCTCGAGGACGTCCTGCCCACGATCCGCTCGCGCTGCCGCCATCTCACGCTGCGCACGCCCCCGGTCGACGCCGTCGCCGACGTACTGATCCGGCGCGACGGAATCGACCCGGAGCGCGCCGCGTCCGCCGCCCGGGCCACGCAGGGCCACATCGGCCGGGCCCGCCGCCTCGCCACGGACGAGCGGGCCCGCGCCCGCCGCGCCGCCGTGCTCAAGCTCCCGCTGCGCGTCCATGACGTCGGCGGCTGCCTCAAGGCGGCCCAGGAGCTGATCGACACGGCCTCCGACGACGCGAAGCAGGTCGCGGAGGAGGTCGACGTCAAGGAGACCGAGGACATGAAGACGGCGCTCGGCGGCGTCGCCGGTGGCCGGATGCCGCGTGGCACGGCCGGCGCGATGAAGGAGCTGGAGGACAAGCAGAAGCGGCGCAGGACGCGTACGCAGCGCGACAGCCTCGATCTCGCACTCACCGAGCTCACCGGTTTCTACCGCGATGTGCTGGCGCTGCAGCTGGGATCGCAGCTGGCGCTCGCCAACACCGATGTGCGCGACGCCATCGACCGCGTCGTCGAGTCGTCCACCCCCGAACGCACCCTGCGGCGCATAGAGGCCGTGATCGCCTGCCGCGCCGCCCTGGACCGCAACGTCTCGCCCCTGCTCGCGGTCGAGGCGATGACCATGGCCCTCCGGGCTGGCTGAGCCCCGGGGCGACGGACGCGAAGCGGGTGGCCCACGGCGGGACGGTGGCGGTGCCACGTGCGAATTCACCCGTATGAGCAGGGAATCGGTTGAGTCGTCGCCCTGCGGTTACGCTCCGGGGATGGACACCAGGCGTCTGCTCCGTATCCTCGCCACCACGCTCGCCACGGCCGGCCTTCTCGTCTCCGGCTGCAGCAGCGGTGGTTCGGCGCCGAGCGCGTCGGCGACGGGTTCGGCCCTCCCCGAGGACCTCGAGCCGTACTACGGTCAGAAGCTGCGCTGGCGGGACTGTGGTGTGGAGGGCTTCCAGTGCACCTCGATGAAGGTTCCGCTGGATTACGGCGAGCCCGACGAGGGGGACATCGAGCTGGCCGTCTCCCGGAAGAAGGCCACGGGACCGGGCAGCCGGATCGGCTCCCTCCTGGTCAACCCGGGCGGACCGGGCGGCTCGGCCGTCGCCTACCTGCAGGGGTACGCGGCCATCGGCTATCCCGCCCCCCTGCGCGCCCGGTACGACATGGTGGCCGTCGACCCGCGCGGAGTCGCGCGCAGCGAGCCCGTCACCTGCCTGACCGGCAAGGAGATGGACGCCTACACCCAGGTGGACCAGACACCCGACGACGACGCCGAGACCGCCGCGCTCAAGAGGGCCTACGAGAAGTTCGCGCAAGGCTGCGAGAAGCACTCCGGCGACGTCCTCCCGCACGTGTCCACCGTGGAGGCGGCACGGGACATGGACATTCTGCGCTCCCTGCTCGGCGACGAGAAGCTCCACTACGTGGGCGCCTCGTACGGCACCTTCCTCGGTGCGACGTACGCCGACCTGTACCCGGACCGGGTGGGTCGTCTGGTCCTCGACGGGGCGATGGACCCCTCGCTTCCCGCGATCGAGATCAACCGCGACCAGACCGCCGGCTTCGAGACGGCGTTCCAGTCGTTCGCCGCCGACTGCGTGAGGAAGCAGGACTGCCCGCTCGGCACGAAGTCCACCGACGCCGCCGCGAAGGCCCTGAAGAAGCTCTTCACCGACCTGGACGCCCATCCCGTCGCGACGGGCGAGTCCCGGAAGCTGGGCGAGTCCCTGGCCACCACCGGTGTGATCGCGGCCATGTACGACGAGGGCGCCTGGCCGCAGCTCCGTGAGGCACTCACCGGAGTGAAGCGCGGCGACGGCTCACAGCTGCTCGCCCTGGCCGACAGCTACTACGAGCGCGGCCCCGGCGGTACGTACGCGAACCTCATGTTCGCCAACGCCGCCGTGAACTGCCTTGACCTGGCCCCCGCCTTCTCCGGCCCCCCCGAGGTCGAGAAGGCGCTGCCCGCCTTCGAAGAGGCGTCCCCGGTCTTCGGGAGGGGCTTCGCCTGGGCGGCCCTCAACTGCGCGTCCTGGCCCGTCGCCCCCACCGGCTCCCCCCGCCGCACCGAGGCCGAGGGCGCCGCCCCGATCGTCGTGGTCGGCACCACACGCGATCCGGCCACCCCCTACAAGTGGGCCGAGTCCCTCGCGGACCAGCTCTCCTCCGCAACCCTTCTCACCTACGCGGGCGACGGCCACACCGCGTACGGCCGGGGCAGCGACTGCATCGACACGGCGATCAACACCTACCTCCTCGACGGCACCCCGCCCGAGGACGGGAAGAAGTGCTCCTGACCTGCGGTTACGGTCGCCCGGGCAGGCGGTACGAAGCACCCTCGGAAACTGTGTAGACTTGGCGTCGCTGCTGACCGCACCATGGTGCGCCAGAGCGTGCCGCCTTAGCTCAGTTGGCCAGAGCAACGCACTCGTAATGCGTAGGTCTCGGGTTCGAATCCCGAAGGCGGCTCTGTGAAAGCCCCAGGACTCACTCGCCGTGACCTGGGGCTTTTGCTTTTCACCTGGATGTTGAGCATGGTGACGCCGACGTAGCAGAGCAGGGCGGCGACCAGGATCACGCGCCCCAGCCGGGGGGCCGGCAGGCGGCGGTGCGGGGAGTCCGGAGCCGGCTCGTCCACCTCTCCACGTACGCCTGTCGCGGGCGTGGACCTGTGATCCACCATCTCCTGTCACCACCCCGTGCGCGCCCTGCCGGGGGAATGGGCGAGCGATGCATGGCCCGCGTAAGACCTCGTCGCCGACACGAGGGCGACGCGGCCGATCACCAACAGACGGGATATGCCCGGAAGTTGCTGTCTGCGCGGTCATCGCCGAGAGTTCACGCACGGCAGGGGGTGCCCCGCCGGGAGCTCGTACGGGCGGCCGTGGGCTCCGGCGGTCAGGCGGACGTGTCCCCTGGAGGGCCGTACCAGCAGCCCCCGCTCCACGGGTTCTCCCGTGGATCGTGACTGACAACCGGGCACACACCGAGCCCTCACCTGCCATGCTGCTGCCGTCACCTGACAGCCAACTGACAGTGGCCGGTGTCAGCGGGCCGTCAGGGCCGTGCCCGTACATCACGACGAGCACGGGCCGACCCCCGCGGGAGACCCCGCGGGCCGAACCTTGGGGGCAAGCATGCTGTGGACGCAGTGCGTCGAGCCGAGGCCGTTCGCCGCGCGGCGGCTGATCTGTTTTCCGCACGCGGGAGGGTCTCCGTACTTCTTCCGGAGCTGGGCGCGGGCTTTCGACGGCGTCGAGGTCCACACCGTGTGCTACCCGGGGCGGGCCGAGCGCTTCGCGGAACCCTGCGCCTCCGACCTGGTGGTGATGGCCCGGCAGGTCGCCGACGAGCTGATCGCCGCCGGGGACACCCGGTCCACCGCCCTTTTCGGGCACAGCATGGGGGCGACGGTCGCCTTCGAGGTGGCGTGCGCCCTGACCGAGGCCGGCGCCGGGCCGAGCCGGCTGATCGCTTCGGGGGCCCGCGCCCCGTCGCTGATGGTCCCGGACCCCGCCGCGGACACCACCTGGGACGACGCCTCCATAGCCCGCACCCTGATCGAACTGGGCGGCACGGATCCGGAACTGCTGGAGAACCAGGCGTTCGTCAAGCTGGTGATGCCGTACATCGGGGCCGACTTCCGCATGCTCGCCCGCTATCCGGGCCGCACCGGCCGGCCCCTCGGGTGCCCGGTCACCGCACTCGTCGGCGCGTCCGACCCCCGGGTGCCGCGGGAGGAGGCGGCCGCCTGGGAGACGGTCACCGGTGGCCCGTTCCGCTTCCACGTGCTGCCGGGCGAGCACTTCTACCTCGCCGACGAGCCACCCTTCGGGATCGTCGGCGAGGTACTGCTGGACCGTCCGGTCACCACTCCCGGGCCGGCTCGGCCAGCCGGAAGGCCAGATCGAGGGCCTGTGAGCGGTTGAGGCGCGGGTCGCACGCCGTCTCGTAGCGGCGGGAGAGCTCCTCGGCGGCAGCGGGTCGCTGCCGCCGAGGCACTCGGTGACGTCGTCCCCGGTGAGCTCGACATGGATGCCGCCGGGGTGGGTGCCCAGGGCGCGGTGCACCTCCGCGAAGCCGCGCACCTCGTCCAGCACGTCGTCCGGGTGGCGGGTCCTGTGTCCGCCCGGCGCGGTCGTCGTGTTGCCGTGCATGGGATCGCTGACCCATCCCACCTGGGCACCCTCCGCGTTGACCTTCTCCACGAGGGCGGGCAGCACCTCGCGCACCCGGCCGGCCCCGGCGCGCACCACGAAGATGAGCCGGCCGGGCTCCCGGTCGGGACCGAGCCGGTCGATCAGCCCGAGCACGTCGTCGGTGTGGCGTCCGGACCCAGCTCCACCGCGAGCGGATTGCTGATCCCGGAGAAGAACTCCACGTGGACGCCGTCGAGTGCGCGGGTTCGTTCGCCGATCCACAGCAGGTGTCCACCGCTCGCGTAGGCGCGTCCCGACGTCGGCACCGGCGGGGCGCTCGCGGCCCGGACGGGCGGTCGGCGCAGGGCGCTCGTGCCCCGGGCCGACGGGCGGTCAGCGCAGGGCGCTCGTCGCCTGCCACTGGTCCCACGGCACGTTCCAGTCGCCGAAGCCGTTGCCCGGCGCGACCGTGCCCTTGGTGTCGCGGCCCGTGATCTCGAACGGGTCGCCGGGGCGGACCTGGCCGTAGAACCAGGCGGCGTCGGCGTCGCTCATGCCGATGCAGCCGGAGCTCATGTTGGCCCTGCCGAACCACCGGTCGTTCCACGGTGCGGCGTGCGCGTACATGCCGGACCAGGTGAGCCGCATCGAGCGGTCGACCATCTTGTCGTAGGTGTCACCCAGTCCGACTGTCTCCGAGTTCATGTTGACCGTTCCCTCCTTGGCCATCAGCACCGCGGTGCCCCGCCAGGAACGCTTGTCGCCGCCGGGTGTGCCGCCGGAGACCGGGATCGTGCGGACCGTCCTGCCGTCCCGTGCGAAGGTCAGCAGCTTGCGGTCGAGGTCGACCTCGGCGACCTGGCTCGCGCCGACGGTGAACGTGGTCGAGTAGTCACGGACGAACCAGCCGCCGCCGCCGGAGTCGGTGCCGTTCAGCTCGGCGTCGAGGGTGACCTTCGTACCCGGCTTCCAGTACTCCTTCGGCCGCCAGTCGACCCGGTCCTGGCCGGACCAGTCCTTCAGCCAGCCCCAGGAGCCCTCGGTCGGGACCGACGTGGTGATCTTCAGCTGCCTCTCGACCGCGGCCTTGTCGGTGACCGGACGGTCGAAGACGAGGGAGACCGGCTGCGCGACGCCGACGGTCGAGCCCGCGCCGGGCCGCCAGTCCACCTTGTTGACCCTGTCGGCCTCGGCCGTGGTGAACGTGGAGGTGGTCGTGTGCTTCGTACCGGCCTTCGCCGCGGTCGTGGCGGTCACCGTGTACGAGGCGCCGGGCGCCGCCTTGCGCAGGGACACCCAGCCGGTCCGGTCCGCGGAGACCGTGCCGCCCAGCGTGCGTCCTTCGGCGTCGGTGACGGTCACCGAGGTGAGCGTGCCGCCGGCCGCGGTGACCTTCACCGTCCCGCCCGCTCTGATCCCCCGGCCCTCCGGCACCACGGTCACGGCCGTGGGCAGGCCCCGTGCCGTCTCCGGCCCGCCGTGGCCGGCACTCCGGTCCGAGGCGTCGGATCCGGATCCCGCCGAACAGGCGGCGAGCGGTGCCAGCAGCACCGCCATCACCGCGACGCGCACCCGTATGTGGCTCAACGGAGCCTCCGTCCATGGTCGATGGGTGGGGACACGGCGACTGTAGGGCGGAGGAACCGCAGGTGAGCGGGGATGCGGCCATGTGACGGCGACTGCAGGGAAACGGTCGCCGTCCGGTCACATACGGCGCGCCGGGCGGTCACGGACGGCTGTGAGCATCGGCGTATTCCGCCCAGAGAGAGGCTCACCCGTGTCAGCGCTGCTCGTGACGGCCGACCGCGGCCATGAGATACCGCTGGGGCCAGTCACCCCCGCCGCCTACCGCGCGTTCCTGGCATCCGGCGAGGGGCAAGAGCTGGGCCCCGGTTTCCTCCAGTGCCCGTCCTGGGCGCAGGTGAAGGACGGCTGGCGCTCACAGCTCCTGGGCTGGGGGCCCGAACCGGAGTCCGGCAGGCTGTCCGGCGCCGCGCTCGTCCTGCTGCGCCAACTGCCGGGCACCCGTAAGTACTTCGCCTACCTGCCGGAGGGGCCGGTCGCCGACTGGGCGGACCCCGGCATCGACGACTGGCTCCGCCCGTTGCTGCGGTACCTGCGGGCGGCGGGGGCGTTCGCCGTACGGATCGGGCCCTCGCCCGCGTACCGACGGTGGAGCGCCGCGCGGCTCAAGTCGGCGACGGGGCCCGGCCGCCGGCTCGGGGACGTCCTGGCGAGCCAGGTCGACCCGCTGGGCACGGCGGTCGCCGACCGGCTGCGCGCCCGGGGGTGGCAGCGGTGCGGCGGCGAG
The DNA here is from genome assembly GCF_030816615.1 of Streptomyces sp. B1I3. Lineage (NCBI taxonomy): Bacteria > Bacillati > Actinomycetota > Actinomycetes > Kitasatosporales > Streptomycetaceae > Streptomyces > Streptomyces sp. B1I3. The sequence continues at coordinate 4,481,533 of NZ_JAUSYD010000001.1, forward strand.
GAGGACGGGGACGCGCAGCCCCGCCACGTCTTCCAGGTGCCGCTCGCCGGGCGCGGACCGCAGGACCTGTGGTCCGGGCTCAACCAGGAGTGGCGGCGCAACGTCCGCCGGGCCGAGAAGTCGGGGGTCGAGGTGGTGGTCGGCGGTGCGGCGGACCTGCCCGAGTTCTACCGCCTGCTGCGGATCACCGAGGAGCGCGACGGCTTCCGGCTCGGCAGGTCGCTGGAGTACTACGAGCGCCAGTACGCGGCGCTCAACGCCGAGGAACCCGGCCGGATGAAGCTCTACCTGGCCAGGCACGAGGGCGAGACACTCGCCGCGCACACCATGGTCCACGTGGGCCGCCGGGTCTGGTACCAGACGGGCGCCTCGGCCGGCCACCGTCGCGAGGTGCGCCCCTCCAACCTGCTGCAGTGGCGCATGCTGCTCGCCGCCCAGGCCCTGGGCGCCGACGTCTACGACATGCGCGGGGTACCCTCGACGCTCGATCCCGACGACCGTTCCCACGGGTTGCTGCGCTGGAAGCTCGGCACCGGAGGCGAGGTGGTCGAGACGCTGGGGGAATGGGAGAGACCGTTGGACGGCACGGCCAACCACGCGCTCCACCGCGCGTTCCAGGCGTACATGGCGCGCCGGTGAGCGCGCCGGCCACCACGGCACAGGCCTCCGGCGGGCCCGCGCCGTCCCGGACGCCGTCCGTCCTGCGCAGCGGCGCGATCATGGCCGCCGGGTCGGTCGTCTCCCGGGCGACCGGCTTCGTGCGGTCCGCCGTGGTCGCCGCCGCACTCGGACTCGGGCCGGCCGCCGACGGGTACGCCGTCGGAAACTCCGTCCCCACCATCGTCTACATGCTGCTCCTCGGTGGTGCCCTCAACGCCGTCTTCGTGCCCGAACTCGTCAAGGCCGCCGGACAGCACGAGGACGGTGGGGCCGCGTACACCGACCGGCTGCTCACCGTCTGCGTCCTCGCCCTGCTGGTGATCACTGCGGCGGCGGTGTGGGGCGCGCCCGCGATCGTCGGCGCGTACACCGACTACACGGGCGCGCAGGCCACCATGACGGTCGCCTTCGCGCGCTACTGCCTGCCGCAGATCCTCTTCCTCGGGGTGTTCACCCTGCTCGGCCAAGTGCTGAACGCACGCGGCCGGTTCGGCGCGATGATGTGGACGCCGGTCCTCAACAACGTCGTCGTCATCGCCGTCTTCTGCCTCTACCTCGCCACGGGCGACGGCGGGTCGCTCACCGCGGCCGAGACCGCGCTGCTCGGCTGGGGCACCACCGCGGGCATCGCCGTACAGGCCCTGGCCCTGGTGCCCGTCCTGCGCGCGGCCCGCTTCCGCTTCCGGCCCCGCTTCGACTGGCGCGGCAGCGGGCTCACCCGCCCGCTGCGGTCCGCCGGCTGGCTGGTGCTCCTGGTGCTCACCAACCAGGCGGCGTACTGGGTCACGACCAGGCTGGCCACGGCGGCGGGCCTGAGCGCGCAGGCGGACGGCATCGACGGCGGTGCCGGCTTCAGCGCGTACAACAACGCCTATCTGCTGTGGGCCGTGCCGCACGGCATCGTCACGGTGTCGCTGGTGACCGCACTGATGCCCCGGATGAGCGCGGCCGCCGCCGACGGCGACACGGCGGGGCTACGGCGCGACCTCTCGTACGCCCTGCGCACCAGTGCGGCGGCCGTCGTCCCCGCCGCGTGCGCGCTGTTCGCCCTGGCCCAGCCCGCGACGGCGCTCGTCTTCGGGTACGGCGAGGCGGACGCGGGGGACGTCGCCGTCATGGCGGGCACGCTGATGGCGTTCGCGCCCGGGCTGATCGCCTTCTCGGGCCAGTACGTCCTCTCCCGCACGTTCTACGCCCTGTCCGACACGCGCACCCCCTTCCTCCTCAACCTGGTGATCGCCGGCCTCAACGCGGCCCTCTCCGTCACCGCGTACGCGCTGCTCCCGGCACGCTGGGCGGTGACCGGCATCGCCGGGGCCTACTCGCTGGCGCTGTTCGCGGGCTGGGCCGCCGCCGCCCTCGTACTGAACCGCCGCCTCGCCGCGGCGGACAGGCGGGCGCCCGCGCCATGGCGGTCCGCCACCGTCGCCGCACAGGCCCGGCTGCTCGCAGCCGCCGTGCCCGCGACGCTGCTCGGGTACGTCACCGCGCGCTGGGCGGCCCCCGGCGGGGCGGCCGCGGCCACCGGGGCGGGGGCGCTCGCCATCGCCGCCGTCTTCCTCCTGCTGGCCCGCCCACTGCGGCTGACCGAGATCACCGCGCTCGTCACGGGCGCGGCCACCCGTCTCCGCCGCAGGCCGTGACCGGCCGCACCACCACCCGTCTCCGGCTCCCAGGGAAACCTCGCCCATGCCACGCGTGCTCCTCATCGAAGACGACCCCTCCGTACGCGAAGGGGTCGAGCTCGGACTGCGCCGCCGCGGCCACGAGGTGCGGACCGCCGCCACCGGCGAGGCCGGGCTCGCGGCGCTCGGTGAGTTCCGGCCCGACCTGCTCCTGCTCGACCTGATGCTCCCGGGCATGAACGGGGTGCAGGTCTGCCGCCGGGTGCGGGAGGACAGCCAGCTGCCGATCATCATGCTCACCGCCCGCGGCGACGACTTCGACGTCGTCATCGGTCTGGAGGCCGGTGCCGACGACTACATCGTCAAGCCCGCCCGCACCGAGGTCATCGAGGCCCGCATCCGTGCCGTGCTGCGCAGGATCGAGGACCCCGGCGGCGGACGGCCCGCCGTGGAGTTCCACGGAGACCTCGCTGTCGACCGGGCCGGGCTCACCGTCACGAAGAAGGGGGACCGCGTCCCGCTCGCCCCCTCGGAGATGAAGCTCCTCCTGCACCTGTCGGCCGCGCCCGAGCAGGTGTTCAGCCGTCAGCAACTGCTGGAGCACGTGTGGGAGCACAGCTATCACGGTGACGCGCGCCTCGTGGACGCCTGTGTACGTCGGCTGCGCAACAAGATCGAGGACACCCCGGGCGCCCCGCGCTACATACAGACCCTGCGGGGCTTCGGCTACCGCTTCGGACCGCTGTGACCGTCACCGGCGCCCGCCCCTCCCGCGCCGCGGCCCGTGCTCCACGCACCGCCCGGTCCCGCCGGAGGGCGCCCTTCGGACTGCGGACGCGCCTCGTCCTCGCGTTCCTGCTGGTCGCCGCCATCAGCTCCGGGACGACCGCGGCGCTCACCTACCGCGAGGCGCGCAACGCCGTCCTCGCCAGCTCCCAGGACACCGCGGTGACGTCCTTCCGCGAGCAGGCCGAGACCCTGGGCCTCTCGCTCCCCGTGGACCCCGCCATGCTCCGGGAGTCACTCCTCGGCATCGCGAGCAAGGCGAAGCCCCACCCGTGGATCGTCTTCGCCGAGTACGGGTCGCTGCGGGTCTCCTCAGGTACCAGCCCCACCTCGTCGGTGGTCACGCCGGAACTGCGACGCGCCACCCTCACCACGCCGAACGGGGCTTTCCAGCGGGTCGTCAAGAACGGCGTCCCCTACCTCACCCTCGGACTGGCCGTCGTCACCAGGAGCAGCACGAGCGGCAGCACCCTGCGCACCGGACTCGTCGTCTACGCCGTGATGCCGATGACGGAAGAACGGAACGATGTCGACGCCCTGCTCACCGCGGCGCGCGACGGCGCGCTGCCCGGTCTCGCCATCGCCCTCGTCCCCGCCCTGATCGCGGCGCGCAGCGTACTGCGTCCCGTCCGGGAACTGAACAGGGCCGCCCGCTCCATGGGCAGCGGCCGGCTCGACACCCGTATCCGGGTCAGAGGGAGCGACGAACTCGCGGACCTGGCCTCCACGTTCAACGAGTCCGCCGGTGAGCTGGAACGCTCCGTCGACGAACTCCAGCAGGCCGAGGCCCGCGCCCGGCGGTTCGCTTCCGACGTCGCACACGAACTGCGTACCCCACTCGCCGGAATGCTCGCCGTCACCGAGGTGCTCGACGAGGACGCGGACGGCCTGAACCCCGACACCGCGCGGGCGGTCCGGCTGATCAGCGCGGAGACCGGCAAGCTGGCCGTGCTCGTGGAGGACCTGATGGAGATCTCCCGCTTCGACGCCCGGGCGGCCGAGCTGAACACCGACGAGATCGACGTCGCGGAGACCATCCGCAAGTCCCTCCACCACCGGCACTGGCACGACCGAGTGCGCACCGAACTGCGCGAGGGTGTCCGGGTCCGCCTGGACCCGCGCCGTTTCGACGTCGTCGTCGCCAACCTTGTCGGCAACGCGCTGCGGCACGGCTGCGAGCCCGTCACCGTACGGATGGACACGGGGACGGCCGCGGACGGGTCGGACGTCCTGGTCACCGAGGTCACCGACAGCGGTCCCGGCATCCGGCCCGAGGTGCTGCCGCACATCTTCGACCGGTTCTACAAGGCCGACGCGGCCCGTAGCCGTTCGGCGGGCAGCGGCCTAGGACTCGCGATCACGCGGGAGAACGTGCGGCTGCACGGAGGCACCGTCCGGGCCGGTAACGGGCCGGAGGGCGGCGCGGTCCTCACGGTCGAGATACCGCTGCGCACGCCGCTCGCAGCGGAGCGGGAGGAGACCGGGTGAGGCCGCGTCTGCGTCCGGCCGCCGTGCTCGCCGCCCTGCTGCCACTCGCCGCGTGCGGTATCCAGGAGACGGATGTGATCGGGACGAGCGGGCCGGCGGCCATCGACGTGCTCCCGGCGCGACAGGACCGCATGCTGCTCTTCTTCCTTTCCCCGGACGGTGCCTTGGTCCCGGTCCCGCGGACCGTGGGCGACGGCGCCGCGGCGGGCTTCGGTGGGGAGTACACCATCGGCACCGGCGGCAGCGGCTCGGTGGACCCCGCGGACCCCGACGCCCGGCAGCCGACCGGGAAGACCCTAGCCGCGCTGGCGGCGGGCCCGCAGGAGGCGGAGCGCCGGGCCGGCCTGCGCAACGATCCGTCCCTGTCCGCCGTGGCCGCCCGGATCCGCGTCTCGGGGGGCGGGGGCACGGCCGACGTCGTCGTACCCGGCCCGATCGCAGGCCTGACCGGGCCGGCCAGGCGTCAGCTCGTGTGCACGGTCGCGTACGCGGAGGACGCCGACGGCCGGGTCACGGTGAGATTGCGCGGGACGGACGGCGCGCCGGCACCCGAGCGCTGCGACACATGGCCGACACGAACGCCGGCGCAGAGCACGCCCGGAGCGGACCCGGGCTGAGACCGGGCGGCGGCCTCGTGACGCAACTTTCCCGCCATGGCCGGACTTTGACATTCCTTGGGATTTCACCTGGTGGGCACGGTCTGGCGGGGCTCCGGCGTGCCCTGTTAGCGTTCCCGCCGGGCATCGGCAATGGCGCCGTCCTTCGGTTCGTACGACGGGGGCATGACGGGGGCGTGAACGACGTGGGCCGCTTGGTATGGGACAAACTGGCCGATCTGCGGCTCAAATCCATGGACTCCGGTGTATACGGCTGTGTTCTCGACGGCGCGGCCGTCGACCTGCCGTCGCTGTCCGAGGCGCTCGGAATCACCGTGCAGGAGGCCGCCGAGTCCCTGGAGCGGCTGAGCGAACTCGGGCTGGTCCACCAGGAGGACGTGGGCTGCCCCCTCTACTCGCCCGTCGGCCCGGAGTCGGCGGCGCTGGTGACCCTGCTGCCTCTGGAGACCGAGCTGCGCAGGCGGACCGAGCTCATCGCACACGCACGGCGGGACCTGGAGAGCCTGGTCCCCGTGTACCACGACAGCTCGGCCTGGCGGCAGCGGATGAAGGGCGTCCAGGTGCTGGGCAGGCTGCAGGACGTACGCAACGTCCTGGCCGAGCACGCCGCGAACTGCCGCGACGAGGTCCTGACCGCGCAACCCGGCGGCGGACGCAGGACCGAGGTGCTCGAGGAGGCCGTCGAGCGCGACGAGAACATGCTGTGCTCCGGTGTGCGGATGCGCACGCTCTACCAGCACAGCGCGCGCTTCAGCCCGCCGACGGCCGCCTACGTGGAGCGGATCACGCTGCAGGGCGGCGAGGTGCGGACGACGTCGGCCGAGTTCATGCGGCTCATCGTCTTCGACCGCCGGGTCGCGGTGATCTCCCAGGCCGGCAACAGCCTCGGTGCCGTCGTCGTCGAGGAGCCCAGCGTGGTCGACTTCGCCGTGCAGGCCTTCGAGCACGTGTGGTTCAACGCGGAGCCGTTCGAGGTGGACGTACGCCGCGAGCACATCGAGTCGGTCTCGGAGGACGTGGACAAGGCACTGCTGCGGCTGCTGGCCAGCGGCATGGACGACGCGGCGATCGCCCGCCGTCTCGGGGTGTCGCTGCGCACCTGCCAGCGCCGCGTCTCACGCATCCTCGACAGCCTCGGCGCGCGCAGCCGCTTCCAGGCCGGGTTCCTCATTCACAAGTACGGACTGCTGGCCGAACCCTCCGCGTGAACCGGTGGCGCCGCGGGGCCGCGGCGGATGTCCTCACCGAACAGCAGCGGGAAGTAGTTGATGTCCCGTGTCAGCACGGTGTACAGATCCGTCGGCCGGCCCTTCAGGGCCGCACGGTGCCGCTCGCGCGAAGCGGGTGACAGGGGGAGCGACCCCGGCTCCAGGATGCGGACCGCACCGTCGTCCGCGCGGCCCGGGATCAGCTCCGACCGCGCGTGCCGACTGGCGCTGAACGGGATGTCCAGGGTGCCGTGCGCGAAGGCCGCGGCGATGGCCGCGTGGAGCCCGCCGTGCGCCGGTTCGGCCGCCAGGACCGGTGCCACCAGCTCGTCCACCTCCCGCACGACCCACTCCAGCTCCTCCGCCACGCGCCCCTCGTCCGGCGTCATGGCCCCGAGGAGGGGGGAGTTGGCCCGTGCCGCGAGGTGCAGGCCGTCGACGATGGCCCGCGTGTCCGGGATGCCGTACGCCTCCTGGTACGTCTTGGTGATCAGCTTCGTCGCGCCCCCGTGCCTGGCGACCAGGGCCCCGTAGAGGATCAGGTCCTCGGCATGGGCGCGCTCCCGCGGGAAGACGCCCATGAACTCGTGCAGGACGGCGTGGACCTCGACGCCGGCCGGCAGGTAGCGCTCCGCCAGCAGGGGGACGGCGCGCAGGGCCGCCACGTCCTGCTCCGTGTGGCCGCCCTGGGGGTACGCGACGGAGATGCAGCGGACACCCTCGCGGGCGGCGGCGACGGCCTCCAGGACGCTGACCGCCAGGCTGACGGAGGGCGGCATCAGCACCGCGGTGAGCGTGCCGAAGAGCTCCCGGTCGATGACCAGCCCGTGGTCGGCCAGTTTCCCGCAGGCGGCGTCCACCGTGCGCCAGGCGGCGAGTGAGCGCTCCAGCGGTACGTCCTTGGAGTAGGGCAGGTTGTACGAGATGCCGCCGCCCTCGAAGGACGTGATGCCGGAGGCGACCGCCGTCCCGAACAGCACGCGGGCGTCCGGTGACCCGTGCCGGATCTCCAGCGGGGCCCGCACCGCCTCGTTGAGCTCGCGGCCGCGCCGCCACCCGTGGGCGACCAGCGGATAGCCGTTGAGGTCGGCGGGGTTGCGGTCCAGGACCGTCCTGGCGTGGCCGAAGCGGCCCAGCCGGGTGTGGGCGTCGATGGTCACCGACAGGACGTCCGGTGCCGCGTGGCGCTCGATGTCCTGGAGCAGGGTGGTCATCTGGCGGTGCGAACCGACACCGCAGCGGGGCTGCAGGGCCAGGTGCCCGGCGGCGCGTGCGTCGCGCAGGACCTCGGCGGCGGTCGGTTTGCCCAGCTCGGCGACGTACGCGGCCGACTGGGCCGGGGTGGGCAGCGCGGTGGCCCGGGGAGCGTCGATCATGCGGCACCGGCCGGCCCGGCGGCGACGGGGGACGATGCGGCAGCCCACGTGTCGGGGGCCGGCGCTTCGCCGGCGCGCCGGCGCGCCGCCTCGTCGAGCACCGCGGGCAGGTCGTCGGCGTCGGTGAGGACCCGGTGGACGCCCAGGGCGTACAGCCGGTCGAGGTCGGCGGAGTGCTTGTGGCTGCCCACCGAGAGGTTGCCTCCCACGATCACCGGGCAGCGCAGCAGCCCCCGGGCACGGAACGCGGGAAGGTCGCAGAGGTCCTCGAAGGCATGGCCGTTGAGGCTGCCGATCAGGACGGCCTCGGCGTGCGGATGGGCCTGGTGGGCGGTGGCGAACTCCTCGACGGTCGTACAGGTGCCCAGATTGATCACCTCGAAGCCTCGGGCCCTCAGGGTGTGGGCGATGAGCTGGTTGGCCACCGCATGGCTGTCGCTCGCGGCGACGCCAAGGATCACGGTGCGACTCTGCATGCTGAACTCCGGTCGAAGGGCGGGACGGTGAGGTCTGGATTCGTCAGTCGTCGAAAGCCGCGAACAGCTCACGCCTGCTGACGTCCCGCACCCGCCGTACGTCGAACTCGGTGGCGTCCGCCGCGGACAGCGAGTCCAGGACCAGGTTGACGGCGGGCACGAAGCCCCACGCGTGGTGGTACGGGGGCCACCCCGGGCTGCCGCGGTCCTCGTCGGCCTGACGGGCGAAGAGGTAGTCGGCCCACTCCCGGGTGGCAGGGTGGCGGTGGTGGAAGTCGTGCACCACGGTGTCGCCCGTGAGGACCAGATAGCGGGCCGGGAAGTGCACACAGACCAGGCGAAGGGTCCAGCGCAGCCAGGCGGCGGCGCGCCGCACCGGCGGCAGGCCGGCGGCCGGGACGGCCTCACCGATGAATATGGCGTTGGTGAGCGAGCCGAAGTACGCCTTGCCGCGGCGCTCGGTCAGGTCGGGGTCGGGGAAGGTGTGCTTCACGCACAGCCGCAGCGTGTTGCTGATCTGGAACAGCGGCACCAGCGGGACGAACCAGACGGCCAGCAGGGCCGGCCAGGTCCCGGTCACGACGCCGGCCGCACCGCCGCCGCCGTACAGGGCGAGGGCGGTGAGCCGCTCGCTCCGCGACGAGCCGTGCCAGAAGGAACGGACGCGGGCGACGGCGAAGGTGGCGTGGAAGACCGGTGAGAAGAGCTTGGCCAGGATCCGCTGCCACATCCGCGAGCGGGTCATCCCCGGGTGCAGGTCGAGGCTGATCAGGAAGGCCTGCACGGTGGGGTCGCGCAGTGTCATGTGGTGGGCGGCGTGGTGGTCGCTGACGTGCTCCTCGCTGTAGCGCGAGAAGTGCTGGATGATCAGCAGGCCGGAGACGGCACGTCCGATCGCCGCGTCCAGCGTGCGGCGGCGGAACATGTTCCGGTGCGAACACTGGTGGTAGACCATCATCCGCAGGTTGCGCATGCCGTGCAGGGTCACCGCCCAGCCGGGCAGGAGCAGCAGCAGCCAGGCGCCGGACAGTGCCCAGCCCACCGCGGAGACGGCGGATCCCGACACCATCGACAGTGCGGCGGCCCCGAGGTGGAAGCCGGGGGTCCATCGGTGCGGCGGAGCCTGCCCCTTGAGGGGTTTGCCGGTCAGCAGCGTCAGCGGGTACTGGGTGAAGCGCGGCAGGACCCTCATGGACTCACGGGGATCGGGGGCGCTCCCCGCCTCGGCGGCACCGGCTCCTCCGCCGGTCGGGGCGGGCAGGGCGGGGGCACTCATCGCAACTCCTCTTCCTTCGGCACGGGTACGGATGTCATGACTCGACCCCCGCCAGACACGACGGGGCGGCGGCCGCCCTCGCACCCGGGTCCGGGCACAGGTCCAGCACGGCGCGGGCGACCACGTCCCAGTCGCGCGGCGTCACCAGGTCGGTGCCCGGCCGGATGCCCGCGCCCCGGTGGACGAAGCGGCGCGGGTGCGGTCGGCCCGCCGCGTCCACCGGGCGGGACGGCGGGTCCGTGACGTCGAGGCTCCCCGTCTCGTGGGAGGAGCCGTCGGCGGACGCCACGCGCAGGGGGCGGCACCGGCCGGTGTCCAGCAGGCGGCGCAGCAGCGGGTCGGCGGTGCGCCGCAGGTCCGGGTCGGGGTGCCGCGCCTCGATGAGCACCCGGCCGGCCGTCCGCGCACCGGGCACGGCGGACTCCAGCACGAAGCAGTCAGGCCCCGTGGTGACGCGCGTGCCCGGGCCGGTGACGTGCAGGACCCCGGCCTCGATCAGCGCGATCATCTGCTCGACGCGGTGTACGGGTGGGTCCGGGGACGGATGCGCATGGACCGGCTCGGAGCGGCGGTGTGCCGCATCGGACGCCCCGCCGGCACTGCGGGGCAGCGTGCTGCGCACACCGTCCCGCAGGTGTCCGAGCAGCCACCGCGTGAAGTCCCGCGGCCCGGTGAACTCCCCCGTGCGGCAGGGGCGGTGACCGTCCGGGCCCTGTCCGTGCCCGCCGTGCGCACGGTGCGGCACGCCGCACCGTGAACCCGCGTACAGCACCGGTTCACGGCCACCGGGGCGGTAGACCAGCCCGCGCCCGGTCCGCTCGTACGTCCCTCCGCGGCCCTCGGTGAGCAGGGTCAGGTGGTCGAGGAAGGCGTGTCCGAGCCCGCGCAGCAGGACGGTCTGACCGGGGCCGGCGAGCCGGCTGAGGTCGAGGTCGGCCGGGTTGGCCGGAGGTACGTAGGTCAGGCCGCGGTCCACCGCGTGGACGGCCAGTTCCTCCTCGGCCGCCGACATGCGGGCCGGCAGGTGATCCTGCGTCAGCACCACGGTGTGCAGGCCGCCGAGCAGGGTCCCGTCCTCCAGCAGGACCTCCTGGTGCGGGGACCCGGCGGAGTCGTCCAGCGCGACGGCGCGCGAGCGGTGCACCCGCACGGTCACCCCGGCAGGGGCCCGGCGCACGACGCGGGCGAAGGCCCACTCCAGGTAGTGCCCGTACAGCGCGCGGGGCGCGTACCTGCCGGGCCGGAGGCCACGGGCCTGGGCGAGAGTGGCGGCGTCGTACTCCGGGGCGTGCTCCAGGGGGCCCATCAGTGTCAGGAAGCGGGCCCACTCGTACAGCGTGGGCCCCGGCTCCCGCGGTCCGTCCATCCGGACGCCGTCCTCGGCGAACAGGGTGGTCCGGGTGGCCGCGGAGTGTGTCAGCAGCAGCGGTGACTGGTCGGTGCGCCACATCCGCCCCGCACCCGGCCGGTCGGGGTCGACCATGTGGACGGTGACCGGTGCGTCCGGCCGGTGCGCGCGGACGTTCGCGCAGAGCCGCTCCAGGAAGGACAGCCCGCGGGGGCCGGCGCCGACGACGCACACCTCGAAGGAGTCAGTTCGCATGCGCGGCGGGCTCCGGATCGGTCAGGGTGACGGTGAGAAGGCCGGCGGCCTCCCGGGCGACGCGTTCGGCGCCGGCCGCGTCGGTGCCCGTGGTGATCACCGAACCGAGCCGGTCCCAGGACGAACGCACGTCGTTCACGGTGTCACCGGGGCCACGCGTCAGATCGACCCGGACGACACCGGGCAGGGCGCGCACGGCGTCGACGTCGCCGATCGCGGCGATGGTGCCGGGCCGCGGAGCGGTCAGGAAGCTGATGGCGGACGCGCGTACCGGGGCCGGCGGCTCACCGGTCTCCTCGCCCAGCAGCGTCGCGACCCACCGGTCGTGGAAGTCGGTGTCGTACGCCAGGTCGACGAGGTCCATGATCCGGTCACCCGGCGGCCGCCCCGCGCACTCGATGAGCCGGGGCCCGTCGCCGGTCAGCACCCACTCGGCGTGCAGGATGCCGCTGCCGTACCCGACGGCGTCCACCAGCCGTGCCAGTTCCCGCTCCCACAGCGGGTCCTGCAGGTGCACGGTGTGTCCGGTCTCGACCGGTACCGGACCGTCGAGGGTGTACTTGCGGGTGACGTTGCAGAACACGACGGCGCCGTCACGCACCAGTGCCTCGGTCGAGTACTCGGGGCCGTACAGCCGTTCCTCGACGAGATAGCGCCAGTTCATCGGCCGGTCGGCGAGCTGGCGGCCCTCGTCGGCACCGGTGCAGTAGCGCCAGGCCGCGTCCGGGTCGGCGCCCGCGTCGAGCAGCAGGACGCCGAGACTGGCCTGGCGGCCCGCCGGCTTCACCACACACGCGCCGCCGCGCGAGAACGCGGCGATGTCCGCGGCGGAGCGCACCTCCCGGAAGCCGGGCCCCGGCAGGCCGGCCGCACGCACGGTCTCGCGGAGCAGCAGTTTGTCGCGCAGGACGGTGGCGGCCTTGGTGCCCGGGCCCGGCAGCCCGAGCTCCTCGGCGGCGCGGGCGGCGGCGACCACGGCGTACTCGAGGCCGGCCAGCACCGCGTCGAGCGGCCCGCTCTCCCGCACGACGTCCCGGACGACCTCCAGGAACTGTTCGTCCTGCTGGTAGCGGCCGAACCGGACCTCGCCGAGACAGGGGTGCCGCTCGGCCCGGGTCGCGAGGCCCTTGGCCTTCCAGAGATCGGCTTCCTCCAGGACGACGACACTTCCGGCGGGACGGCTGCCGTCCAGCGCCGTGAGGACCCCGTCGTTGTATCCGATGAGCATGAGGCGCATGTCAGCGCTCTCCTTCCGGGCCGGTACGGACGGGGTCGGCCGGCGTGCGCGGTGCACGGGCGGGGCCGGTGGGTGTGTGGGGGTCGCGGGCCGGGCCGGTGGGCGTGTGGGGGACGCGGACGAGGGCGGCTGTCAGCAGGCCCACGGCGGCGAGCGCGCTCCAGTACCAGGCGAGCAGGCCGTGCGCGGAGGCCAGCAGGAAGAGCGTGCCGCCGGCGAAGGAGCCGAGGGACTCACCGCCCGCGGTGGCGACCTGGCGCAGGTTGAACACCTCGACGATCGGCCGGTCCCCGTCCAGCCCGGCGAAGGCGGTGCTGACCGTGGGGGTGAACACCGTCTCGGCGAGGGAGAAGACGGCGAGTGCCACGAAGACCGTGATCAGGCCCGTGCTGTCCGCGCCGAGCAGCGCGAAGGCCACCGCGAAGACGACCAGCCCGATCCGCAGGTAGCGCACCGGTCCGGCGTGGTGTTCCAGGCCCCGGTTCATCCAGAGCGTGACCGGGATCTGGAGCGCGACGACCAGGACGGCGTTGAGTGTGAAGAAGCCCGACCGGAGCGCCGTGCTCTGTGTCAGGCCGGCGATCTGGAGAGCCAGTGCGGAGAAGAACTGGGCGTAGAGCAGGCTTCCGACACCGGCGAGCAGGGACACCCGGCGGATGGCCGGGTCGGTGACGACGGCTTTGAGCAGACCGAGCCGCAGCGGGGGCCGGGCGTCACCGTCCGACAGCCGCAGGCCGCTCGGCACGGTGAGGGTGACGGCGACGGCCGCCACCGCGTACAGGGCGCCCACGAGGCCGAGCAGCACACCGTGACGGGAGCTGCCGAACAGCAGGTTGGCGATCACCGGGCCGAGGGCTGCGGAGACGTTCACGGCCACCTGGATGGCGGAGAACACCGTCGAGCGGTCCGCGGCGCCGGGGAGCGACACGGCCACGTAGGCCCGTGCCGTCAGCGCGTTCACGCTGATGCCGAAACCCGCCACGACCAGGCACGCCACGATCGCCCAGACCCCGGGCACCAGCGGCAGCGCGCCGAACCCGGCGGCCGCGAGCAGCAGACCCGTCACCATGGCCCCGCGGACCGGCGCCCGGTGCAGCACCCCGCCGCAGAACAGCGACCCGCCGCGTACGGCGAACGTCAGGGCGAGCAGCGCGAACCCCACCGACCAGGCCCCGGCACCGGGGTCCAGCCGGGGCACGAGCAGCGGCAGCACCGGCAGCAGGGCGAAGTAACCGAGGTGGGAGAGCAGGTAGTCGAGGGTGATGGCGCTCAGCACACGACGGACCGGGGAGCGGCCCGGCGCGGGCCGCGCCGGGGCGTCCGCGCGCAACGTCATGAGGACGCCTCCGCGTCCTGAGCGGTGCCGGTGCCGGTGGCGGCACCGGCACCGGGCGCGAGCCCGACCCGCAGCCGGCCGCGCGCCGCCCGGAGCGTCTCGTCCACCGACGCCCCGTCCCGGCCGACACAGACCAGGAGGCCGTGCCGGTCCGCGGAGCTGCCGATCTCCCCGAGGACATCGCCCTCGCGCACCGACAGGTGGGCGGTGAGGAGCGCCGGGTCCGAGGCGATCCGGTCCCAGCCCTCGATCGTCTCGACGCGTCCGGGCCCCAGGGACGAGGAAGTCGGCGCCCGCCGCGCCGGCGGGCGCCGGCGGCTCGGCCACCGCGCGGCCCAGCAGGTCGTCCAGGAGCGTGCCGTACAGCTCGAAGCCGGGCAGGGTCCCCTCGACCAGCGCGTGGATGAAGTCGCCGCCGGGACGGGCGTGCATCTCGCCCAGCACGACGGAGCCGGCGGGCGTCACCCAGAACTCGGCGTGCAGCACACCGTGGCTCAGTCCGGCGGCGAGGACCGCCGAGGCGACCGCGGCACGCGCCGCCGCGGCGGTCGCCGGATCGAGGACGGCCGGAGTGCGGTGGCCGGTCTCCACGAAACCGGCCCCGGTCTCCTTGGCGGTCAGGGCGAGGATCCACGGCTTGCCACCGACCATCACACCCTCGGCCGAGTACTCCGCACCCGTCACGAACTGCTCGACGAGGAACGGGGCCCGGAGGCCGGCGACGGCGGCCGGCAGCCCGGCCGGCTCACGCACCAGCGCCACGCCCACGCTGCCCATCCCGTCGCGCGGCTTGACGACCCACGGGCCTTCGGTGGAGGCCAGGAAGGCCGCGGCCTCGGTGACGTCCGCCGCGACGGCGAACGAGGGCTGCGTGAAGCCCGCGTCGCGCAGCACCCCCCGGCAGACGTCCTTCGTGCGGATCACCCGGACCGCGTCCGGGTCGTTGCCGGGAAGGCCGAGTGCCCGCGCGAGCTCCGCCACGGCGAGTACGCAGCCTTCCCTGACGGTCACCACGGCGGCGACCGAGGGGTGTGCCGCGGCGAAGGTCCGGCATGCCTCGGGGTCCTCGTGGTCGAGGGCCGCCGTGGCGTCGGTGGGCATGCGCCACCGGCCGGACTCCAGCGCGGCGGCCGTGTCGGTGCCGAGCAGGCGCAGGCCACGGGCCCGCGCCTGCTCGGCGAGCCGGCGCAGCTGGTCCTGGCCGTGCGGGGTGGAGGTGACGCAGCCGACGACGAGGACCGTGTCAGCGGTCGCCATGTCCGTCGCCTTCGCCCTCGCCCGTGGAACCGCCCCGGGCGCCGTCGTCGCCGACCCGGATCGTGATCGCCGCCTCGGCCGCGTCCAAAGCCGCGCGCACCGCGTCGGCGCTGTCGCCGGTGGCGATCACCGCGCCGACGACGCAGGACATGTAGTCGGCCGGCGGCAGCGTGACCGCGGCTCCCGGGCCGCGTTCGATCGCGAGGTGCTCGACACCCGGGACGCGCAGCGCGTCGAGCACCCCGTCGACGGCCGTCAGGACGCCGTCCGCGGGGGCGAGGAGCTTGCGCAGACCGGCGTACAGCGGAGGCCGCGTCGCCGCGACCGGTGCCTGCCCGGTCGCGACCCGCACCGTGTTCTCGCAGAAGGACACGCCCGTCGCGAGTCCGACCAGGTGCGAGGTGATGAAGTCACCGCCCACCCGGGCGGCACACTCCACCATGCGGGCCTTCCCGTCGGGGCCGACCATGCACTCCAGGTGGAAGGTGCAGTCGTCCATCCCGAAGCCTTCGGCCACCGCGTGGGTCAGCTCGTGCACCGCGGCCACCGCCGAGGCGGGGAGCTGTGTCGGGAAGAGGTGGCCCACCTCCAGGCGGTAGGGCTCGGTGGTGGCCTTGTCGGTGATCCCCGCGATGTGCACCTCGCCCCGGTGCACCCATCCCTCGATGCTGTGCTCGGTGCCCGCGAGGAACTCCTCGATGACGATCTCGCCCGCGTGCCCGGTGAACACCCGGTCCACCGAAGGCTGTACGTAGGAGGCCAGCTGGTCGTAGGCGGGCCGCAGCTGGTCCTCGCCGTGCACCTGGTAGATGCCCTTGCTGCCGTTGCCCGTCGCGGGCTTCAGCACGAGCGGGTAGCCGATCTCCGCGGCCGCCTTCGCGGTCTCCTCCCAGGTCGTGACCCGGGCGAAGCGCGGGGACAGGTCGGGCCGTACGGCGGCCAGCGCCTGGCGCATCAGGTACTTGTCCCGCGCTGTCCGGGCGGTGCCGGGCGAGGCCGCCGGCAGACCGAGCTGCGCGGCGATCCGGCTGACGGTCTCCACGGCGGGGTCCGACCAGGTGACGACCCCCGCCACGGTGTGCTCGGCGGCGACGGCCGCCACTGCGGCGTCCACCGCGGCGGCGTCGTAGGTGTCGACCTGGTGGACCGTGCGCACGATCCCGGCGGGCAGGCCGGCGGGCGGGGCGTCGGCGATCAGCGCCACACCGAAGCCCTGCCGGTGGGCGGCGTAGAGGGCGGCGCGGTGTTCCAGGGGCGTACGACGCAGATTGACGAAGACGACAACGGGGCTGTCGGGGGCGGGAGTGTGCGGCTCAGTGGACATGGCTCTCCGGTGCGGGTGAGGGGGCGGTGGCGGGTGCCGGTGCGGCGTCCGGGCCGATGATGGAGGCGCGGTGCCAGCGGTGGTCGAAGGAGGTCACCTCGACCGGGTGGCCGGCGACCGCGGCCTCGGCGGCCCGCTCGGACAACTGGGCCAAGAACCGTGCCACCTGGGTCACGCCCACGAGGTCGGCCTGGTCGAACGGCTCACCGGTGCAGCGCAGGACCCGCAGATCGGTGAGGCTCTTGAAGGGGAAGCCGGCCACCATCACCGGCTCCGGGCTGCGCGCCGAGAAACGGATGAGGTTGGCGACGTGCCCCCGGTGATGCAGATCGGAGAAGACCGCCAGGTCGGGCAGGACGTGCGGGGCGAGGAAGTCCCGGGCCTGCACCGCGGGGTCCTTGGGCAGGTTGCCCGGCATCACGTGCCAGGTGTTGTACTGCATCCGCGCGGACATCGCCCAGGCCGAGTCCGCCACCTCGGCGCGGTCACCGCCGTGCAGTTCGAAGGCGCGCCCGCCGGGCACCACGCAGCAGTAGAAGTCGGGGAGTTCCCAGGAGACGATCTCCGCCCAGTCCTCGCGGGCCAGTGCCTCGACCAGCCGGGGGAGGGAGCGGATGCCTCGGCTCATCGCGAAGTCCGCACCGAAGACCTCGACCGCGCCGGCCACGGTCGCGTGGATCAGGGCCTCGAACCCGGTGGCGAAGCCGCCTGCCGGCCGCAGCATCCACGCGGTGTCCACCACGTCGAGTACGGAGGCGAAGTCCCGCCCGGCGCCCGGAACCAGCCCTGCCAGGCGCTCGCAGATGCCGAGCTCCTGCGGGCCGGGGCGCACGGCGGGCGGCAGCGCCCGCTCCGACTTGCGCCGGGTGGTGGCGTTGATGTCGTAGTGGATGCGCCGGGCGGCCACCAGCGTGGCCCGGGCGGCCGCGATCTGGGCGGCGTGGCGCACGAGGTCCGCGACGCGGGGCAGGCCGTCGGCGGCCGGCGCTTCGATGACCTGTTCGGGGTCGGCCTCCAGATAGACGGCGCGCGTGGCACGGAAGTTGTCGGCGACGTTCTCCAGCGTGAGCTGGACGCCGTTGAGGCTCTCGACCCGGTTCGGGCCGCCGGAGGAGTACACGAGCCAAAGGCAGACGACGACGACCGTCTCCTCGTCCGTCCACATCTCCAGCGGCAGGCGGTCGAGATGGTGGAAGAAGCAGTCGGGGTGCGTCGGCAGCAGGCTCTTGCCGGTGAGGTTGTTCTCGTCCTTCAGGTTCGAGTAGACCGAGTCGCCCGCGTAGAGCATCACCGGCGGGACGAGGAAGACGGCGCCACGCAGCGCGTCCACCGCTTCCCTGCGGCCGGCCGCGCCCATGGAGTCCAGCAGCGTGCGGCACTCGCGCACCTCGTGGCCGGCGCGCCGTCGCACGTCCTCGAGGAGCAGCCGGTACTCCGCTAGGTCCTCGCCGCTCCAGGAGATCCGGGCGGCGACCCCGGTCGCGGCGGCCTCGGCCGGCAGAGCGCGACGGGACGGTACGGTCACGACGAGTCGGCCCTGGGGGCTGAGGGCGAAGGAGCTCGTGAACACCGGGTCCGCCGCCGCGTCGCCCGTGTCCCCCTCTGCCGCCGGCACACGCCCCGGCCGGGTGAGGACCTGCAGGGCGGCCGTCTCGGCGCGGGTCAGCGAGCGGCGCGCGGTGTCGGCGTCGAGCCTGCCGCCGAGCGTCATCAGCGTCTGCGCCATGTCCTCGACGAGGGGCGTGCGGCGGGCCGCGGTGAGGGTCTCCTGGAGGAGCCGCGGGAAGCCGGCGTCGTCGAGGGTCCGCTCGGGGTGCGGGGTGCTGCCCGCCGGCCGGTCGGCGCGGCTCGGGCGCTTGCTGCGGCGGGCCTCCTCCATGGCGAGGCGCCTGGCGCTCTTGGCACGGCCGCCGGCCGCCGCGTCGGGCGCGGGGGCCGCAGGGGCCGCAACGGCCGCGGGAGCCGCAGGGGCTGCGGAAGCCACGTGGGCAGCGGGAGCCGCGAGGGCCGGGGGGACAGCGGGAACCGCGGGAGGCGGGACGAGCGCGGCCGGCCGGCCTTCAGTTGTCACGGACACGGAACTTCTCCTGTCCTTCCACGTAGGTCCACATCGCCTGACCGGTGGGCTGCCAGCTCTCGTCCGGGTAGATGCAGTCGACCGGGCACGCCTGTACGCACTTCGCGCAGCCGTTGCACAGCTCGGGGACGATCACGACGTCGAGTCCGTGGTTGTAGATGGCGCTGAACTGCGGCGGGCAGGCCCGCATGCAGGAGTCGCAGCCGATGCACTCGGCCGGTTCGATACGGCGCGGCGCTTTCTTCCACTCGTCGTTGCGACGGTGTTCCGAGAGTCGCTGCGCGAACGTGGTGGCCGGGGCGGGACTGACGAAGTCGACCTCGTCGCTTTGCATGGATTCGCTTTCCTCGAGGAAAAGGAGAAGGGGTCTTCGCGGTGTCCCCGGCTCAGCCCCAGCCGGTGTCCCCGGCGATGTCGGTGGCCGTCTCGACGACCACGACGCCGGCCGGTCCCGCGCCCCAGCCCGTGTCGTCGGTGGTGCCCGTGGCACCGGTGGACGCGGAGGACAGCGTGACCGCGAAGACGGCGAACGACAGAACGGCGGCGAAACGGGCACAGCGGAGCATGGAGAGTTCCCTCTCTGGCACGGTGGGTCTCCGGGACGGAATATCCCGGCGAACAGGTCCGATCGGCCCGGGGCGGTGATCCCGGCCGCTCGGACTTCCCTCATCGTCCGGCCCGTGAACCGTGTCGATCAACAGTCCCGGACCGTCCTGATTACGCCTGTCGCAACGCGACACCCGGGCATACCGAGCCATTCGCCCGGGCCGTCGTATAGCGGGCGCCGAAGCGTTGCCGCCCCGCTCGGGGCTCTGCGATGCTCCGGGACATGACCGCTGAAACCCCTGGGCCCGCGCCCGCCGCCGAGCGTCGCGTATCGGCCCGTATCGCCGCCATCTCCGAGTCCGTCACCCTCGCCGTCGACGCCAAGGCCAAGGCCCTGAAGGCAGCCGGGCGCCCGGTGATCGTCTTCGGTGCCGGCGAGCCCGACTTCCCGACGCCCGACTACATCGTCGAAGCCGCGGTGGCGGCCTGCGGTGACACCGCGAACCACCGCTACACGCCGTCGGGCGGCCTTCCCGCGCTCAGGGCGGCCATCGCGGCGAAGACGCTGCGCGACTCGGGATACGAGGTGACGGCGTCCCAGGTGCTGGTGACCAACGGCGGCAAGCAGGCCATCTACGAGGCGTTCGCCGCGATCCTCGACCCGGGTGACGAGGTCATCGTCCCCGCCCCGTACTGGACGACGTACCCGGAGTCCGTCCGCCTCGGGGGCGGCGTCCCGGTCGACGTCGTCGCCGACGAGACCACGGGGTACAAGGTCACGGTCGGCCAGCTGGAGGCCGCCCGGACGGAGCGTACGAAGGCGCTCCTGTTCGTGTCGCCGTCCAACCCGACCGGCGCCGTCTACAGCGAGGCCGAGGTCGAGGCGATCGGCCGCTGGGCCGTGGAGCACGGCCTGTGGGTGCTGACGGACGAGATCTACGAGCACCTGGTGTACGGCGACACGCGGTTCACCTCGCTGCCGGTGGTGGTCCCCGAGATCCGTGACCGCTGCATCGTCGTGAACGGTCTCGCCAAGACGTACGCGATGACGGGCTGGCGGGTGGGCTGGATCATCGGCCCCGAGGACGTGGTGAAGGCGGCCACGAACCACCAGTCGCACGCCACGTCGAACGTGAACAACGTGGCGCAGGCAGCCGCGATCACCGCCTTGTCGGGTGACCTCTCGGCGGTCGGGCGGATGCGTGAGGCCTTCGACCGCCGCCGCCGGACGATCGTGCCGATGCTCAACGAGATCGACGGTGTCCTGTGCCCCGAACCGGACGGAGCCTTCTACGCCTACCCGTCCGTGAAGGGCGTCCTCGGCAAGCAGATCCGCGGACGGCGTCCCGCCACCTCCGCCGAGCTCGCCGAACTGCTGCTGGACGAGGCGGAGGTCGCCGTCGTCCCCGGTGAGGCCTTCGGTACCCCCGGCTACCTCCGTCTGTCCTACGCCCTCGGTGACGACGACCTCGTCGAGGGTGTCACCCGGATCCAGAAGTTGCTGGCCGAGGCGCGCCCCTGACGGTGACCATGGCGAAACCCCAGGTCGCGTGCGCGGACCTGGGGTTTCCAGGTGCTGATCCCCGCCGGGCCGGGCAGCAGGTGTCAGGCGGCCGTCCACCTCTGGTTCGCCGCACCGCTGCACGCGGCGCTGCCCGCTGCTCCGTCGAACCCGCCTGTCGCCATGACGTCATGGAGCCGTAGCTACGACAATGTGACAAACCACCGGGAGGGGGTCTGCCGCTTGAGCCGCTGTTGACGCGGCCTTGAGCCCGGGCACCCGGCCCGGGTCCTCCCGTCCGGACCGGGCTCGGCCCCGCAGGCCGCGGCAACCGGCCCGGTCCGGGCGGAGGACCCCGGCCGCCCCGGGACGACGACCGAAGGGGAGAGACCATGGCCGAGGACTCGGCGACGACGGGTGCCGCGCCGGGTGCGGGCGGCCTGCCGGGGCCGCTCGTCGGTCCCGGCTGGCTCGCCGACCGGATGGCGGGCGGCGGCCCGGTGATCCTCGACGCGTCGGTGGGGGCGCACCGCGAGGCCGGGCGGCGGATCCCGGGGGCGCGGCGCTTCGACATCGACGGCGCGCTGTCCGACCACTCGGCGCCCGTGCCGCACACGATGCCGGGAGCCGGGCGGTTCACCGAGGAAGTGCGTGCTCTCGGGATCGACGAGGCGGACACCGTCGTCGTCTACGACACCGCGGGGATCTACTCCGGTGCCCGTGCCTGGTGGATGTTCCGGGCGATGGGCTTCGACCGGGTCGCCGTACTCGACGGCGGCCTGCCCGCCTGGGAGGCGGCCGGGCTGCCGGTGGAGGAGGCCGGGCCCCACGGCGGTGAGCGCGCCGGGGACTTCGTGGCCCGGCCCCGTGCCGGGCTGCTGGTGGGCAGTGACGCGGTCGTGTCCGCCCTCGCCGACCCGGCGACGGCCGTCCTGGACGCCCGCTCCCCCGAGCGGTTCGCCGGCACGGCGCCCGAGCCGCGGCCGGGCCTGCGGGGCGGCCACATGCCGGGCGCACTAAACCTGCCCTTCGGAGCGGTCCAGCGGGACGGACGGATGCTTCCGCCGGAAGAACTACGGGGAGTCTTCGAGGCGTTGGCGGGAGCCCGGAGCCGGCTCGTCGTCAGCTGCGGCTCGGGGGTCACCGCCTGCGTCCTGGCACTCGGCGCCGAACTCGCCGGCTACCGGGAGGTGGCGGTGTACGACGGGTCGTGGAGCGAGTGGGGCCGGCCGTCACCGCTCCCGGTCGTGACGGGTCCCTAGGAGCGGGCGCTCCCCCGTACGTACGCGGGGACGCCCGTCCGGGCGCACCGGGCCGGGGCCTGTCACTCGCGGGCCCCGGCCGCCTCGACCGGCCGCGTACGCAGGGCCGCGAGCGCGGGCAGCACGGCGCAGACCGTGGCCAGCACGGCGCTCGCGCCGAGGACCGCGCCCACCGCCGACCAGGGCACGCTCACCGGGGAGTGCACGTGGAGCAGTCCCAGAGCGCCCCTGACTCCCAGCAGGTTCAGCCCGGCCACCGCACCGCCCAGGACGCCGCCCGCGGCCACCACCATCAGCGCCTCCACGGCCACCAGTCGCAGCACCTGCGGTTTCGTGGCCCCGGTGAGGCGGAGCACCGCCAGATCGCGTACGCGGTCCGAGGTGGCCATGACCAGGGTGTTCGCCAGGGCGATCGCCGTGTACAGCAGGGCGATCCCCAGGATCAGCAGGAGACCGGCCCGCGTGTTGCCGCTGGTGCGGGGGTGGTGGGCCGCCACCCACTCGTCCTTCGTCAGGACCCGGGTGCCCGTCTCCCGTCCGGCCTTCTCCAGGAGGGTGCGGACGGCCATCCGGTCCGCTCCTTCGCGGAGTGCGATGTCGGCCCGGTCGATCACCGCGCCGCCCGCGTTCCCCGGAGTCACGTACGCGCCGTTGCTGCCCGTCCCGACCCGCATCACCGCGACGACGCGCAGCGAGACCTTACGGCCGTCGCCCAGCCAGACACCGACGCGCTGACCCACCGTGTGCGTCGCCCATTCCTCGTTGACGACGATGGAGTCGTCGTCGAGGTCGGTGACGCGGCCCGAGACCAGCGGGAGGTGCGTGGTCGCG
Organism: Streptomyces sp. B1I3; assembly: GCF_030816615.1. NCBI lineage: Bacteria > Bacillati > Actinomycetota > Actinomycetes > Kitasatosporales > Streptomycetaceae > Streptomyces > Streptomyces sp. B1I3. The sequence continues at coordinate 4,504,019 of NZ_JAUSYD010000001.1, forward strand.
GCGAGGGCGGCGGGGTCGGCGGCGCGCGCCTGCGACCTGATGAGCGCGGTGTCCTCCTCGAGTACGGTCACGGCGGTGGAGCGTGAGGTGCTGACCACCACCCCGGGGATGTCCCGTACCCGCTGGACGAAGCGCGGGTCCAGCGGACCGTCCCCGCCGGCCACGTGGTCGGCGCCGATGGCTGCCGTCACCTCGGCGGCCTCGGCGTCGCCGATCGTGGCCACGGTGCCCAGCAGGGAGGCGGTCAGGGCGACGGTGATCAGGACCGGCGCGGCGACGGCGGCGGTGCGGCGGAGGCCCGCGGAGGCGTTCTGCCGGGCCAGCATGCCGGTCGCCCCCGGCAGTCGTGCGGGCAGCCAGGTGAGCAGGCGGGTCAGCGGACGCAGGAGGAGCGGTGCCGTCAGTGCGCAGCCGACGATGATCCACAAGGGCTGCAGGATGTACGTCTTCCGCTTCAGTACGTCACCGGGATCGGTCACCAGGGACCAGCCCAGCAGCACCAGGCCGGTCAGCAGGACGGCGAGCCCGAGCAGCAGGCGGCTCGTCGGCATCGGCCGGCTGTCGACCGCCGACTCCCTGAGGGCCTCCACGGGCCGGATCCGCCCCGCACGGTGCGAGGAGACGACCACCCCGGCGAGCGCGACGCCCAGGCCCGTCCAGAAGGCCGTGTGCAGCGGCCAGTTCGCGTCGCCGATGGCGAACCGGGCCGGGGCCAGCCCCTCGCCGGCCAGCCATGCGGCCAGCCGCGGCGCGGCCGCCTCACCCAGCAGGCAGCCGAGGGCCGAGGCCAGCACGCCGATCACGGACGCCTCGGCGACGACCGTGCGCCGCACCTGACCGGGTGTGGCTCCCGCCGTACGGAGCAGTCCGAACTCCCTCCTGCGCTGGGCCACAGCGAAGGAGAACGTGGAGGCGACGACGAACACCGAGACGAAGCCGGTGATCCCCGCAGCGGTGCCGAGCATCGCGTTGACGGCCGTCAGCGCCTCGCTGTCCCGGTCCGGATCGGGGTCCGCCCTGCGCCGGTCGTCGCCGGTGAGGACGCTCATCGCGGAAACGGTCCTGGCCAGGGTGCGGACGGCGTCCGCGTCGGCGTGCACGGTCACCGCGTCGATGGCGGGGTGGACGCGGGCGGCCTCGGCGTCGCTGAAGAACACCGCTGTCTCGAAGCCGGCGTCCGCCACGGTGCCCACGACCGTCCGCACCGCGGGGCCACCCGCGGCTTCCGGCGTGGTGACCCGGACCCGCTCGCCCGCCCGCAGGCCCGTACCGGCGTGCGCCGTCACGACGATCTCGTCGGCCGCCCGGGGAGCACGGCCGGAGGTGAGGCGGTAGGGGGTGGCGGCGGCGACGGACCACGGGTGGCCGACCACTCCGTCCCGGGCGTGGTGACCGCCCAGGCCCACAGGGAAGGTGCGGTCCTCGGACGTACGCCCCAGTCCGGCGAGTGCGGCGGCCAGGGCCCGCGGCACCGGCCGCGGGGTGGAGAGCCTGGAGGTACGGACCCCGACGGGCGTCGCGACCCGCAGGGTGTCCGAGGCCCGCACCACGACCGGGGCCGCGGCGAAACGCTCCGGGCCGCGCTCCGGCGCGTCGAAGGTGGCCGCCAGCGCCAGGCCCGTCATGGCGATCAGCCCGACGCCGAGGGCGAGTGAGACGAAGGAGCCCACGAAGGTGACCCAGCGGGCCCGCATCGAACGCAGTGCCAGGCTCAGCACGGGACCACCGCCAGGCGGGTCATGCGCGCGGCGACCTGTTCGGCGGTGGGGTCGGGCAGTTCGTCCCGGACGGATCCGTCGGCGAGGAAGACCACCCGGTCCGCGTAGGAGGCGGCCACCGGGTCGTGCGTCACCATGACCACCGTCTGGCCGCCGTCGGCCATCGACCGCAGCAGCGTCAGGACCTCCCGGCCGGTCTGCGAGTCGAGTGCCCCGGTCGGCTCGTCACCGAACAGGACCTCGGGGCGGGTGATCAACGCCCGTGCGAGGGCTACGCGTTGCTGCTGGCCGCCGGACATCTCGCCCGGGCGGTGCCGGGCCCGGGCGCCCAGCCCGACCCGCTCCAGCACGGCGCGCACCTCGGACCGCTTCGGCCGGCGGCCCGCGAGCCGGAGCGGGAGCGCCACATTCTGCTCCGCGGTGAGCGCGGGCAGCAGGTTGAAGGCCTGGAAGACGAACCCAATGCGTTCGCGGCGCAGCAGCGTCAGCCGCCGTTCGCCGAGCGCGGTCAGATCCGTGTCCCCCAGGAACACCCGGCCGGCCGTCGGCCGGTCCAGACCGGCCGTGCACTGGAGCAGCGTCGACTTCCCCGAGCCGGAGGGGCCCATGATCGCGGTGAAGGAGCCCCGGGGAAAGGTGAGGCTGACGTCGTCCAGGGCGGTGACCACGTCGGACGCCTTGCCGAAGGTCCGGGTGACGGAGTCGAGCCGGACGGCCGGCGGGGTGTCGGCTGGTTGCTGAGTCATGGGTCCAAGCCAACCGGGGACGGGAAGCGCGCGCATCGCAGCGGGCAGGGGTCAGCGGGGTGGAGCCGGCTCCACCTCCGGCCCCCCGCCAATCGGGTGGCAGCGCCCCGTCCGCGCTGTCTACCGTGCGCTCATGAGCTCACCCACCCTCCGGCAGGCCCTCCGCCGCCCCCGCTACCTCCTCGGCGGCTGGCCGTGGCGCGCGGCCTTCTACCTGCTGAGTGGCGTCCCTGCCGGACTGGCCCTCCTCGCGGCCGTCCTGCTGCTGGCCGTGGTGGGCGGCGCACTGACGTTCGTACTCGTCGGTCTGCCGCTGTTGCTGATGCTCGCCCTCATCGGCATCCCGGTGGCCGCTGTGGAGCGGTACAGGCTGCGGCTGCTGGATCCCGCCCCTCTCGTCGATCCGCACCGGACACCGGGACGCCCCGGACTGCAGGCGTGGCTGCGCACGCGGTTGGGGGAGCGCGTCACCTGGCGGGAGTTCGGGTTCGCGCTGCTCTTCGCCTGTGTGCTGTGGCCCGTGGACGGACTGGTCGCCGGGAGCGTGCTCGTGGTGTGCGGGGGGCTGCTGGCGACACCCGTCGTCATGGCGGCCGTCACCGACGGGGAGGAGGTGCGGGTGCTGAAGCTCTACCTGGCCGACTCGTATCCGCAGGCGTTCGCCCTCGCGCTGCTCGGGCTGGTCCTGCTGCCGCTCCTCGCCTACCCGTTGGGATGGGCGGCGGTGGCGCGCGGGGCGCTGACCCGGCGGCTGCTGTCCGCGGCGCCGAGCGAAGCCGACGCCCGTATCGAGGAGCTGGGGCGCTCCCGCAAGCGCCTGGTGGACGCCTTCGAGGCGGAGCGCCGCCGGATCGAGCGGGATCTGCACGACGGTGCCCAGCAGCGGCTCGTGGCGCTGTCGATGACCCTGGGACTCGCGAGGCTGGAGGGCCCGGCCGAACCGCTGGGCAGCCTGCTGGCCAAGGCGCAGGAGGAGGCGGGGGTGGTTCTGGTCGAGATCAGGGAGCTCATCCGCGGTATCCACCCGCAGGTGCTCACCGACCGCGGCCTGGCCGCCGCCGTCGAGGACCTCGCGGACCGCTCGGCCGTACCGGTCGATGTGGACCTCGATCTCGCGGAACGGCTGCCACAACCCGTCGAGACGGCCGCCTACTTCGCGGTCTGTGAGGCGCTGGCCAATGTGGCCAAGCACAGTGGGGCGAGCCTGGCGCGGGTGACTGGCCGGGCGGACGGGGAGCGGCTGACCGTCGAGGTGCGCGACGACGGGAGGGGCGGCGCGGGGACGGCAGGCGGCAGCGGGCTGCAGGGGGTTGCCGACCGTCTCTCGGTGCTGGACGGTCACCTGATAATCTCCAGCCCGCCCGGCGGGCCGACGGTGTTCCGGCTGGACGTCCCCTGCTCCCCCGCCCACCTGGTCGAATGAGGGTCAATGCTGCGCATCGTGCTGGCCGAGGACAGCGTGCTCCTGAGAGAGGGCCTCATCGGCCTGCTGGAGCGGTTCGGCCACCGGGTGGTCGCCGGGGTCGGCTCCGCCGGTGAGCTGACCGGGGCGGTCACCGAGCACCGCCCGGACATCGTGGTGACGGACGTGCGGATGCCGCCCGGTTTCTCCGACGAGGGCCTCAGGGCCGCCGTCGCCCTGCGGCGGACGACGCCCCGGCTGCCCGTCCTGGTCCTGAGCCAGTACGTCCAGCGGTCCTACGCCGAGGAGTTGCTGGACACCGGCGACGGTACGGGCGTGGGCTACCTCCTCAAGGAAAGGGTCGGAAAGGTCGAGGAGTTCGTCGACGCGCTCCAGCGGGTGGCGGACGGGGGCACGGTCGTCGACCCCGAGGTGGTGCGCCAGTTGCTCAGACATCGCCGCGACCCGCTGTCCAGGCTGACCGCCCGGGAACAGGAGGTGCTGGCGCTGATGGCGGAGGGCCGGTCGAACGCCTCGGTCGCCGAGGCGCTGACGGTCAGTGAGGGAACGGTCAGCAAGCACTTCGGCTCGATCCTCACCAAGCTCGACCTGACCGTGACCGACGCGACGAACCGGCGGGTCCTGGCCGTCCTGACCTATCTCCGGAAGTAACCCGGCCCGCCCCCGGCCGTCCACCGGCCGGTTCTGCCCGCAGTCCGTTCCCCGCCCCGCCGGCCGCCCCCGGCCGTTCCTCACGTCAGCCAGCCAGCCGTGCCACCAGAGCGGCCGCCTCGTCCAGCACCACCCTTTCCCGCGCCGTGAGCCGGGGATCCGCCGCACGGCGGGCGGTGGCCGCAGTGAGGGAGCCGGCGGGAACGCCGCCGTCGTCGGCGAGCCGCGACAGCAGCTCCGCGAGCAGGTCCCGGACCCGCCCGCCCCCGGCGGCCGGCGGGGCGAGGGCGACCTGCGCGAGGATCAGCGAGGACATGGCGCGATCCAGGGCGGGTGGTCCCTCGGCCGCCGTGCACCAGTCGATGACGACGGCTCCGCCCGGTGTCAGCACCACGTTCTCCGGATGCAGGTCCAGGTGCAGGATCCGGTCCTCGGGGTCCTGGGAGAGCCTCGGCGGGATCGCGTGGAGCTCCCGCAGGAGCCTCGCCAGCAGTGCGCCGCCCTCGCGCGCGCCGAGCGTCCCCGCCAGCAGAGCCTCGGCCATCGTCGGGCCGGTCAGCCGCTGTATCACCAGGTCCGTCGGCTGCGGCGCGTCGCCGGGCGGGCCGATGCGGGGGACCGGGAAGCCGGAGGCCGAGAGGTACGACATCACCGCCAGTTCGTCGACGGTGTCGGCGTCGCAGCGGTGACGGCGCAGGACCCAGGGGCCGTCGAGTGCGTACACATCGGCGGTGCGTCCCGAACCCAGCAGAGGGCCTATGCGCATGGGAGGAAACCTACCCGGGCCACCGTGCCCGGGGGAGTCACCAGCGCATGTGGACGTCCTCGGCCCAGCCCAGGAGCCGCTCCACGGCGATCTCGGTGCCGTCGTCGGTGCGGATGCGGCCGTCGTAGTGGCCGAAGCACTGGTCGGTGCGGTTGGCGATCAGCCCGACGTCCGTACGGGCCGACCGGTTGTGGAACGGGGTGAACGTCAGGTCCACCTGGTCGGACGACGGTGTACGGACGGTCCAGGGGGCCAGGAGGTCGGAGGGGGACCAGTGCCAGTCCAGCTCCTCGCCGATCTTGGTGATCCTGCCGTCCACACAGAGGCCGTTCTCCGTGGAACCGGTGCCCGCCGTCCATCGGCCGCCGAACTGGAGCCCGACCGTGTGCCCGTCGGTGCGTCCGGAGGCCGCACCCCAGTTCCAGTCGACCGTGCGGGGCCAGCGTCCGCGGCCGTGGTCCAGGACGGCCCAGGTCTCGTTGCCCTCCCCGCCGAACGTCAGGATCTCGTTGCCGATCCGGACCCGGCCGGAGGCGGGGAGCGCGGTGTGCTTGGAGGTGTACTGGAAGCGCTGCTCGCTCCACGGCACGACCACGGAGAGCGACTCGTGGCCGTCGGGTCGCCCGACCAGCAGGCCCACCTCCAGAGGGCTCCGGTCCGGCGTCAGACAGCGGGCGCGCAGCCGGGTTCCGGCGTTCTCGTCGCGGATCTCGATGCGGACCTTGCCACCCGTCGGCCGGGCCGGGCCCACCACCACGTCCTCGGAGCCGGGCGCCCCGGCGACGGTGTCCGGGAGGCGGACGCCCCGGCCGGCCGGAACGACCGAGGAGCACTCCAGCTCGCGGCCCCCGGGCCCGAACTCCAGGACGTAGATCGTGTTCAGCGCCAGGAAGTCCAGGTCGCTCACGGTCAGTGCCACCAGATGGGTGGGTGTGGTGACGCACCAGTACTCCCACCGCTTGGTCCGGCCCCAGCCACGCAGATTGGCGCGGTGCACAGGCCGCCTCGACCAGCCGACCGCCGCCCGGTTGAGGCTGCCGTCCGGCAGGCAGAGGTCGACGGGCTCCGTGATCTCGTGCTCGTGCGTCGCCATGGCCGGAGCCTATAGCGGGCACGGCCCGCACCCCGGTACGGCTCCGGCGTGGTGCGACCCACGCGCAGGGCGGGGCGCGGCCGGGGCCGGGACACCGGCGCAGGTGCCCCCCATAACGCGGCGGTAGGGGGCGGGCGGGATCTCCTCGGGCGGAGCGCGCGCGGCTACGTTTTCGGCAGTTCCCCCACCTCCTGCCGGACTCCGCCCCCGGAGCCCAACACCCCTGAAGCAAGGAGACCCACGTGGAGAGCACCGTGCTCCGCAGACGCGCACTCGCCGCAGGTACCGCCGCCGTGGCGGTGGGTGCGCTCGCCCTCGCCGGTCCGACCGGCATCGCCTCGGCCGGGCAGCCGGGCAGTGCCGTTCCGGCCGCCGACGACCGTCTCTCACCGGGCCTGCTCGAGGCCCTGCGGCGCGACCTCGGCCTCGACGCGGGCGAGGCGAGAGCCCGGACAGGCAACGAGTACCGGGCGGCGGCCGTCGCCGCGAGGCTGGAGAAGTCCCTCGGCGCCGACTTCGCCGGGGCCCGCGTGAGTGGTGACTCGGCCGTCCTCACCGTCGCCACCACCGACCGTGCCGACGTCACGCGCATCACCGCCGCCGGCGCCCGGGCCGAGGTCGTCAGCCACGGCCTGGACCGTCTCGACGCGGTCAAGTCGGCCCTGGACGCGGTGGCACTGGAGAAGGCGCCGAAGGACGTGCCCTCCTGGTACGTCGACGTGCGCGCCAACCGCGTCGTCGTCAACGCCGCCCGCACCGCGGCGGCGGACCGCTTCCTGACCGCCGCAGGCGTCCCCCGCGGCCTGGTGCGGGTCGTGCGTTCGGCCGAACAGCCCCGCACGTACGCGGACCTGCGCGGCGGCGACGCGTACTACATGAACGGATCGGGCCGCTGTTCCATAGGTTTCCCGGTCAGGCGCGGGACCCAGGACGGTTTCGTCAGCGCCGGTCACTGCGGCACCCCGGGCGTGACCACCAGCGGCGTCGACCAGCGGGCGCAGGGCTCCTTCCAGGGCTCCACCTTCCCCGGCCGCGACTACTCCTGGGTCGCGGTCAACGCCAACTGGACACCGCGCGCCCTGGTGAACGGCTACGGCAACGGCGACGTGACCGTCGCCGGCTCCACCCAGGCCCTGGTGGGCTCGTCCGTCTGCCGCTCAGGTTCCACCACCGGCTGGCACTGCGGCACCGTCCAGCAGCACAACACCAGCGTCACCTACCAGGAAGGCACCGTCTCGGGGGTGACACGCACCGACGTGTGTGCCGAACCAGGCGACTCCGGAGGCTCGTTCGTCTCCGGCAGTCAGGCGCAGGGCGTCACCTCCGGCGGCTCCGGGAACTGCTCCCAGGGCGGTACGACGTACTACCAGCCGGTCAACCCGGCGCTCTCCGCGTTCGGCCTCACCCTCGTCACCAGCGGTACGCCGACCGACCCGCCCACCGACCCGACGGACCCGCCGACCGAGCCGGGCGGTACCTGGGCCGCCGGTACGACGTACGCGGCCGGCGCGGTGGTGACGTACGGCGGAGCGGGCTACCGCTGCCTGCAGGGCCACCGGGCACAGGCCGGCTGGCAACCGCCGAACGTGCCCGCGCTGTGGCAGCGGGTCTGATCCGCACGTTCCGCGTCCGCACGTTCCGCGTCCGCACGTCCCGCGTCCGCACGTCCCGCGTCCGCACGTCCCGCGTCCGCACGTCCCGCGTCCGCACGTCCCTGCTCCGGGGAGTCCGGGTACCGGGCACACCACACACACACCACCGAGTGCCGAGCACACCGAGGAAGCAGCCATGACCGACAGACCAGCCGTGCCCCCGTACGACACCGGCGGTGCCTCCCGTGGCGGGGCCGGGGAGGATCCACCCGGCCGCCCGATCAGCCGCAAGAGCCTGCTGAGGGCAGCCGTCGCCGTCACCGCCGTACCTCTGGTCGCGGGCGGTGGTGTGGCCCTGGCCCGGGACACCGGGACCGGTGGCACGCCCCTGGCGCTCACGCCGGCCTGCGACGACGGGGACGACCCGACGCCGGAACAGATGGAGGGCCCCTACTTCAAGCCCCACTCGCCGCTGCGCTCCAGCCTGGTGGCGTCCGGCACCCCCGGCACACCGCTGACGGTGAGCGGTTACGTCTTCGGCCTGGCCTGCCAGCCCTTGGCAGGCGTGCTGCTCGACTTCTGGCAGGCCGACACCGACGGCGCCTACGACATGGCCGGGTTCCGCTTCCGCGGCCACCAGTTCACCGGCCCCGACGGGGCCTTCACGCTCACCACGGTGGTCGCGGGCCTGTATCCCGGCCGCACCCGGCACATCCACGTGAAGGCCCAGGCGCCGGGACACCCCGTGCTGACCACCCAGCTGTACTTCCCGGGTGAGCCGCGCAACTCCACCGACGCCCTCTACGACCCGGCGCTGCTGATGAACGTCCGCGCCGCCGGGTCCGGGCGCCAGGGCACCTTCGACTTCGTGCTCGATGCCGGCCGGCAGCCCGACCCCACCGATCCACCCACCGATCCACCCACCGACCCGCCGACCGATCCTCCGGGCGGCACCTGGGCGGCCGGGGCCACCTACCGCGCCGGTGACCGGGTGACCTACGGAGGCAGCGCCTACCGCTGCCTCCAGGCACACACGGCCATCGTGGGGTGGGAACCGCCGCTGGTCCCTGCGTTGTGGGAACGCGGGTAGACGGGCGGCAGCTGCCCGGACCGGGACACCGTCCCGGTCCGGGCTTCCGGCGTCCGGGCGCCGTCACTTGGCCTGCGAATACCGCTCGACGACCGCCGTGGTGAACGGGAACCGCACCGGGGTCCGCCCGAACGCCACCCGTCCGGCCAGTTCCCCGGCCTCCCGGATCGCCTCCACGACCGCACCCGCCTCCTCGGCCGGGCAGTGCACGATCACCTCGTCGTGCTGGAAGAACACCAGCTCCGCCCGCATCCCACCGGCGTTGAGCGTCCGCCGCAGCGCTGCCAGGAGCAGCAGCGCCCAGTCGGCCGCACTGCCCTGCACGACGAAGTTGCGCGTGAAGCGGCCCCGCGCCCGGGCGTTCGACGAGGCGTAGCCGGGCGTGAACCCGTACTCACCGGCCGGCGGGTCCTCGCTCTCCTGCGGGATGCCGGCCTCCCCGTCCTCGCCGGCCCCGGCCGCGGGCGGGCTCGTGCGGCCGAGCCAGGTGCGGACGAGGCGGCCCTCCTCGCCCGCCTTCGCCGCGTCGTCGACATAGGCGACGGCCTGCGGGAAGCGCCGCCGCAGCGCCGCGAGGTTCTTCAGGCCGTCACCGGACGTCTGCCCGTAGACGGCCCCCAGCAGGGCCAGCTTCGCGTGGTCGCGGTCACCCTGGAAGGCCCGGTCGGACAGGGCCTTGTAGAGGTCGCCCTCATGGCCCGCCACCTCCATCAGCCCCGGGTCGCGGGAGATCGCGGCCAGCACGCGTGGCTCCATCTGGTCGGCGTCCGCCACCACGAGCCGCCAGCCGTCGTCGGCGACCACCGCCTGCCGCATCACCTTGGGGATCTGCAGGGCACCGCCGCCGTTGGTCGTCCAGCGGCCGCTGACGGTGCCTCCGGGCAGGTACTCGGGGCGGAAACGTCCTTCGCGCACCCAGTCCTGGAGCCAGCTCCAGCCGTGAGCCGTCCAGATGCGGTACAGCTTCTTGTAGCGGATCAGGGGCTCGACCGCGGGGTGGTCGAGCTCCTCCAGCTCCCACCGCCGGGTCGACTTCACCTTGATCCCGGCCTGCGCGAAGGCCTTCACCACATCGGCGGGCAGATCGGGGCGCACCCGCCTGCCGAAGGCCGCCGACACCTCGTCCGCCGCCTCGGCGAGTCTGCGTGGCTCGCCGCCGCCCGCGTAACGCTCGCCCAGCAGGCCCTCCAGCACCTCCCGGTGCACGTCGGCCCGCCAGGGGAGGCCGGACCTGTTCATCTCGGCGGCGACCATCATCCCGGCCGACTCGGCGGCCGTGAGCAGTCGCATCCTGTCCGGGTGGGCCGTCGCGTCGTGGCGGCGCAGCTGCTCCGCGTAGACCTGGAGCAGCGCGTCGAACGGCACGTCCGTGCCCGCGCGCGGCTCGAAGAGGGAGGACTGGGAACCTGGCTCCGCCGAACGGGCCGGCGGGTCGGCCGGCACGGGGGCGTTGCGCAGCCGCGCCCAGGCAGCCGCCGCCGAACGGGGCTCCCCGAGCCGCCCCTCGTGGCCGAGCAGCAGGAGTTCGGCGCACTCGACGTCGTAGCACCGCTCGACGCGTACGCCCGCGGCGAGGAGGCGGGGGTAGACCTCCGCGGTCGACCGCCAGACCCAGCGGGGCACGCCGGGGCGGGAGCGGACGGACTCGACGAGGTCGGGCTCGGTCACGACCGGGCCGGCCGGCACGCCGTCCGGCCCCAGCGGCACGACGAGTGCGGCGCCCGCCTCGGCGGGGGCCAGAGCCCAACGTTCGGTCATGGTCCGAGTCTGGCACCCGGCGCTGACAGCGGTACGCCTCCGGCCGGCCGCCACCGTACGACTTGGCGCACGGCGGCGAGCGGGAGCCCGGCGTCGTCTCCAGTCCCGCCCGGGTCCTGCCCCGAGGGCGGGACAGGACCCAGTTGCGCGGCGGTGCCTCCCTGCTCCGCCTCGGAAGCGAAGCCGCAGGGCGCCGCCCGCCGGTCCACTCCCGGCCGCACACCAGGTCGATACCCTGACCTGATGGAATCGGTGATCGACCAGGCATGTGCGGCGGCCCTCTACTCGGACGACGACGACGGCCTCGACACCGGTGCCTCCCTCCTCGCCGCCGACCCCTCGGCCGACGGGGAGCTGCACCGCCGCGGCGAGGAGTTAGTCCGCCGCGCCTGGGCGCGCGGCTGGCAGCCCGCCGACGTCGTACGGAGCGTCAGGCGGGAGCTGGACGAGGCCGGGGCCGCGCTCGCCGCCGCGCTGATCACCGCGGAGACCGCCCGGTACGGTCAGCTGCCGCCGCGCTGGGCGGACCAGCTCGCCGCGCTGCCCTCCCCGGCGCCCCGCAACCGGCCCGACCGCTTCACGTACGCCTCCGCGCTGCTGGAGCTGTATCGCCTGCTGCTGCGGCTCCCGGCCATCGAACCGGTCGGCCCGCCGCCCGGCACAGCGGCCGGCGACCGGCACCGGCCGCCCGCCCACGGCGAGCCCCGCATGCTCACCCGGATCCGCGCCCTGCTCGCCAAGGCCGAGGCGACGGGCTACCCGGAGGAGGCTGAGGCGCTCACCACGAAGGCGCAGGAGCTGATGGCCCGGCACAGCATCGACGAGGCCCTGCTCGCCGCCCGCACACACAGTGCCGAGGTCCCGGGAGCCTGCCGGATCGGTGTCGATGCCCCGTACGAGGATGCCAAGGCGATCCTGCTCGACGCGGTCGCCTCGGCGAACCGGTGCAGGGCCGTGTGGAACAGCGATCTCGGCTTCACCACGGTCGTCGGCTTCGAGCCGGACCTGGAGGCCGTGGAACTGCTCTTCACCTCACTGCTGGTGCAGGGCACCGCCGCGATGGCGAAGGCGGAGGCCGGACAGCGGGCCGGCGGCCGTAGGCGGACCAAGACCTTCCGGCAGTCCTTCCTCCTGGCGTACGCCCACCGCCTGGGCAGCCGGCTCGCCGCGGACACCGCACGCGTCACCGCGGAGGCCGGCTCCGGCGGCCCCGCGGGGGAGGGGCGTGAGGCCGCCGGCAGTCTGCTGCCGGTGCTCGCGGCCCGGGACGTCGCGGTCACCGACGCCGCGGAGCGGATGTTCCCGCGGACGACCACCGCACGGGTGCGCGGGGTCACGGACGCCGAGGGGTGGACCCACGGGACGAACGCGGCGAATCGGGCCGACGTGGGCAGAAGGGGGCCGGAGATCGGCCGGTAGGCCTGCCGGCCCGGGACCGGGACGTCCGGCGCCGCGCGCTGATCCACCACGGATGGAGGGGCAGCCCGTACGCTCGGACCATGAGCTGGTCGCGGGCGCTGAGGGAGACCGCCCGCTCGGGGCTGACGGTCGAGCGGCGGCGGCTGGAACCGCTCATCGCACTGCGGGGCGCGGTGGGCCTCGCCCTCGTCGTCGGGCTGAGCCTTGCGCTGTTCGGACCCGTCATCGCGGCGGGTTCCGCCTTCGGCGCGTTCCAGGCGGCCATCGCCACCTTCCAGCGCAGCTGGCGCCCCCGGCCGGTGCTCGCGCTGGTCTCCGGTGCCAGCCTCGCCGTGTCGACCTTCGTCGGTTACGTCACCGTCTCCCACACCCTGCTCTTCCTGTCCGTGCTGGTGGTCTGGACGTTCGCCGCCGGGATGGCCTGGGCCGCGGGCCCGACGGGCGGCATCATCGCGGCCTCCAACGTGGCGATCATGCTGGTGACGATCACCCTTCCCACCTCCGTCGCCGACGCCGCCGCGCACGCGGCCGTGATGGCGCTCGGCGGGCTGGTCCAGGCGGTGCTGATCGTGCTGTTCCCGGTCCGCAGATGGGGGGCCCAGCGCGACGCGCTCGCCGACGCCCTGGCCGCCGAGGCCGACTACGCCCGCAGCCTGCGCCACGACCCGACCGTGCACTTCGACCCCGTACCGCTGATGACCGCCCGCAGTGCGGCCGCCGTCACCTCGCGCCAGGCGCGCCGGCGCCCCGCCGAACTGCACGGGGCCCGCGGGATCGCCGAGCGCCTGCGGCCGGTGCTGGCCTCGCTCGCGGACCCGGCCCTGGGCGTGCCCGCCGAGGGCCTGGAGCGCGCCTGGGTGCGCGAGATGCTGGCCGCCGCCGGCTCCGTCCTGGACGCGGCGGCCACCGCGGTCCGGCACGGTGAGCCCGTCCGCATCGCCGCGACCGACCTCGGTGTCCTGCGGACCCCCGACAACGAGGTGATCCTCGTCGGGCCGCCCCGACGCGCGGCCGACCGGCTCAACGTCCTGCTCGCCGACGTCATCGAGATCGCCGAAGGGGCGGGCACCCGGGCCCCGGCGGCACACGCCACTCAGACGCGGCGGCGCCCCGGCCTGCTGCGGCTGGTCCCCGTGGTGCTGGCGGCGATGCGCCGGGAGCTGCACCGGAGGTCACCGATCCTGCGGCACGCCGTCCGCGTCTCGGTGGTCGCGGCCACCGGCTACCTCCTGGGCGCCGCGCTGCCGTTCGGCCACGGCTACTGGGCGCCGATGGCGGCCGTCATGGTGATGCGCCCGGACTTCTCACAGACCTACTCCCGTTCCGTGGCGCGGTTCGGCGGCACCGTCGTCGGGGTCGCCCTCGCCACCGGCATCGTCCAGGCGGTCCGGCCCGGGGTGACGGTCGCCGCGGGCCTCGCGGTGATCTGCGCCTTCCTCATGTACCTGCTGATGCGCACCGGGTACGCGGTCAGCCAGGTGTGCGTCTCCGCCTACGTGGTGTTCCTCCTCGGCATGGCGGGCGACGACTGGTCCCAGACCGTTCCCGAGCGGGTCGTCCTCACCCTTGTCGGAGGACTGCTCGCGATGGTCTCGTACGCCGTCTTCCCCGCCTGGGAGACCCCGCGGCTGCGCAACCGGCTCGCCGGCTGGCTGACCACGGACGGCCGTTACGCGGCCACGGTCCTGGACCACTACGCCGACCCGGCCACCGCCGATCTGGAGGACGTCCGCACCGCGCTGCTCACCACCCGCGAGGCCCGGGTCGCCTGGCAGGAGGCGCTGGAGACGGCCCAGCACGAGCCGGTACGGCACCGGGGCATCTCCAGGACCGCGGCCGACGACGCCCAGAAGGCGCTCGCCCAGCTCGGCAGGGTCGCCATGCTGATGGAGGCACACCTCCCGGCCGCCTCGGCCGACCCCGTGCCGGGGGCCGCGGAGCTGGCGGAGGCCCTGCGCACGTCCACGGAGCAGGGCGCCAGGGCCGTACGGGAGCGCCGCGTGCCGGACTGGGAGCCGGTGCGCCGGGTGGTGGAGGGCTGGGACGCCCCGGGGGCGGACCCGGCGGTGCCGGTCCCCGGCCCCTTCGTGCGGGGCGGCGCGGTCCTGCTCCTCCAGGCGCTGGAGGACTTCTCCCGCGGCCTGGAGGGCGCGGCGAGCACGGACGGCCGGGAGGGCGAAGCGTCCTGACGCACCGTCATGGCATGGGCATCTCCGGGAGGGCCGGACGGCATCTTGCCGGGGTCGGCCCTGGTCAGGGTGTCCTCGGCTCCGGCTGCCCAGGAGATGACGAGCGTCTTGCCGCCATGGGACTCGACGGCCCCCTCGGTGCGCTCGGTGTTGCCGTCGGCGCACGTCAGGGAGAGCGTCACCTCGCCCATGTCCTTCACGTCTCCCTGACAGACGTGCTGGTCCGCCACGAGCGCCGCCTTGCCGGACGCCACGGACAGGACGACGGCCCCGCTTTCGGAGGTACCCGCCCAGGTCCCGTCGAGCACCGTGGTCCCCGCGTCCCCGGACTCGTCGGCCCCGCCGCTGCCGCCTGGCATGGCACTCTCCTCGGCCCCGGCCTCCGCGGCGGAGTCCTTGCCCGTGTCGGTGTCGGCGTCGTCACTGCCGCAGGCGGTCAGCGCCAGTGCGGCGACCAGGCCGGCGGCGACGAGAGCGCCGGAGCGCGCGAACCTGTCCATGCGGAGTTCCCCCTCGGCGTTCCACGGCGAAAAGACCGCGCCACGCTACCAGCGCCGAGGAATAACTCACGGAAACGGGAGCCGAATAGGCGCTCCGTTCGTCTCTCTTCCATGGGGGTGGCTCAAGGGGCGGGCAGATCAAGGAAAGCTGTAATCATTCGCACACCCCGCGTGCACGTGCATCTGCTCATGCATCGGCATATGAACACAGCTATGATCCGAGCTAGTTGACACTTGCACCTTGCAACTCGGGGAGCGTCCTGTGCACCACGTGTACAACGGCATGGCGGCCACAGAGCTTCGCGGAGTCGTCTGGCAGAAGAGCAGACACAGCAACTCCCAGGGTTCCTGCGTGGAGTTCGCGAAACTGCCTGGCGGAAATGTGGCCATGCGCAACTCGCGCCACCCGGACGGACCGGCCCTCGTCTATACGCCGGCCGAGATAGAGGCACTTCTGCTGGGCGTCAAGGACGGAGAGTTCGACCACCTGGCCGCGGACGCCTGACCGCGTGCCCGCCCGCAGGCGCGGTGCGGGCACGCGGTCGGACGGCGTGGCAGCCGCGGGACGCCCTCGGAGCAGGACGGCCCCGGAGCAGGACGGCCCCTCAGAGGCTGTACGGGAACGCCTCGGCCCGCGGTGCGACGACGGCGGGAACGCGCTCCCCGGCCGGGCTGTCCGCGGCGGTGCTCCCGGCGGCCGTGTCCGCCAGCCGGAACAGCGCCCACACCACCTTTCCGCGCGGCAGGGTGCCGGGCCGCGCGTCCCCCGCCGGTACGGGCGAGGGATGCCAGCCCCAGGAGTCGCTGAACGACTCGACGAGGAACAGCCCGCGGCCCGACTCGGCGGAATCCGCCGCCTCACCGGCCACCGGGCCGTCCTCGCTGGGGTCACGCACGGCGCACACGAGCCGTGAGGTCCAGCGCATCAGATGCAGCCGCACCGACGGATCCTGGCGCTCCCGCGCGGGGTCGGCCGGAAGGGCGTGCCGCAGTGCGTTGGTGACCAGCTCGGACACGACCAGGGCGACGTCGTCGAAGCGGTCGCCCAGATCCCAGGAGGCCAGGGTGGTCCGGGTGAACTTCCGTGCGCCGCCCACCGCCTCGAAGCAGGACGGCAGCGTGCAGGAGGCCGAACCGGCGACCGCCGAGGGGTCGATGGGTGGGAGCCCTTGCCGTAACGGCTCGAGCGTCGTCGATCCATTCGTCCCCATACGAGGCACTCCCGGGAATCGCGGCTGTGGCGGCACTGCTTCTAACGGCACTGCGAGGGTGGAGCGGCACAACACGAACGAGCACGCAGGTGCGCGAGGCCCATGGTTCCCAATGCGCACGGCAGATGCAAGGGCAGATGCACGTGCACGCGCCGGACGTGCCCGGTAGCGTGGGGGTTCTGCCTCATTTATTCCGGGCACCGGTTTCGAGGCTTTCCGGATCTCTTGCTATTTCCGTAATCGAATGAGTACGCGCTGAAGCGTTTTGGTGGCAGAATCCGGCTCCGGGGTTCGGGGGGACCCCGATGCACGGGAAGCGATGGGGAGGGTTGGACCAGTGCCGGCAGGCGAGTCGAGTGGATCTGTGGTGCGGCGCATCCTGCTGGGCTCACAGCTCAGGCGGCTGCGCGAGTCGCGCGGCATCACCCGTGAGGCGGCCGGCTACTCCATCCGCGCCTCCGAATCGAAGATCAGCCGCATGGAGTTGGGACGGGTGAGCTTCAAGGCCAGGGACGTCGAGGACCTGCTCACGCTGTACGGAGTCACGGACGAGGCGGAGCGGGAGTCACTCCTCGGTCTGGCCCGTGAGGCCAACGTGGCGGGCTGGTGGCACAGTTACGGTGATGTGCTGCCCGGCTGGTTCCAGACGTATATCGGTCTGGAGGGAGCGGCCTCGCTCATCCGGATCTACGAAGTCCAGTTCGTACACGGCCTGTTGCAGACCGAGGCGTACGCCCACGCCGTCGTGGAGCGGGGTATGCGCGGTGCCCCGGCGGCCGAGATCGACCGCCGGGTCGCACTGAGACTGGAGCGCCAGAAGGCGCTGGTCTCCGAGCGGGCCCCCCGCTTCCACGCGGTGCTCGACGAGGCGGCCCTACGCCGCCCGTACGGGGAACGCGCGGTCATGCGGGCCCAGTTGCGGCACCTCATCGACATGTCGGAGCAGCCGAACATCACGCTCCAGGTGATGCCCTTCAGTTTCGGCGGCCACGCGGGAGAGAGCGGAGCATTCACGATGCTCCGTTTCCCGGAATCCGACCTGTCGGACATTGTCTATTTGGAGCAGCTGACAAGTGCGCTCTATCTGGACAAGCCGGAGGAAGTCGCCCAGTACGAAAAGGCCATGACGCGGCTCCACGAAGACAGTCCGGGCCCCGAAGAGAGCCGGGATCTTCTCCGGGGACTTCTCCAACTCAGCTGATTCGCCAGTACGATGACGTATCTACAGGAGTTCGTGCCTGCAGTGAGGGATTGAAGGGATTGCATGTCCTTCTTCAATGAACTGGCCCACCAGTACATCGACGGCGAGTGGCTGACCGGCAGCGGCTCGTGGGACATCATCGATTTCAATCCCTACAACGGCGAAAAGCTCTGTTCCATCCCCGTGGCCACCGCGGCGCAGACCGGCCTCGCCTATCAGGCCGCCGAACGCGCACAGCGCGCGTGGGCCGCGACCAACGCCTACGCGCGCCGGGACGTGCTCGAGAAGGCCGAACGCCTCGTCGGGGAGCGCGCGGACGACATCGTCGAGATGATCATCGACGAACTCGGCGGCACCCGCTTCCGGGCGGAGTACGAGGTGCGGGCCGCACGGGAGTTCCTCCGCGCCGCTGCCGGCCAGGCGCTCCGCCCGACGGGGCGTCTGCTGCCCTCGGCCACGGACGGCAAGGAGAACCGGCTCTACCGGCTGCCCGTCGGCGTCGTGGGCGTGATCAGCGCCTTCAACTTCCCCTTCCTGGTCACCATGAAGACCGTGGCCCCCGCCCTGGCGCTCGGCAACGCGGTCGTGGTGAAACCCCATCAGAACGCCCCGATCGTCGGCGGCGGACTGGTCGCGAGGATATTCGAGGACGCCGGGCTGCCCGCCGGGCTGCTGAACGTCCTGATCACCGACAGCGCGGAGATCGGCGACACGTTCATCGACCACCCCGTGCCCAAGGTGATCTCCTTCACCGGTTCGGACCGGGTCGGCCGGCACATCGCGGCGACCGCCGCCGGCCTGTTCAAGAAGACCGTCCTCGATCTGAGCGGCAACAGCGCGCTGGTCGTGCTGGAGGACGCCGACCTCGACCACGCGGTCCGGGCGGCCGTCTTCAGCCGTTTCCTGTACCAGGGGCAGGTCTCCATGGCCGCCAACCGCATCCTGGTGGACCGGTCCGTGGAGAAGGAGTTCACCGAGCGGTTCATCGCCGAGGTCGCCGCTCTCAAGGCCGGCGACCCTCGCGACCCCGAGACCAGGATCGGCCCGGTCATCAGCGAGTTCCAGGCCGACGCGCTCACGGCGCTGATCGACGAGGCGCTGGCGGCCGGTGCCACCGCCCTCGTACGGGGACGTACGCGCGGCAGTCTCGTCGAGCCGACGGTGCTGACCGGGCTGCCCGACGGTTCGCCGCTGCTGGCGCAGGAGATCTTCGGCCCGGTGGCGCTGCTGGTGCCGTTCGACGGCGAGGACGAGGCCGTGCGCGTCGTCAACGCCGGTCCCTACGGGCTGAGCGGGGCCGTGCACACGTCGGACGCCGAGCGGGGTGTGCGGTTCGCCCGGCGCATCGCGAGCGAAATGTTCCACGTCAACGACTCCACCGTCCAGGACGACCCGCTCGTCGCGTTCGGCGGCGGGGCGATGTCCGGCATGGGCAGGCTGAACGGCGAGGCGGCCGTGGAGGCCTTCACCACCCAGCAGTGGATCTCGGTCCAGCACGGACGGACGGCGTTCCCCTTCTGACCCTTCCGGCACCCGGTGGTCAGGGCGGCTGTCCGTCTTCCGGCTGGTCGCCGGGGATGCGGGATACCCTGAGGCCAGTTGATGGCAAGGGTGGGGTGGTATGTCGGCGATCCGTCTCCTGGTCCTGGGAGCCGTGCGTCAGCACGGCCGCGCGCACGGTTATCAGGTGCGCAACGACCTGGAGTACTGGGGCGCCCACGAGTGGTCCCACGCAAAACCCGGATCGATCTACCACGCACTCAAGCAGATGGCGAAGCAGGGACTGCTCCACGCCCACGAGGTCGCCCCGTCCACGGCCGGCGGACCACCCCGCACCGAGTACGAGATCACCGACAGCGGCACCCAGGAGTTCTTCACCCTGCTGCGCTCCTCGCTGACCTCCTACGACCAGAGCGTCGACGTGCTCTCGGCCGGGATCGGCTTCGTCGTCGACCTGGAGCGTGACGAGGCGGTGGCACTCCTGCGGGAGCGCGTCGCCGCCATCGAGGGCTGGCGGGCCTCGGTCACCGAGCACTACACGCCTTCGGAGGGCCCGGAGTCGCTCGGGCACATCGGCGAGATCATGAACATGTGGGTGCACGCGGCGGACGCGGGTGCCGAATGGACCCGTGGCCTGATCGCACGGATCGAGGCGGGGGCGTACACCTTCGCCGGTGAAGGCGAGCCCTTCGTCGGGGTGCTCGCCGAAGGGCAGGAAAATCCCTACGCCACCGGAGTCCCCGATCCCGGGGACGACCGCTGATCACGTGGGACGAGCACTTCGGCGGGTCCACCACTTCGTCCCCTGGTCGAGCTCGGCCGCACGAGGCCAAGGGCTGGTGGGCCCCGGGGCCTCAGTGGTGGAAGGCCGTCTCGACCCCCGCCCGGCTCGAGGGGTGCGCCTGAGCGCGTAGTTCGGGGAGGAGTCTGCGCACGTCGTCCAGCAGCAGCTCCGCGAGGTCGGAGGAGAACCCGTTGCGGCAGACGACGCGCAGCACCGAGAGGTCCTGGCGGTTGGCCGGGAAGGTGTAGGCGGGTACCAGCCAACCGCGCTCACGAAGCCGACGGGACACGTCGAAGACGTCGTACGCCGTCACCTCGGGCGTGGTCGTCAGGGCGAACACCGGGAGTTCGTCCCCCCGGGTCAGAAGGCGGAAGTCGTCCAGGGACTCCAACTCCGTGGCCAGCCGTCGCGCGATGTCCCGGGACGTCTGCTGGACGGCCCGGTAGCCGTCCCGGCCCAGCCGCAGGAAGGTGTAGTACTGCGCCACCACCTGTGCGCCGGGCCGGGAGAAGTTCAGCGCGAAGGTCGGCATGTCGCCGCCCAGGTAGTTGACCCGGAAGACCAGCTCCTCGGGGAGCTCGGCCGGTGAGCGCCACAGGGCCCAGCCCACGCCCGGGTAGACCAGGCCGTACTTGTGGCCCGACGTGTTGATCGAGGAGACCCGCGGGAGCCGGAAGTCCCACACGAGGTCCTCGTCGAGGAAAGGGGCCACCATGGCCCCGGACGCCCCGTCCACATGGACGGGGATGTCGAGTCCGGTCCGCTCCTGGAGCTCGTCCAGCGCGGCGCAGAGGTCGGCGATGGGCTCGTAGGAGCCGTCGAAGGTGGAGCCGAGGATGCCGACGACACCGATGGTGTTCTCGTCGCAGAGCTCGGCGGCCGCCTGCGGGTCCAGGTGGAAGCGCTCACCCTCCATCGGGACCTGCCGGGGCTCGACCTCCCAGAACGTGCAGAACTTGTCCCAGCAGACCTGGACGTTGACGCCCATGACGAGGTTGGGCCGGGCGGTCGCCGGGTAGCGGTCTGCGTTCCTCGCCGCCCAACGCCGTTTGAGTGCCATCCCGGCCAGCATGCAGGCTTCGCTCGACCCCGTGGTCGAACAGCCGACCGCGGTCGCCGGGTCGGGTGCGTTCCAGAGGTCGGCGAGCATCGCCACGCACCGCCGCTCCAGCTCGGCGGTGCGTGGGTACTCGTCCTTGTCGATCATGTTCTTGTCCCGGCACTCGCCCATCAGCACACCGGCCTGGGGCTCCATCCAGGTGGTGACGAAGGTCGCCAGGTTGAGCCGGGAGTTGCCGTCGAGCATCAGCTCGTCGTGCACGAGCCGGTAAGCGGTCATGGGTGGCAACGGACCGTCGGGGAGGCGATGGGTGGGAGGTGCCGCGACCATCGGCGCGGTCGGGTCCGCCTCCCCGAAGAACGGGTTGAGGGCGAGTCTGCGGTGCTCGTCGGACGGCGTCCGACCGTGTGATCCCTGGTGGAGCGGCATCGGGTGTTCCTCTCAGTTCTCGGCCGCGAGGCCGGAGGGAGGAGGGTGGAGGGGAGACGGGGTGTGCCGAGGACGGTCAGGACCTGCTGATGACGGCCGCAGTCCCGTACGCGCAGACCTCTGTGCCCACGTCGGCCGCCTCGCTGACGTCGAAGCGCATCATCAGCACCGCGTTGGCGCCGCGTGCCCTGGCCTGTTCGACGAGCCGTTCCATCGCCTGGTTGCGGGTCTCGACCAGGGTCTTGGTCAGCCCTTTCAGCTCACCGCCGATCACCGACTTCAGACCCGCGCCGATCTGGCTGCCGAGATGCCGCGACCGCACGGTGAGCCCGAAGACCTCGCCGATGACCTGCGTCACCTGGTAACCCGGGACGTCGTTCGTCGTGACGACCAGGACGTCCGCCTGCGGCGTCTGTCCGCCGCCGTAGTCCTCAATGCCCATGACGTGGCACCTCCTGGGGTCAGCCTCGCCCCGGTTCGGACCGGGCGCATCCTTGGCTACGCCACTGGAACCCAGAGGCGTTCCCCGGCGTTGATAGCTTGGGACGGCCACGCAGCCGCCATCGATCGATCCTGGAGCCCGGACCCTTGAATACGCTTGCGCTCGGCCCGAGCTGGCTGGACCCGGATTACCTGCTCAACACGTTCGGGCTTCCCGGCCTCCTGCTCATCGTGTTCGCCGAGTCCGGACTGCTGATCGGCTTCTTCCTGCCCGGTGACTCCCTGCTGTTCACCACGGGTCTCCTGGTGACCACGGGCGACCTGAAGTACCCGCTCTGGCTGGTCTGCCTCCTGGTCGCGCTCGCGGCGATCATCGGCGACCAGGTCGGCTACCTCTTCGGCCGCAAGGTGGGCCCGTCGCTCTTCAGGCGCCCGGACTCCCGGCTCTTCAAACAGGAGAACGTCGAGAAGGCCCACGACTTCTTCGAGAAGTACGGACCGAAGTCGCTGGTGCTGGCCCGCTTCGTGCCCATCGTGCGCACGTTCACGCCGATCATCGCCGGTGTGAGCCGGATGAACTACCGCTCGTTCATCACGTTCAACATCATCGGAGGCGTGCTCTGGGGCGTCGGTGTGACGCTGCTCGGCGCGGGCCTCGGCAAGATCGATTTCGTGCACGAGCACATCGAACTGATCCTCATCCTGATCGTTCTGGTATCCGTGGTGCCGATCGGCATCGAGTTCCTGAGGGCCCGCAGCAAGTCGAAGAAGTCGGCTGCCGAGGAGCCGCGGGAGGACGAGGGCGCCACCGGTCAGGTCCACGGCCGGGACGAGGACCCGTACGACGGCGGGCAGGGCGCAGCGCACAACGCCGGCCCGTACACCGCAGCCCCGGAGGCAGGGCCGTACGGCAACGGCGGAGCGACCCAGTACGGCAACGGCCCGGCCGACCCGTACGGAAACGCCCCGGCCGACCCGTACGGCACCGGACCGTACGACGGCGGTCAGGCGGCCCCGTACGGCGGCGGTCAGGACCCGTACGGAAGCGCCCAGGCGGCCCCGTACGGCGGCGGCCGGCAGCACGGCAACGGGTATGGGGAGCCGTACGGCGGTGGGCAGAACCAGTACGGCGACCCTGGTCAGGGCCAGTACGGCAACGGGCAGGGCGAGTACGGCGGTGGGCAGAACCACTACGGCGACCCTGGCCAGGGCCAGTACGGCAACGGGCAGAACCAGTACGGCGACCCTGGACAGGGCCAGTACGGCAACGGGCAGAACCAGTACGGCGGTGGGCAGGGCCAGTTCGGCAACGGCCAGGCGTCCCCCTACGGCAACGGCCAGGAGTCCTACGGAAACGCCCAGGCGGCCCCGTACGGCAACGGCCATGACCCGTACGGCAACGGAGGTCAGGCGGGCCCGTACGGCGACGCCCGGCCGTACGGCAACGGGCAGGCCGCCCCGGACGGTGGCGACCAGGAGGGCGACGCCGGCTCGTACGGATGGCAGGACAGGCGCTGACCCCGTAGCTGCGCGAACGGCGCCTCGGTCCCCCGCACAAGGGGACCGAGGCGCCGTTCGATGTCAGAAGCCGCGCGTCCGCTTGGCGGCCCGGCGGGACGGGCCGCCTTCGACGCCGCCCGGGACCCGCATGAACAGCCGTGAGATCTCACTTCCCAGATTCACCCCGATGGCGATGGCCAGAGCAGTCGCCACGGCGGTGGTGAGGGAGGCGAGCCCGGCGTCCACCTCGTTCTGCGCCACGCCCAGCAGACCGAAGTACGTCGCCGAACCGGGCAGCAGCGGACCGATCGCCGCGGTGATGTAGGGCAGTGACGAGGTGTAGCGGTAACGCGAGAACAACTGGCCGAACAGGCCCACCAGACCGGCCGCCACCGCTGTCGCGGCCACCGGCGAGATGTTCCCGGTCCGGGCCATCGCACCGAAGATGATCCAGGCCACGCCCCCGTTGAGGGTGACCGCCAGCACGGTGGATCGCTCCTGCTGGAGCAGGATGGCGAAGGCCAGGGTGAGGGCCATCGACGCCAGGATCTGGACCACCGGACGGTCGCTGGCCACGAACCGCGCCTCCGGGTTGAGCTCGGCACCGAGCTGGACACCCAGGTAGAGCATCAGCAGCACCCCGGCGACGATGCCGATGAAGAAGTACATGACCTCCAGGAGCCGGGCTGCCGCGGTGATGTAGTAACCGGTCAGCCCGTCCTGCACACCGGCGACCAGGGCCCGCCCTGGAAGCAGCGCGAACAGCCCACCGGTGATCACCGCGGACGGCCGGACACCCGTCGAATGGGTGAGGGTCAGCGCGATGCCTATGGCCGCCGGGGGCATCGCCGCGGCCATGAACTGGTAGAACTCGGGCAGGCCGCGGCCCGCGCAGAGCCAGGCCAGCCGGTCCCCGAGCATCGCGCCCGCCGCGGCCACGATGAAGACCAGCACACCGCCGCCGACCAGTACCGAAGCCGAGCCCGCGAGCAGGCCGGCGGCTGCCGTCAGGGCCCAGCCGGGATACGGGTGCCGGTTACGGCGGATCTCGGCGAGGCGGCGGTAGGCCTCCTCCAGGGAGACCTCGACGTGTTCGATGCTCGTGATGTCGTCGATCAGCCGGAAGACCGCGGCCAGCCGGGTGTAGTCCGTGCCCCGGCGGCGTACGGTGCGGCTGGCGGTCACGGGGTCGTCGACCAGGGACGGCTGGTGCGAGATGGACAGCAGCGTGAAGGTCACCGTCGGCTCACAGCGGTCGAGCCCGTAGGAGCGCGACACCGCGAACATGGCCGCCTCGACGTCCTCGGCGCCCTCCCCGCCCGCCAGCAGCAGCTCCCCGATACGCAGCGTCAGGTCGAGCACGCGCGGTACCGCCGGGCCCGAGTCGTCGGTCTTCTGCATGCTCTCGGGCGCCGGCCGCTCGAACACGGGCATGCGCAGCATCGTGCGCATCCGGTCCTGCCAGGGGGCTTCCTTGGTCAGCCGGACCATCGGAATGCCGTGCGCGGGAGTGAAGGCGGGAGGCTGCTGCTGGGCGTTGTAACCGCTCGGCGGGACGAAAGCGGAACTCAGCGGCTCGCCACCCGGACCGCCGCCCGAGCCCCCGGCGGGAGCCTGGCCCGGACCCGAGGCCGCCGGGGGATCGGTGTGCAGGCCGGCCGGGAGGGCGAACTCCGACGTGGGGTGGTCGTCCTCGGACGGCGCGGAGGGCTGCTCCACACCGGCCGGCGGGACGAAGGCGCTGCGCGCCTCGTCGGACTGGGGCTTCTGGTCCTCGGGACCGCCCGGTTCCGCCACCACTCGACCTCGTTCCTTCCTCGACACGCGTCCTGGGAGCGCTCCTGCCCAGTATGGGCACGGACATGGGCCACCACGCGCAACGGGCGGCGCACCGGTGAAAGGTGCGCCGCCCGTCGTACGTACGGTCAGCGGGGCCGTCGGCCCGAAGCGTCACGATCCGCGTCGTCCGCCCGTAAGCGGAACGGGACGGACTGAAGTCAGTGCGCGCCGCCCTGCGCCTCGAGGCGCTTGTAGGAGGCCTCGATCTCGGCCTCCGCCTCGGCGCGGCCGACCCAGTCGGCGCCCTCGACGGACTTGCCCGGCTCCAGGTCCTTGTAGACCTCGAAGAAGTGCTGGATCTCGAGGCGGTCGAACTCCGACACGTGGTGGATGTCGCGCAGGTGCTCCACCCGGGGGTCGGACGCCGGGACGCACAGCAGCTTGTCGTCGCCGCCGGCCTCGTCGGTCATCCGGAACATGCCGATGGCGCGGCACTTGATGAGGCAACCGGGGAAGGTCGGCTCGTCCAGGATGACCAGCGCGTCCAGCGGGTCGCCGTCCTCGCCGAGGGTGTTCTCGACGAAGCCGTAGTCGGCCGGGTAGCTGGTCGAGGTGAAGAGTCGACGGTCCAGGCGGATCCGACCGGTCTCGTGGTCCACCTCGTACTTGTTCCGCGAACCCTTCGGGATCTCGATGGTGACGTCGAACTCCACGGGTGGCTCCTCCATGATCAACACATACGACTGGTGGTTAAGTGTCCCTCACGCAGATGAGTGCTCGCGAAAGGGGCTGGTCAACGGTGGCCGAGCCGGTGCATGGACCGACGGACGAACCGTTGAGCCGGTGGGGCGGGTGGAAAGGACCGAAGCGTCCGGGGCGGGGCAGCGGCCCGAACGACCGGCGGTTCGTCGCCTGCTCCGCGGTGCTCGGCCTGGCGGTCGCCGCCGGGGCCGTTCTCGCCGCCGGTCCCTGGGACTCCGGTCAGCGTAAGGCCGAGCAGGACCGGGCGGCCGCCAGTGAGCGTTCAGGTGGCGCACATCACCAGGGGACCGGGGCCACGGCGCCGCGACCCGCGGCCAGCGCACCCGCCGTCCTGGCCGCCCTGGGGACCGCGGAGGGCCTGAAGGAGCCCGCGGGCGAGGGCGGCCTGAAAACCGTTCTGGCGCCCCTGCTCGACGATCCCGCCCTCGGCGCCCTGCGCACCGCCGCGGTCGTCGACACGGCCACCGGCAAGCAGCTGTACGCGCGCGGCGCCGCCACGCCCATGACCCCGGCCTCCACCGTGAAGCTCGCCACCGTCGCCGCCGCGCTCTCCGCCCTGGGCCCCGGCCACCGCATCGCCACCACCGTCCGGATGTCGAAGGACGCGAGGACGGTCACTCTCGTCGGCGGCGGCGACCCCACCCTCGACGAGGCGGCACTGCGCGACCTCGCGGCCGGGACCGCGCGCGCCGTGCGCGCGAGCGGCACGAAGGCCGTCACCCTGACCTACGACACGTCGCGGTACTCGGGCCCGGCTCTGCATCCCATCAGCCCCAACGAGAACATCGCCCCCGTCAGTGCGCTCATGGTCGACGAGGGACGCCTCGACGACAGCGACAAGGGGCCCGCCCCTCGCACCGGCGACCCGGCCAGGGACGCCGCCCGTACCTTCGCGGGCCTGCTCGGCGACGCCGGAGTGGACACCCGGTCGGCCCCCTCGTCCGGGCGGGCGGCGGCCGGTACGACCGTGGCCACCCACCTGTCCGCGCCGCTGTCCGCCCTGGTCGAACGCGCCCTGACCAACAGCGACAACGACATCGCGGAGGCCCTGGCCCGGCAGACGGCCCTGAAGGCGGGGATGCCGGCCTCCTTCGCCGGAGGGCGGCGTGCCGTGACCGAACGGCTGAAGAAGCTGGGCCTGCCGGTCGCCGGCGCACGCCTCGCCGACGGGAGCGGTCTCGACCGCGCGGACAAGGTCACGGCCGGCCTCCTCACCGGCCTGCTCGCGCTCGCGGCCGGCCCCGGCCACCCGGAGCTGCGCCCGATCCTCACCGGCCTGCCGGTGGCCGGGTTCAGCGGGACGCTCGGCGGCCGCTACACCACGACGTCCCGGGGCACCGGCCTGATCCGCGCGAAGACGGGCACGCTCACCGGGGTGAACGCACTCGCCGGGACGGCGGTCGACGCTCAGGGCCGACTGCTCGCCTTCGCCTTCCTGGCCTCGGGCACCACCTCGCCGCACGAGGCGGAAGCCGCCCTGGACGCTTCGGCCACCGCACTCACCCGGGGCACCCGCTGAGCGGCTGACACCCCACCGCGGGGCGGCCACCTCACGTACGGTTGACGCATGACGAGCGTCGGTGGTGCCGAGATGGTCGACTGGAAACTCGCGGTCGCGACCGCGACCCGGTTCGTGCGGCCGGGTCCCGAGATCAGCCGTGAGGAGGCCCGCGCCGTCGTCGCGGAGCTCCGCCGGCATGCCAAGGCCTCGGAGGAACACGTCCGTTCGTTCACCCGGATGATCCCGGAGGGGCACGAACCCGAGGACACACCGGTCCTGGTGGTCGACCGGGCGGGATGGATCCGGGCCAACGTCGCCGGCTTCCGTGAACTGCTGCGTCCCTTGCTGAGCAAGATGCAGGACCGCCGCGGCAACGGCCCCGGCGGCATGGTGCTCGGCGCGGTCGGCGGCAAGGTGACCGGTGTCGAACTGGGCATGCTGCTGTCGTTCCTGGCCTCCCGGGTCCTGGGTCAGTACGAGACCTTCGCGCCCGCCACCCGGGAGCTCCCCGCCTCCGCCGTGGGCGGTGGCAGGCTGCTGCTGGTCGCCCCCAACATCGTGCACGTCGAACGCGAACTCGGCGTCGATCCACACGACTTCCGGCTCTGGGTGGCCCTCCACGAAGAGACTCACCGCACCCAGTTCACCGGCGTTCCCTGGCTCCGTGACCACCTGAGGGGCGAGATCCAGTCGTTCCTCGACGAGACGGACGTCGATCCGATGACCGTCCTGGAACGCCTCCGGGAGGCCGCCCAGACCTTCGCCGGAGGCAGCCGTCCCGAGGGCGAGCAGGGGGAGGGGGACGACGACGGCGGGCGCAGTCTCGTCGAGATCGTCCAGACGCCCGCGCAGCGCGAGATCCTCGGCCGGCTCACCGCGGTGATGTCCCTGCTCGAGGGCCACGCCGACTTCGTGATGGACGGGGTGGGGCCCGACGTCGTGGGCTCCGTCGCCGAGATCCGGGAGAAGTTCCAGCAGCGCAGGGCGCGTGGCGCCGGCCGTCTCGACCTGGCGCTGCGCAAGCTCCTGGGCCTGGACGCCAAGCTGCGGCAGTACCGCGACGGTGAGAAGTTCGTGCGTGCCGTGGTCGACGAGGTCGGCATGGACGGCTTCAACCGGGTGTGGACCTCTCCCAACACCCTCCCCACCAAGGCGGAGATCGCCGCGCCGGCGGAGTGGGTGGCCCGCGTGCACCGTAGGGCAGATTCATGATCACAGCCTGACCGACGGCAGGAGATTGCCCCTCCAATCACCCATCCGGGGGACCATAGGGGCATGGGAAGGCGTGCAATGCTCGGTGAACAGCTTGGCTCTGTCACCATCGACGCACTCTGAGTGACGGGACCCCGTGGGTCCCGCCGCTTCGAGGCACCTCCCAAAACTTCACCGAAGGGCACCGGACATGGGTCCCCATCCTGCGGTCGCGGCGATACGCCTGGCGGTCCGCCGCGTACTTCACGACGTCGTCACCGAACACAACCGCCACACCGAACAGGCCGGCCTCGCCGAGTTCGCGGAAGCCGGAGCGGGCGGCCGCCGCGCCGGGCTCCCCGACCGGCCGGACACACCGCTGGTGCTCGTGGCCTGCTCGGGGGGAGCCGACTCCATGGCACTCGCCTCCGCCCTCGCATTCGAGTCGCGCAAGCTCCCCGTCCGCGCCGGCGGCATCACCGTCGACCACAACCTCCAGCCCGGCTCCGGTCTCCGCGCCGACGAGGTCGTCACCCGCCTCGCCGCCATGCAGCTCGAACCGGTCGAGTCCGTCGCCGTGCACGTCGGCCGCGAAGGGGGGCCCGAGGCCGCGGCCCGGGAAGCCCGGTACGCCGCGCTGGACGCCGCCGCGGAGCGCCACGGCGCCGCCGCCGTCCTTCTCGGCCACACCCGTGACGACCAGGCCGAGACCGTCCTGCTCGGTCTCGCCCGCGGGTCCGGCATCCGCTCGCTCTCCGGGATGGCCGCCGCCTCCGGGCCGGCCGGCCGCTACCGCCGTCCCTTCCTCCAGCTCGACCGGCAGACCGCCCGCAAGGCCTGCCTGGTCCAGTCGCTCCCCGTCTGGGACGACCCCCACAACGCCGATCCCGCCTACACCCGTTCCCGGCTGCGCCATGAGGGTCTGCCCGCCCTGGAGAAGGCGCTGGGCAAAGGTGTCGTCGAAGCCCTGGCCCGCACGGCACAGCTGTCCCGCGACGACGCCGACGCCCTGGACACCTGGGCCGCCGAGGCCGCCCGCTCGGTGTGTGACGACGACGGGCGGCTCGAATGCGCCAAGCTCGCCGTCCTGCCGCCCGCGGTGCGCCGCCGGGTGCTGCGCCGGGCCGTGATGGACGCCGGATCTCCCGCCGGTTCGCTCTTCGCCCGCCACGTCGAGGAAGTCGACCGGCTCATCACCGGCTGGCGCGGCCAGGGCGCCATCAACCTGCCCGGCCGCGTCGAAGCGCTGCGGCAGGGTGGCAGACTGGTCATTCGGCAGAGCTGAAGCGCAAGCGGCTGAAGTGCAGGCGAAACGGCCGGCCCGCTCCGGGAACGCTCCGGGTCCGGCAGGCAGAGAAAGAGACGCGGGTGAACGAGAAGGACATGGGCACCGACCTCCGGTCGGTGCTCCTCACCAAGGAAGAGATCGACGCGAAGCTCGTCGAGCTGGCTGCGAAGATCGACGCGGAGTACGCGGGCAAGGACCTGCTCATCGTCGGCGTGCTCAAGGGCGCGGTGATGGTCATGGCGGACCTGGCGCGCGCGCTGTCCACCCCCGTCACCATGGACTGGATGGCCGTCTCCTCGTACGGAGCGGGCACCCAGTCCTCCGGCGTCGTCCGGATCCTCAAGGACCTCGACACCGACATCAAGGGCAAGCACGTCCTGATCGTCGAGGACATCATCGACTCCGGGCTGACGCTCTCCTGGCTGCTGACCAACCTCGGCTCCCGGGAACCTGCGAGCCTGGAGGTCTGCACGCTGCTCCGCAAGCCGGACGCGGCGAAGGTCGCGATCGACGTGAAGTGGGTCGGCTTCGACATCCCCAACGAGTTCGTCGTCGGATACGGGCTGGACTACGCGGAGAAGTACCGCAACCTTCCCTTCGTCGGCACGCTCGCCCCGCACGTCTACGGCGGCTGACACCCTGTCCGACGGGATCCGCCGAACCGGGCCCGGCTCCGGGGAACCCTCATCGTTCCCCCGCCGTTGAGCCTTCGAAGGCGGGTTTGACGGACGTCCTCTGCGGTCGCAGGTGACAATGCTGGGGTACCGTCCGAAGAACAGTCTTTTCTCACAGCAGCATTTACCTACGGGCAGGAGGGACGGGGCGTCTTCGCTCCGTATGGATGGACGTGAAGCGATACTTCCGTGGGCCGGTCATGTGGATCGTGCTGGCCGTCCTCGCCGTGGTCGTGTTGATGCAGGTCGTCGGCTCGTCGGGCGGCTACAAGACGGTGGACACCGGCGAAGTGATCCAGGCGATCACCAAGAACCAGGTGGAACAGGCCAAGCTGACCACCGGTGACGAACAGATTCTCAAGATCGAGCTGAAGGACAAGGAAAAGCTCAAGGGCGAGTCCGGCAGCAAGTTCCAGGCGAGCTACATCGGCAACCAGGGTGTCGAGCTGGCCGACACGCTGCAGAAGAAGTTCGAGAGCGGTGACATCGAGAAGGGTTACACCGTCTCGCCGTCGAAGCAGTCCCCGTTCCTCTCGATCCTCCTCTCCCTGCTGCCCTTCGTCCTGATCGTGGTCGTGTTCCTGTTTCTGATGAATCAGATGCAGGGCGGCGGCTCCAAGGTCATGCAGTTCGGCAAGTCCAAGGCGAAGCTGATCACCAAGGACACGCCGAAGACGACCTTCGCCGACGTGGCGGGGTCGGACGAGGCCGTCGAGGAACTGTACGAGATCAAGGAATTCCTCCAGGAGCCGGCGAAGTTCCAGGCCGTCGGCGCCAAGATCCCGAAGGGTGTCCTGCTCTACGGGCCGCCCGGTACGGGTAAGACGCTGCTCGCTCGCGCCGTCGCGGGCGAGGCGGGCGTGCCGTTCTACTCGATCTCCGGTTCCGACTTCGTCGAGATGTTCGTCGGTGTCGGTGCCTCCCGTGTCCGTGACCTCTTCGAGCAGGCCAAGGCGAACGCTCCGGCGATCGTCTTCGTCGACGAGATCGACGCCGTGGGCCGGCACCGTGGTGCGGGCATGGGCGGCGGCCACGACGAGCGCGAGCAGACGCTCAACCAGCTGCTCGTCGAGATGGACGGCTTCGACGTGAAGGGTGGCGTCATCCTGATCGCCGCCACCAACCGGCCGGACATCCTGGACCCGGCGCTGCTGCGTCCCGGACGTTTCGACCGGCAGATCGCCGTCGACCGGCCGGACATGCAGGGCCGCCTGGCGGTCCTCAAGGTGCACCAGAAGGGCAAGCCGGTCGCCCCCGACGTCGACCTCAACGCGGTCGCCCGTCGTACGCCCGGCTTCACCGGTGCCGATCTGGCGAACGTGCTGAACGAAGCGGCGCTCCTCACGGCGCGCAGCAACAAGAAGCTGATCGACAACCACATGCTCGACGAGGCCATCGACCGCGTCGTGGCGGGCCCGCAGAAGCGGACCCGGATCATGTCCGAGAAGGAGAAGAAGATCACCGCGTACCACGAGGGCGGACACGCCCTGGTCGCGGCGGCCTCTCCCCAGTCGGACCCGGTCCACAAGATCACGATCCTCTCCCGCGGCCGTGCCCTCGGTTACACGATGGTGCTCCCGGAGGAGGACAAGTACTCCACGACGCGCAACGAGATGCTCGACCAGCTGGCGTACATGCTGGGCGGGCGCGCGGCCGAGGAGCTGGTCTTCCACGACCCGACGACCGGTGCGGCGAACGACATCGAGAAGGCCACCGCAACGGCCCGCGCGATGGTCACGCAGTACGGCATGACGGAGCGCCTCGGCGCGATCAAGTTCGGCGGCGACAACACCGAACCCTTCGTGGGCCGGGAGATGGGCCACCAGCGCGACTACTCGGAAGAGGTCGCGGCGCTCGTCGACGAGGAGGTCAAGAAGCTCATCGAGACTGCCCACAACGACGCGTGGGAGATCCTCGTCGAGAACCGCGACATCCTCGACGCCCTGGTTCTCGAGCTCCTCGAGAAGGAGACGCTCGGCAAGGAGCAGATCGCCGAGATCTTCGCTCCGATCGTGAAGCGTCCGGCACGTCCGGCGTGGACCGGTTCCGCCCGGCGGACACCGTCCACCCGTCCGCCGGTGCTCTCTCCCAAGGAGCTGGCCCTCACCAACGGCACGAACACCGCCAACGGTTCGGGCACCCCGCCGGAGATCGCCCCGACGGACATGTCGAAGGACATCGGCACCTCCACGGAGGGGCTGCCGGAGGAGCGTCCCGAGAGCTGAGATCCGTTCGTCCTCACCCGGTGTGTCCGCCGTCACGGGCACGTCGCAGGGTACGGAATGGATGCCGCGCCCCCCAGGTTCTAGCCTGTGGGGGCGCGGCTTTTTCCGTACACCCGCCCGGGCCTGCCGTTTCACCAGGTGTCCGGGGCCCCGCCGCGCATGCGACAGCACAGAGGAACGAGGCACAGATGACCGACCCGGTGACGCTCGACGGGCAGGGTTCCATCGGCGTATTCGACCAGAAGCGGGCCGAGACCGCCGTACGGGAACTCCTCATCGCGGTCGGGGAGGACCCGGACCGCGAAGGTCTGCGCGAGACCCCGGGACGGGTGGCGCGTGCGTACAAGGAGATATTCGCGGGCCTCTACCAGGAGCCCGAGGACGTCCTGACGACGACGTTCGACCTCGGTCACGACGAGATGGTCCTGGTGAAGGACATCGAGGTCTACAGCACGTGTGAGCACCACCTGGTGCCCTTCCGCGGTGTCGCGCACGTCGGTTACATCCCGGCGACCAGCGGCAAGATCACGGGACTGTCCAAGCTGGCGCGGCTGGTCGACGTCTACGCCCGGCGGCCGCAGGTCCAGGAACGGCTCACCACGCAGATCGCCGAGTCGCTGATGGCGATCCTGGAGCCGCGCGGTGTCATCGTCGTCATCGAATGCGAGCACATGTGCATGTCGATGCGGGGCATCCGCAAGCCCGGAGCCAAGACGCTCACGTCCGCCGTGCGCGGCCAGCTACGGGATCC
Source organism: Streptomyces sp. B1I3 (assembly GCF_030816615.1). NCBI lineage: Bacteria > Bacillati > Actinomycetota > Actinomycetes > Kitasatosporales > Streptomycetaceae > Streptomyces > Streptomyces sp. B1I3. The sequence continues at coordinate 4,537,261 of NZ_JAUSYD010000001.1, forward strand.
GGCCACTCGTGCGGAGGCGATGAGCCTCATCATGGCGCGCTGAGCGCGCGCCGGCCGAGGGGGACGAGCGCCCTGCGCCCTTGGGCGGGCCGTCGGCAGCACCGCGCGGTTCCGCCCGGCCGCCCGGGGCGGGACTCCGAGGCGGACGGGCCTCCGAGCGGCACCGCGCCCCGGGGCGCGGTGCCAGGGCACTGTGGAGCGCGGGCCGTGAGAGCCGGAGTGATCCGAACGAGAGACCCTATGCCGCTGTGGCGGTGTTCCCGTGGTCGTCCTTGTCCTCCGGGAGCTTGCAGACGCGCTCGAGGAAGACGGCGGCTGCCACGACCGCGACGCCGGCCAGGACGGCGGAGCCCGCGTAGATCGCCTGGTCGCGCCGGGGCGGGACATCGAGGTAGCTGAGCAGGAAGACGCCCGTGCCGCCGTACATCCCGGCGACCAGCGCCGTGACGAGGGCGCTCGCCTGGCCGAAGACCACGGCCCGGGCCGCCATCAGCGGCTCGACGCCCTTCGCCCCCGGGCGGCGCTCCCGCTGGGCACGCAGGCGGGCCCGGATCGACAGGGCGGTGGCGAGCAGGACGACGGCGATCACCGCCAGCACGACGGACGCGGCGAGGGGCACGCTCGGCAGCGTGCCCAGGGAGTCCCAGAGGCGGGAGCCGCCCCAGGACAGGACGCCGGCTCCGGCGAAGAGGCCGGCCAGCAGCCCGAGCCGTAGTTGCTTCACCGAGAGTGCCGCCTTTCGCCGTTGCCCATGTCGTTCGTCGTCGAGCCTAACGACTACTCGGGGAGGCGGAGTTCCAGGTCTGCCCGGGGGAGCACCCCGTCGCGGCCGACGCCGTCCAGGAGCTCACCGACCGGTCCGGATCCGGGCAGCTGGGCGTCGGGGTCCACGTCGTGCCAGGGGGCGAGGACGAAGGCGCGCTCGTGGGCGCGCGGGTGGGGCAGGGTGAGCGACGGGTCGTCGGAGACCACATCGGCGTAGGCGACGATGTCGACGTCGAGGGTGCGGGGCCCCCAGCGCTCCTCGCGGACCCGGTCGAAGGCCTCCTCGATGGCCTGGCCGCGCTCCAGCAGGGAGGACGGGGGCAGTGTCGTCTTCACGACGACCACGGCGTTGAAGTAGGACGGCTGGGAGCCGGGGGTCACGCCCCAGGGTTCCGTCTCGTAGACCGGGGAGACCGCCTTGACCCGCAGGCCCGGAGTGTCCTCCAGGGCGTCGACGGCGCCCTGGAGGGTCTCCAGCCGGTTGCCGAGGTTGGAGCCGAGGGAGATCACGGCGCGTTTGGGGTTGGACAGGGTGATGTCTGCCGCGTCCACCTGCTCGACCACGGCGGCGGGAACCGGCTGGACGGTCGGGTCGCTCTGCCCCTCGGTGGAAAATGCAGTCATGCTCGGCTCCGGGTGATGGTGATGGTCACGTCGTCGAAGGGGACCGTGATGGGCGCGTCCGGCTTGTGGACGACGACCTGGACCTCTTCGACCCCTTCGTGCTTGAGACACTGCTGCGCGATGCGTTCCGCGAGGGTCTCGATCAGGTCGACGGGCTCACCCTTGACGACGTCGACGACCTCCTCCGCGACCACGCCGTAGTGGACGGTCTTCGTCAGGTCGTCGGCGGCTGCCGCAGGACGGGTGTCGAGGCCGAGGACCAGGTCCACGATGAAGGTCTGGCCCTCCTCCCGCTCCCGGGGGAAGACACCGTGGTGCCCGCGGGCCTTGAGGCCGCGCAGCGCGACACGATCCACGCGAATCACTCCTGCTGTCGTTGGTCGGGGCGGCACCCGCACGCGTGCGGGCGCAAGGGTGCCGTCTTTCGAATCTACCCGCGAGCACCGACAGGGCTCACGTGAGGGGGCTCGGGGCTGCCCGGCACGGGGCCGGTAGCCGCGTATACCCCGTCGTCCGGCCGTCCAACCCCTGGGAGCCCGCCCCGGCCTCCCGTGACCGGGGCCCGCCTGGGGCCTCCCCGCTCAGGGCGTCGACTCCTCGTCCTCCTCCTCACCGGTTTCCGCCAGTACCGGTGAGCCGTGGTGGGACCAGAGCTTCCAGCCGTCCGGCGTGCGCCGGAACACATTGGTGGCGACGACGAGCTGGCCGACGAGCGGCCCGAGCGCGTTGCCCTCCTCCGCCGGTCCGCCGCTGAGGATGTTCTCGGTACAGGTCACCAGCGCGGTGTCACCGGTCATGGAGACGCCGACGTCGGTCAGGAAGAACTGGATGTACTCGGTGTTGGCCATGATCAGCGCATAGCTGCGGAGCACCTCGCCGCGCCCCGTGAGCACGGGCCAGCCGGGGTGGACGCAGGAGACCGTGAGGTCCTCGCCCGGTAGCCAGAGGCCGGAGAGCCCGTCGAAGTCGCCTCGCTCCATAGCCTCGTAGAAGGCGGTGTTGGCCTGCTCGACGGCCTGGATGTCGGCCGCGGCCGACTCGTGTTCGTCCTGCGGGGAGCTCACGCGGCTCCCTCGACGGCGCGGGCGACGCGTACGGCGTCGGCCGTGGGCCGTACGGCGTGGACGCGGACCGCCCAGGCGCCGGCGTTCGCCGACAGGGCGGAGACCGCGGCCGTCGCGGCGTCGCGTTCCCGGGCGGGCGGCGGGGGTGCGTCCTCACCGGCCAGGACGTGGCCGAGGAACCGCTTGCGGGAGGCGGCGACGAGCAGCGGCCGGCCCAGATCGCGCAGCCGGGAGAGATGGGCGATGAGCGAGAGGTCCTGAGCGGCGTTCTTGGCGAAGCCCAGCCCGGGGTCGATCACCAGCCTCTCCGGGGCGACGCCGCCGTCGATCACGGCGTCCATGCGGGCGCGCAGCTCCTCGACCACCTCGGCGACGACGTCCTCGTAGACGGCGCGGCTGTTCATCGACTCGCTGAAACCGCGCCAGTGCATCACGACGAACGGCACCCCGGACGCGGCCACGACCGGCACCATGTCCGGGTCGGCGAGGCCCCCGCTCACGTCGTTGACCAGGGCCGCGCCGGCGGTGACGGCCTGCTCGGCGACGCGGGCCCGCATGGTGTCCACGGAGATGGTGACGCCCTCCGAGGCGAGCCCCCGCACGACGGGGATCACCCGGCGCAGCTCCTCCGCCTCGTCCACCCGGCTCGCGCCGGGACGGGTCGACTCACCGCCCACGTCGACGAGATCCGCCCCTTCGGCCACGAGTCCCAGACCGTGCTTGATCGCCGCCGTGGTGTCGAACCAGTGGCCTCCGTCGGAGAAGGAGTCGGGCGTCACGTTCACGACACCCATGACCGCGCAGCGGTCCCACTCCGGCAGGCCCTGCACTGTGCCCCGTCCTCGCAACGTACTCATGCGACCAGCCTAGGCCCGGGAACGGGTCGGTCAGGCCGCACGGACTCCGCGCTCGGCGGGCAGGGCGGAGCGGTGGCCGCAGGGCCGTGGGCGCCGGGGGCGGAACGGGCGCGGTGGCGCGAGGTTCACGAAGCCTTCCGCCCGGAGGGCCGCGAGACCGATCCGTGGCAGGTCGCGGCCGGCGCGGTAGACGACGAATCGAGGCTCCCAGCGGGGCTGGAACTTCGCGTTGAACCGGTAGAGCGACTCGATCTGGAACCAGCGCGACAGGAAGATCAGCAGTCCGCGCCAGCAGCGCAGCACCGGTCCCGCCCCCAGCCGTTCGCCGCGGGCGAGCGCCGAACGGAACATGGCGAAGTTCAGCGAGACGCGGGCGACCGACAGTGCGGGAGCGGCCTGCAGGGAGGCGACGATCAGCAGTTCGTTCATGCCGGGGTCGGCCGAGCGGTCGCGTCGCATGAGCTCCAGGGAGAGACCGTCACCGCCCCACGGGACGAAGTGGAGCACCGCCTTCAGGTCACCGTGCGGGGAATCCGTCGCGCCGGCATCGGCCAGATGGGCGGTGGCGACGACACAGTCGCCGTCGGCCGGGTCGCCGATCCGGCCCAGCGCCATGGAGAAGCCGCGCTCGGTTTCGGTACCGCGCCAGTCGGCGGCGGCTGCGCGGATGCGGGCGAGCTCGGTGTCGCCGATGTCACGCACGCGCCGGACCCGGGTCTCGTAGCCGTTACGTTCGATGCGCTTCACCATCTGACGCACGTTGCGCATCGCGCGCCCGGCGAGGGAGAAATCCGCGACGTCCACCACCGCCTCGTCACCGATCTCCAGGGCGGACAGTCCCGTCTCGCGGGTCCACACCTCGCCGCCGGTCTCGCTGCAGCCCATCACCGCCGGTGTCCAGGAGTGCGCCCGGGCCTCGTCCATGAAGCGCTCGATGGCTCCCGGCCAGGCCTCCACGTCACCGATCGGATCGCCCCCGGCGAGCATCACCCCCGACACCACGCGGTAGCAGACGGCGGCCTTGCCGCTGGGGGAGAACACGACGCCCTTGTCACGGCGGAGCGCGAAGTGCCCCAGGGAGTCGCGGCCGCCGTGCTTGTCGAGCAGGGTCCGCAGCCGCGCCTCGTCGTCCTCGCTGAGGCCGGCGGCCGGGTGTTCGGGCCGGAAGGCGAAGTAGATCGTGGTCACGGCGGTCAGCAGGCCCAGGGAACCCAGGGAGTACGCCACCGTCCACGAGGTCACCCCGGTGTAGTCCACCGGCCCTTCGAACCCGAACAGGCCGTACAGCACGTGCTGGAGCCGGTCGGCGATGGAGGGGTTCCCCACGACGCGGCCCGGGTGCACGCTGACGACCACCAGGCCGAGAGCCAACGAACCCGCGCCGAGGAGGACGAAGTTGGCCAGTGCCCGCCAGCGGCTCCTGGGGTCCGGGAGGGCGGCGAACTCGCTCCGGTGGCGTATCAGCAGGAAGCAGAGCACGAGCGAGAGGAGCACGCCGATCAGGGAGTGCCGGTAGACGAACTGCGCCACGGCGCCCGCCGGCAGCAGGACCACGGCCGCCCGCCAGGCCCGCCGTTTGTGCCGCTTGATGCCGTGGGCGAGCAGGAGCAGCAGGACGCCCGAGCTGAGGGACAGCGCCGCGGCGAACGGCCCGAGGGCACCGGGGAGCACCTCGGCGAAGGTGTGCATCCTGCTGTGGCGGAAGCGCGGGAAGACCCCTGCGGCCACATCGATCAGGCCGACGGCCGTACAGGCGCTCCCGACCAGCACCGGTACCGTTTCGGGCCGTGGCCCGCGCAGAAGTCGGCGTCCGCGGACCGCGAGCGGAACCATTCCTGATTTATCCCCATCTACCGTGACAGACATCGCTTCCCGTGGCTCCGCGAGAGATTCCTGAGTCCGTCGGCCGAAGCCCCTACGGACGATGTGCGCCCTCTAGGACGAGGCTTCCGCGCAGTGGGTTCACCCTCTGTGCGGAAATTTCCCGCACAGAAAGCTCATTCGTACTCATGGGTCTCACCAGCAACGCTGTTCTGGCCGTCGCGGCAGGACTGGCCGTCGCACTGTTCGCAGCCACGATCCGGCTCTGGCCCCGGCTGGCCGCCCGCACCGCCCGGGCGGTGGCGGGCAGGGCCGGCCTCCTGCTGGCCACCCAGCTGGCCCTCTTCGCCGCGGTGGGCCTGCTGGCCAACAACTCCTTCCTCTTCTACGGCTCCTGGGCCGACCTGTTCGGGCGGCAGCAGGACCTGGGCACGGTCACCGACCACGGGGCGGGGGCCGGCGCGCCGGGGAGCACCACGGCCCGGATCGGCAGCGTGCGGCCGGACGTCCCGGGGGGCGGCCGGCCCGCGGTCGGCGGCCGGATCGACAAGGTCGTCGTATCGGGCCACGCGTCGGGGATCAACAGCGCGGCGTACGTCTACCTGCCGCCGGAGTACTTCCAGCCGGCCCACGCCGGGCACAGGTTCCCCGCGGTCGTCGTGCTCACCGGCTACCCGGGCACGGCCGAGAACCTGTTCAAGGGGCTGCGCTACCCGCAGACCGCCCACGAGCGGGTGAAGGCGGGCAGGGCCCAGCCGATGATCCTCGTGATGCTGAGGCCGACGGTGGCGCCGCCCCGGGACACCGAGTGCGTGGACATCGCGGGGGGTCCCCGGACCGAGACCTTCTTCGCGCACGACCTGCCGCAGGCGGTCACCCGGGCCTACCGGGTCGGCGACCGGGCCCGTAACTGGGGCATCATCGGCAACTCGACCGGCGGTTACTGCGCACTGAAGATCGGGCTGCACCACCCGGACCGATTCGCGGCGAGCGCCGGGCTCTCGGCCTACTACAAGGCGGCCGAGGACCCGACCACCGGAGACCTCTTCCACGGCGACCGCGCGGCGCGCCACCGGTCGGACCTGTTGTGGAGCCTGGACCACCGGCCTCCGGCCGCCTCGTCGTTCCTGGTCACGACGTCCCGGCAGGGTGAGGGAAACCTCCGGGGAACCAAGGAGTTCATCGCCCGGGTGAAGGCTCCCGCCCGGGTCTCCTCGATCGTCCTCGACAGCGGCGGGCACAACTTCAACACCTGGCGGCGGGAGATCCCCCCGGCCCTGGAGTGGATGAGCGGAAGGCTCAGCGGGAACTGACCCCGGCTCCCCTTGCCGGCCTTCCCGGCCTCCCCGGCCTCACCGGGAGCCGAGCGTCGTCACCGTCTCGACCGCGACCTCCGCGCGCGGGACGGCCTGCGCGTCCGCATCGATCGAGCGGCGCAGCGCCTCGTGGAGGCGGGCCGGGGTGAGGACGCCGAGGAACCGGCCGGTGCTCTCCTCGTCGATGACGGCGATCCAGCCCGCGTCGTGCTGGAGCATCGTGGCGAAGGCCTGCTTGAGGGGGGCGCCGAGCGGGAGCCAGGCCTCCATGCGCCGGGCGTGCTCACGGACCGTGCCTGCGAGCGTCGCCGCCCCGGCGTCACCCGCGGGTATCCAGCCGTGGAGATTGTCCTCGCCGTCCAGCACGACCGCCCAGCGCGCGCCCTCGGCCCGCAGCCGCTCGGTCGCGCGAGCCAGGGGGTCGTCGAGGTGCACGACCGGCGGCTGGTCCAGGTCGCTCTCCTCGATGGGCGTGACCGACAGCCGCTTCAGGCCGCGGTCGGCTCCGACGAAGTCCGCGACGTACGGGGTCGCGGGCGCCCCCAGCACCGTGGCCGGGGAGTCGAACTGCTCGATACGGCCCTGCCCGTAGACGGCGATGCGGTCCCCGAGCCGGACGGCCTCCTCGATGTCGTGCGTGACGAACAGCACCGTCTTGCGGACCTGCGCCTGCAACTTGAGGAATTCGTTCTGGAGCTTCTCCCGGACGACGGGGTCGACCGCACCGAAGGGCTCGTCCATCAGCAGGACGGGCGGGTCGGCGGCCAGTGCCCGGGCCACACCCACCCGTTGGCGCTGACCGCCGGACAGCTGCTCGGGATAACGGCCGCCGTAGACGGAGGGGTCCAGTCCGACCAGATCGAGCAGTTCGGCCGCGCGCTCACGGCCCTTTCCCTTTTTCCAGCCCAGGAGATGGGGCACCGTCGCCGTGTTCTCCAGCACCGTTCTGTGCGGGAAGAGCCCGACCTGCTGGATCACATAACCGATGCGGCGCCGGAGTCGCACGGGGTCGATGGCGGATATGTCGTCCCCGTCGAGGAATATCCGGCCCTCGGTCGGTTCGATCAGACGGTTCACCATCTTCATGGTGGTCGTCTTGCCGCATCCGGAGGGTCCGACGAGCGTGACCAGTTCCCCCTCGGCGACCTCGAAGGAAAGGCCGTCGACGGCGGTGGTGCCGTCCGCGTACCGCTTGGTGACGTGCTCGAAACGGATCATGGTTCCCCATTGTGACGCGGGTTCTGTGAAGGACATGTTGCCGGAATACGACGGCCTCGGCGATTGTCGGTGGTCGGGGATAGGGTCGCCGGTGATCGGATCCGCTGCGGCGCGGCGGCGGTGAACAGGGGGGTGGGGGGCGGATGGCCGAGCAGAACTGCCTGGTGGCGAACGACTGGATCTGCGGGGAATATCTGCGCTCCCGGAGCCAGGAGTTGACGGATGCGACCGTCCAGCACATCTGGATCACACTGGTTTCGGTGCTGATAGGGCTCGCGGTCGCCTTTCCGCTCGCGCTCCTCGCGCGCCGCGGACGGCATTTCGCCGGACCGGTGCTGGGCCTGACCACAGTGCTCTACACCGTGCCGTCGCTGGCGATGTTCTCGTTGCTGCTGCCGCTCTTCGGGCTGTCCGCGGCGCTGGTCGTCACCGGCCTGGTGCTCTATTCGCTGACCATCCTCGTCCGGAACATCCTCGCGGGCCTCCAAGCGGTCCCCCAGGAGGCGAAGGAGGCGGCGCAGGGCATGGGATACGGACCCGGCAGATTGCTCTGGGAGGTCGAACTCCCCCTGGCGCTGCCCGCCCTGATGGCCGGCCTGCGGATCGCCACGGTGTCGACGGTCGCCCTGACCACGGTCGGCTCCCTCGTCGGCAAGGGCGGCCTCGGCAATCTCATCGAGGACGCGCTCCCCAGCTTCTTCAAGGCTCAGGTGCTCGCCGCGTCCGTGCTCTGCGTACTGCTCGCGGTGGTGGCGGATCTGCTGCTGCTCGGTCTGCAGCGCCTGCTCACGCCCTGGACGCGGATACGGACACCCGCCGGGGCCTCCGGGCCGGCGGGTGTCGCGAAGACCGAGGCGGGCTGACCCATGGGGATCATCGGGGACGCCTGGACCTGGCTCACCACCGGCGCCAACTGGTCCGGGGACGACGGGGTCACGCACCGGCTCGGCGAGCACCTGTTCGTCAGCGGCGTCGCCCTCGCGGCGGCCTGCGCCATCGCCCTGCCGCTCGCGCTGTGTCTGGGGCACATCGGCAAGGGGGGCGCGCTCGCGGTCAACATCTCCAACGTGGGCCGGGCCGTACCCGTCTTCGCGGTGCTGGCCCTCTTCATGATGACCCCCCTGCGCAACTCCGGCTATCTGCCGACGGTCATCGCACTGGTGCTGTTCGCCGTGCCACCGCTGCTGACCAACGCCTACGTCGGGATGACGGAGGTGGACCGGTCGGTGGTGGAGGCGGCGCGGGGCATGGGGATGTCGGGCGGTCAGCTCTTCCTGCGGGTCGAGCTGCCGCTGGCCTACCCGATGATCATGACCGGGCTGCGGTCCGCCGCCGTCCAGGTCGTCGCCACCGCATCGATCGCGGCGATGGTCGGCCTCGGCGGCCTCGGCCGGATCATCACCGCCGGATTCAACACCTACGACACCGCGCAGGTCTTCGCGGGCGCCGTACTGGTCGCCCTGCTCGCCCTGGTGGTCGAGGGCGTGCTCGTGGTGCTGGACCGGTTGCTGTCCCCCGGGCGACGCCACCGGCCCGCATGAGGCCCCGGGCTTGTAGACGTGTACATACCATTTTCTCGCGGACGGAGAACATCATGAGCAGGACCTCGCGCATAGCGGGTGCGGTCGTCGGAGTGGTCGCGCTGGCAGGTTCGCTCGCCGCCTGCGGCGGCGACAGCCTGGAGAAGGAGAAGAAGGGCCCGGACACGAGCGCCGGCGCCGGCTCCGAGAAGGGCTCGCTGGTGGTGGGCGCCGCCGCGTTCACCGAGTCCAAGGTGCTTGCCGAGCTGTACGCCCAGCTCCTGGGGGATGCCGGGTACAGCACCTCGATCACGACGGTGAAGAACCGTGAACTGTACGAACCTTCCCTGGAGAAGGGGGAGATCGACGTCGTCCCCGAATACGCGGCGACCATCGCCGAATTCCTCAACGCCAAGGTCAACGGCGCGCAGAAGGCGGAGGCCGCGCCCGTCGCCTCCGGGGACGCGGCAGCCACCGTGGCCGCGCTGGAGAAGCTCGCGACCCCGCTCGGGCTGAAGATCCTTCCGGTCGGCAAGGCGGTCGACCAGAACGCTTTCGCGGTCTCCGAGGAATTCGCCACCAAGAACAACCTCAAGACGCTTTCGGACCTCGGAAAGTCGAAGATCGAAGTGAAGATCGCCGCAGGCGACGAGTGCGAGGTGCGTCCGTTCTGCGCCCCCGGGCTGAAGAAGACGTACGGAATCGACGTCGCGGGTATCGATCCCAAGGGCGTCGGCACCCCGCAGTCCAAGCAGGCGGTCAAGGACGGCAAGGACCAACTGGTCCTCACGACCACCACGGACGCGGTTCTGGACACGTACGGGCTGGTGTTCCTGGAGGACGACAAGAAGCTCCAGAACGCCGACAACGTCCTGCCGGTGCTCAATGCGAAGGACGCGGGTGCACCGGAGATCGCCGAGGCCCTCGGGAAGCTCACCGGCGTACTCACCACGGAGGACCTCGCGGAACTCAACCTCAAGGTCGACGCGGAGCGCGTCAAGCCCGCCGACGCGGCCAAGGATTACCTGCAGTCGAAGGGCCTGATCAAGAAGTAGAACGCGCGGGGAAAGGCGGCACATGGGAGGCCCTAGGTAACCGGCGGGGAACAGATTGCCGGGTGGTCTCCCAAGTGGCCCGTGCGCACGGTAAATTTCGGGCCATGCCACGTGGACGCCACCGCCATTCGCCACCCCTTCACAGAATCCTGCCGCCCTCCGTGGTGGCCGGAGTGTCGGTCGTCTGTGCCGCCGGAGCCTGGCTCCTCGCGGATCCCGTGCCCCTGCGCGGCCTGGTGGCGGCCACCGCCGCGGTCGCGCTCTCCGGCGCGTACCTGATGCGCAGCTGGGACCGGGCCGCAGGGCTGCGCGTCGCGGAACTGACCCGGGCGCGGGCCGGCGACGAGTGGAAGGCCGAGGAGCGCATAGCCGAGCTCGAGACCGACCTCGAGGAGTCGCGGGAGCTGCGCACGCGGCTGGAGACGAAGCTGCGCCGCAAGCGCGTGGAGCTCGCAGGCCTGAGGGGCGAGCACGCCGCGCTGCTGCGCCGCTACGCCACTGCCGAGACCGAGCGGGCCAGCGCCCTCGAGGGCCGCAGGCAGCTCGCCATCGAGGCCGCCGCACCGCGCGAGCTGGCCGCCGCACGGTCCACGCCGACCCCGGGCGCCTACCTGCGAGCCGCCCAGGCGCTCCAGGACCTGCCGCGTAACGCCGCACTCCAGGAGGCGAGCCGCACGGCCGAGCTGGCCAGGCAGCGGGACCTCGCCGAGCGGACCGCGGAACGGGACGCGGAGGGCGAGGGCCCGAAGGGGAAGCACGCGGCGGTCGCCGGAGCGGGTGACCACCAGCACCGCCGTCCGTCCGCAGCCCTCCCCGCCTCCCGGCCGTCGCCCGCACCCGTGCGCGCGCCCCGCGCCGTCCCGGTGGCCTCGGCCGTCGTTCCGTACGCCGCCGCGCGCCGTCACCTCGTCCCGCAGGGAAGCTTCGACTTCTTCGGCACGCAGAAGGCGAACGCCGACGCGCTCGAGTCCGTGCAGAACGAGGACCTCGCGGACGTGGTGGGCGAGGAGGCACTGGCGGCGCACCGTACGGGCGCTGCCGAGAACCGCGCCGTCGGCAAGGTCATCGACCTGACCGCCCACGACGAGACGGAGCAGCTGGAGGTCGTACAGCTGCGCAGCGCGATCTCGTAGCAGCCGCGGCGGCGACGACCGCGGTTACTTGTCGATGTCCCCGACGACGAAGAAGAGCGACCCCAGGATCGCGACCATGTCGGCGACCAGCGTGCCCGGCAGCAGTTCGGTGAGCGCCTGGATGTTGTTGTACGAGGCGGAGCGGAGCTTCAGCCGGTACGGCGTCTTCTCGCCCGTGGACACCAGGTAGTAGCCGTTGATGCCGAGCGGGTTCTCGGTCCACGCGTAGGTGTGGCCCTCCGGCGCCTTCAGGACCTTGGGCAGCCGCTGGTTGATGGGCCCGGGCGCCAGTCCGGCCATCCGGTCCAGGCACGCGTCGGCCAGGTCCAGCGCGTTGTGCGTCTGCTCCAGCAGGCACTCGAAGCGGGCCAGGCAGTCGCCCTCGGTCCGGGTGACGACCTTCAGCGTGTCCTGCAGCTCCCCGTACGCCAGGTACGGCTCGTCGCGCCGCAGGTCGAAGTCGACCCCGGACGCGCGGGCGATCGGCCCGGACACCCCGTAGGCGTGCACGGCCTCGGCGGACAGGACGCCCACGCCCCGGGTGCGGCCCCGGAAGATCTCGTTGCCGAGGACCAGCCGGTCGTAGACGTCCATGCGGGAGCGTACGGAGGCGACGGCGTCCCTGGCCCGGCCGAGCCAGCCCGCGGGCAGGTCCTCCTTGAGGCCGCCGACCCGGTTGAACATGTAGTGCATCCGGCCGCCGGAGACCTCCTCCATCACGGCCTGGAGTTCCTCGCGTTCCCTGAACGCGTAGAACACCGGGGTGATCCCGCCGAGTTCGAGGGGGTAGGAACCGAGGAACATGAGGTGGTTCAGGACCCGGTTCAGCTCCGCCAGCAGCGTCCTCGTCCAGACGGCACGCTCAGGGACCTCCATGCCGAGCATGCGCTCGACGGCCATGACGACCCCGAGCTCGTTGGAGAAGGCCGACAGCCAGTCGTGGCGGTTGGCGAGCATGATGATCTGCCGGTAGTCCCGCGCCTCGAAGAGCTTCTCGGCGCCGCGGTGCATGTAGCCGATGACCGGTTCGGCCTGCTGGATCCGCTCACCGTCGAGTACGAGGCGGAGCCGGAGCACACCGTGCGTGGAGGGATGCTGCGGACCGATGTTGAGCACCATGTCGGTGCTCTCTGCCGCGCCGCCGATGCCGACCGTCGTCTCCGTCATGCGGGACAGTATCCCCCTTCGCGTCCCGGGTCAGGCGGCGGAGTCCGGCGTCACCCGGTGCCGGAGCCATCCGAAGTCGCCCAGCCCGCCGCGCGCCGTGAGCTCCGCCGCCTCGCCCGCCGACGCGAGCGCCCGCACATAGCCCGCCGGATCGGTTGATGCCCGTGAGAGCGGCGGCCGTTCGCCGATGACCCCCAACTCCCGCAGCGCCGCCCGCTGGTCCAGCAGTTCGGCCTCGCCACCGGCCGCCGCGGCGCAGGCGTCCAGCGCCACGTGCGAGGTCAGGTCGCAGCTCCCGTCCGGCACGGGCCGCACCTCGCGGCCGGCCCGGAATCCGGTGAGTGTCCCGAACGGCGGTCTCGCCCCCCGCACATGGGCGTAGTCCACCGCCACGGCGTCCCCGTCGCTCAGGGAGGCGACCGCCCGCGCCCACGCCTCGTCCCGCGGCCGGCCGATCTCCGCGCGCTCGCCGGGCCGCGACAGCGGCCACCAGCGGCTCAGCCACCGCGCGTCCGCCCCGGCCACCGGGTCACCCAGCCGCTCCGCGCCGTCGGCCCTCCGCACGAGCACATAGCGGGCGACCCCGTCGTCGTCCGCCTCCGCGATCTCCGTCGGGACGTTGTCCAGCCACTCGTTGGCGAACAGCAGCCCCCGCGCACCCCGGGGCGGTTCGGAGCACCACTCGATGTCCGGATCCAGACCCGGAGGGCGCGGTGCCGTCTCCACGGCGTACGCCCGCACGGTGAGCCCCCGGCCGGCGGTCCGGCCCCGGAGCGCCGCCAGTACCCCGGTCAGCATCTCGCCCCGGCCCGCTGCGACGTCCACCAGGTCGACCGTGTCCGTCCCGAGCCGGCCGGCCGTCCTGACCAGCAGCCTCGCGACGGCCCCCGCGAACAGGGGGGATGCGTGGACCGAGGTACGGAAATGGCCCGCGGGGCCTTCCGGGCTCCGGTAGAAGCCCTTTTCTCCGTACAAAGCGGTTTCCGCTGCTTCCCGCCAACCGCACCAGTCATACGTCACGTAGGCAAGTCTCCACCTTGGGGAGTACGGTCCCAGGACCTGGATCGGCCCTTCGGTTGACCCGGGCACCGATCAGCTGTCCCTACGCTGGGTAACGTGCAGCGCCTCTACGATTTCATCCGCAGACACCCGACGGGCGTCGACACCTTCTGGGCTGTCGTCCTCCTCGGGCTCTCCGGCATGTCCATCGTGGCCGACCAGGTAGGCCACGGTGGCCGGGAGCGCGTCGCCGCCGTGCCGATCGCCGTCGGCCTGTGTGCCGTGGTCGCGCTGCGCCGCCGGGCACCGGAGAGGATGCTGCTGCTCGCGATAGGGATGGGCGTCGCGCAGCTGCTCCTCGACGTGCGGCCGAACGCGGCGGACTTCGCCCTGCTGGTGATCACGTACACGGTGGCCACCGTCGGCGAGCGCTGGGCCTCGCGGGTCGCCCTGGGATGCAGCCTGTGCGCGGCCGGGCTGTCCACGCTGCGCTGGCCGCAGGAGACGCCGTCGAGCAACTGGCTGCAGTCGGTGTTCGTCGTCGTCGTGATGACCGTGCCCTTCGTCCTCGCGTGGGTCCTCGGTGACTCGATACGCACCAGGCGCGCCTACTTCAGCCAGCTGGAGGAGCGCGCGGCCCGCCTGGAGCGGGAGCGGGAGGCACAGTCGAAGGTCGCCGTGGCCGCCGAACGGGCCCGGATCGCCCGCGAGCTGCATGATGTCGTCGCCCACAACGTCTCGGTGATGGTGGTCCAGGCGGACGGTGCCGCCTATGTCATGGATGCCTCCCCCGACCAGGCCCGGCAGGCCCTGGAGACCATCTCCCACACCGGCCGCCAGGCGCTCGCGGAGATGCGCCGGCTGCTCGGGGTGCTGCGGACCGGTGACACCCAGGAGAGCGGGGAGTACGTGCCCCAGCCCGACGTCGAGCAGATCGAGGACCTGGTGGGCCAGGTCAGGCAGACCGGCCTCACGGTGGACTTCAAGATCGAGGGCACCCCGCGCCCGCTGCCGAGCGGCGTCGAACTGACCGCGTACCGCATCGTCCAGGAGGCCCTGACCAACACCCGTAAGCACGGTGGTCCGGACGCCGGGGCGAGCGTGCGGCTGGTCTACTTCGACGACGGGCTCGGACTGCTGGTCGAGGACGACGGCCGGGGCGCCGCGCACGAGCTGTACGAGGACGGTGGGGCCGACGGCGCGGGACAGGGAATGATCGGCATGCGGGAGCGGGTCGGCATGGTCGGCGGCACGCTCGACGCGGGACCGCGCCCGGGCGGCGGCTTCCGGATCAGTGCCCTCCTCCCGCTCAAGCCGGCCGGCCAGTGACCACGCCAGTGACAGAAGGAACAGGACACCTCATGGCGATCCGCGTGATGCTCGTCGACGACCAGGTGCTGCTGCGCACCGGATTCCGGATGGTGCTCGCCGCCCAGCCGGACATGGAGGTCGTCGCCGAGGCGGGCGACGGTGCGGAGGCGATCGAGGTCCTGCGGGCCACGGCCGTCGACGTGGTGCTGATGGACGTCCGCATGCCCCGGCTGGACGGGGTCGAGGCGACCCGGCGCATCTGTGCGCAGGCCGATCCGCCCAAGGTGCTGATCCTGACCACCTTCGACCTCGACGAGTACGCGTTCTCCGGACTGAAGGCGGGCGCCAGCGGGTTCATGCTCAAGGACGTGCCGCCCGCCGAGCTGCTCTCCGCGATCCGGTCCGTGCACAGCGGCGACGCCGTCGTCGCCCCGTCCACCACCCGAAGGCTGCTCGACAGGTTCTCCCCGATGCTGCCCAGCAGCGGCAAGGAACCGCAGCACAAGCACATCGGGAAACTGACCGGGCGGGAGCGCGAAGTCATGATGCTGGTCGCCCAGGGCCTGTCCAACGGCGAGATCGCCGCCCGCCTGGTGCTCTCGGAGGCGACGGTGAAGACGCACGTCGGCCGCATCCTCACCAAGCTGGCTCTGCGTGACCGCGTACAGGTCGTCGTGCTCGCGTACGAGACGGGCCTGGTCAGGGCCGGCGGCCAGGCGGGCTGAGGGGGAGGGCGTCCGCCCCGGGCCGCCGTGGCGTGAACCCGCCGGCGCCGTCCCTCAGCGCAGTACGCCTTCCAGGAAGTCGCTGCCCAGGCGGGCCACCACGGTCAGGTCCAGTGAGTGCATGACGTACCGGCCGCGCCGCCGGGTGGTGACCAGGCCGGCCTTCTTGAGCACCGCCAGGTGGCGGGAGACCTCGGGGGACGTGATGCCGTGCGAGTCGGCGAGCTCGCCCGTGGAGTACGGGGAACGGGCCAGGTTGCGGCACAGGCGCATCCGCATCGGATGGGCCAGGGCCTCCATCCGGAGCTGGAGCAGCTCGACGGAGGCGGGTGAGGGCAGCTCGGGCCCGTGCACCGGATAGTGGATCACCGGCCGCCAGCCCGGGGCGTGCAGCACCATCAAATGGGGCCATCCGAAGCTGGTCGGAATGAGGGTGAGCCCGGCGCCCGCCGTGGAGCCGCCGGCGTCGGCGCGGCCGACGTTCAGCTTGTCGATGCTGATCAGGCTCGCGTCCTCGTCCAGGGAGAGGGCCGCCGAGACGGCGCTCATCGCCGCTGCGACGCCCTTGCGCCGCAGCACCTCGGTCTTGTGGCGGGCGTCGGCGGCCAGCTGCACCTGGACGCGCTGCCAGGTGGCGGAGAAGAAGGCCTGGTCGCAGTCCTCGAAGAGGCGGCGCACCCAACCGCGCACGGCGGCGGGGTCGGTGAGCAGCTGCCGGGTGAACTCCGTCTGCTTGGGCCCCCTGGCCGCCGCCAGGTCCAGAGCCCGGGCGCGCATCGCGGCGTCGCTGAGCGGGGACGGCGCCCCCTCGCCGTACTGGCTGGCGCAGGTGAACTCCAGGGCGGCGGCGACGAACCGCTCGTCGTCGAGCCTGTCGAGGATGTCCAGGTCCTCGGCGAGGGTGGAGCCCGTCCGGCCGTCCCCGCCGCGGACGCCGGCGAACGGCATGAACACGTCGGAGAAGGTGTTCCGCCACAGGAACTCCGCCTCGTGCAGCCGGTCCGCCAGGTCCGGCTCCAGCGCGGCGGCCGTGGCGGTCGCCCAGCCGTGCAGGCCGGGGTGGTGCCCCGGCTCGGAGAGCGCGTGCAGAGCCAGCCCGAGCTCGGCGAGGGGCGAAATCTCGAAGACTATGCGCTCGGGGGGCAGGCCGGCGATGTCGATGTGCACGCTCACCCCTCCATGGTGAGGGGTGGTGAACGGGGCCCGGCGCCGATTGACGGCGGCCGTCAATCCGCGGGCCGGCCGGTGAGGACGGGTCCACGCTGGATGCATGGACATCGTTCAGCAGCACATGCTCGACAGCTACCGCGCCGCGCAGCACGGCGAGGTGCCACCGCCGCCGCCCGGCCGCCATGACCGTGACGTCCTGCGTGAACTGCGCAGGAGGTTCCGGCTCCGGGTCGAACGCCCGGGCGAGGGCGGTGGCTGAAGCGGGGGCCGTACCGCACTCCGGCCGCCGGGGGACCGGCCTCAGACCCGGGCGCTGCCCTCGTGCCCGGGCGCTGCCCGCAGCCCCGGTACGGGGACCGCTTCCGGGTCCCGGGACCGCCCTCAGGCCAGCCGCCGCACGAACTCGGCCACCGCCGCCCGTACGTCCTGCGCCGTCCACTCCAGCCCCTCCGCCGCTACCGTGACCTCCGTGAAGGAGATCCCCGGCGGCCCGGCGAACCACCGCCGGAAGAGGGTGACACCCGTCTCCTCGGCCTGCCGCACCGACGCCTCGTCCAGAGCCTCGGCGCCGTACGGCAGCCACACCTGGAACTGGTGGGTGTGCGGCGGCTCCGGGTGCACCCGGAACCACGGCACCGGGGACCGGTCGAACCCCTCCGCCAGCGCCCCCGCGACCACCTTCGCGTGCGCCACGTAAGAGGGCAGCCTCGGCAGCTCCCGCTCCAGGCCCAGCAGCGCGGAGAGCGCCGCCGGGTACTGCTGGAAGACCTGCCCGCCGTACCGGTGGCGCCAGGTCCGCGCCTCGTCGACCAGGGACTCGGGGCCGGCGAGGACCGCGCCGGACAGCCCGTCCAGCGACTTGTAGAACGAGACGTACACGCTGTCGGCGAGCGCCGCGATCTCCGGCAGTCCGCGTCCGAGGTGCGGCCCGCACTCCCACAACCGCGCCCCGTCCAGATGCACCACGGCGTCCCGTTCGCGTGCGGCGGCCACGACCGCCTCGAGCTCCTCCCAGGAGGGAAGGACGAAGCCGGCGTCACGCAGCGGCAGCTCGAGCATCAGGGTGCCGAACGGCTCGGGGAAGTCCCGTACCTCGTCCGCAGTGGGCAGCCGCGGCTCGGACGTCGGATGCACCGTGCGCAGCCCGCTCACCGAGGCGAGGGCACCCCGCTCGTGCACCTCGGGGTGCGAGAGCGGGTGCAGGGCCACGACCGGACTGTTCGTACGTCCCGCCCAGCAGCGCAGCGCGACCTGCTGCGCCATCGTCCCCGTCGGGAAGAAGGCGGCGGCCTCCATGCCCAGCAGGTCCGCCGTCCGCCGTTCCAGCTCGGCGACGACCCCGTCGCCGTAGACGTCCGTCCACCCGCTCAGGTCGTGGACCGTCCCGGCGTCGGCGGCCAGGGCGGCCAGCCGCTCGCCCAGCGTGTGGTCGGCGGACGCCCGGGCCAGCCGTTTCGTCGACCGCTGCCATGCGGTCAGCCTGCGGTTCCGCTGCTTCTGCTCATCGGTGACTGCCATGGGACGATCATCACCCGGGCCGTCGGCGTCTCCCACCCCGGGTTTCCCGGACCGCCGGAAGTTACCCACAGGCTGTGGACAGTCGAGGGGTGACGGGAATCGCTGGCGTAGCATGCAGAGGAATCGTCCGGTACCCCCCGCGGACTGGAACGGAAGGCCACCGCCGCGTGAACGCATCAGTTTCCAAGGAAGCCCTCGACGCGAGGGACCGCCCCGCACGCCTCACCGTAGGCGTCGTCGGCGCGGGACGGGTCGGCCCCGCCCTCGCCGCCTCGCTGCAGCTCGCCGGGCACCGCCCGGTCGCGGTCTCGGGCGTCTCCGACGCGTCCCGTCGCCGGGCCGCCGCCCTCCTCCCCGACGTCCCCCTGGTCACGCCCGCCGAGGTCCTCGCCCGCGCCGAGCTCGTGCTGCTGACCGTCCCCGACGACGCGCTGCCCGGCCTGGTCGAAGGGCTCGCCGAGACGGGTGCCGTCCGGCCGGGCCAGCTGATCGTCCACACCTCGGGGCGGTACGGCACACGGGTGCTCGACCCGGCTCTGCGGGCCGGTGCCCTCCCGCTCGCCCTGCATCCGGCGATGACCTTCACCGGCAGCTCCGTCGACGTCCAGCGGCTCGCCGGCTGCTCATTCGGGGTCACCGCTCCCGAGGAGCTCAGGCTCGCCGCGGAGGCCCTCGTCATCGAGATGGGCGGTGAGCCGGAATGGATCGCGGAGGAGTCCCGCCCGCTGTACCACGCGGCGCTCGCCCTCGGCGCGAACCACCTGGTCACCCTGGTCGCACAGTCCATGGAGCTGCTCGGGAAGGCCGGTGTGGCCGCGCCCGACCGGATGCTCGGACCGCTCCTCGGCGCGGCGCTCGACAACGCCCTGCGCTCCGGCGACGCGGCGCTGACCGGCCCGGTCGCCCGGGGCGACGCGGGCACGGTGGCCGCGCACGTACACGAACTGCGTACGCACGCCCCGCAGGCGGTGGCGGGGTATCTCGCCATGGCCCGCACCACGGCCGACCGGGCCCTGGCCCACGGCATGCTCAAACCGGAGTTCGCGGAGGACCTCCTCGACGTCCTCGCGGACAGCGCGAACGCGGGGAACGGAACCGACGGGAGACACGGCACGGACGGGTCCGGGCCGGAGGAGAGCCGATGACCACCGCACCCGCCACCCTGCTGAGCACCGCCGGGGAGCTGCACACCCTCGGCCGGCCCGCCGGCGCCCGACGCGCCGTCGTGATGACGATGGGCGCGCTCCACGACGGGCACGCCACCCTGATCCGAACGGCCCGCGCCGCCGCGGGACCCGGCGGACAGGTCGTCGTCACCGTGTTCGTCAATCCGCTCCAGTTCGGCGAGGCCGCCGACCTCGACCGCTACCCGCGCACCCTGGAGGCCGACCTCGCCGTCGCCTCTGAGGCGGGCGCCGACGCGGTCTTCGCACCCTCCGTCGACGAGGTCTACCCCGGCGGCGAACCCCAGGTCAGGATCACCGCCGGCCCCATGGGTGAGCGGCTGGAGGGCGCGGCACGGCCCGGGCACTTCGACGGCATGCTCACCGTGGTCGCCAAGCTCCTCCACCTCACCCGGCCCGACGCGGCGTTCTTCGGGCAGAAGGACGCCCAGCAGCTGGCGCTGATCCGCCGTATGGTCCGCGACCTCAACTTCGGCACCGACATCGTCGCCGTACCCACGGTCCGGGACCCGGACGGCCTCGCGCTCTCCAGCCGCAACCGGTTCCTCTCCGCCGACGAACGCCGCACGGCGCTCACCCTGTCCCGTGCCCTCTTCGCGGCCCGCGACCGCCTGGCGGCCCAGCAGGCGCTGCACGCCCGGGCCGCGGCCGTTCCCGGCCGCGAGGGCCGCGCCGCCGCTCTCACGCGGCTCGGGGAGGCCCGCGCGGCCGCCGACACGCAGGCGGTGGCGCTGGCCAGGCCGTCCGTGGGCCCCGCCGACGTGCGGGCCGCAGCACAGGCCGTGCTCGACGAGGCGGCCGACGAAGCGGTGCCGCTCGCCCTGGACTACCTC
This sequence comes from Streptomyces sp. B1I3, assembly GCF_030816615.1. Taxonomy (NCBI): domain Bacteria; kingdom Bacillati; phylum Actinomycetota; class Actinomycetes; order Kitasatosporales; family Streptomycetaceae; genus Streptomyces; species Streptomyces sp. B1I3. The sequence goes on from NZ_JAUSYD010000001.1 coordinate 4,557,541, forward strand.
GCGCTCGTGGACCCGGCGGACTTCGCCGAGATCCCCGACGACCGCGACGGGGGTGAGGCGGTCCTCGCCGTGGCGGCCCGGGTGGGCGCCACCCGCCTGATCGACAACATCCCCCTGACCCTCGGAGCCCTCACGTGACCGGAATACGGCTGACCGCCCCCGCCCCGGGCTGGGCCATCGACGCGGACGTCGTCGTGGTCGGCTCCGGCGTGGCCGGTCTCACCACCGCACTGCGCTGCGCCGCGGCGGGCCTCGCCACGGTCGTCGTCACCAAGGCACGCCTGGACGACGGCTCGACCCGCTGGGCGCAGGGCGGCATCGCCGCGGCCCTCGGCGACGGGGACACCCCCGAACAGCACCTGGACGACACCCTCGTCGCCGGGGCCGGGCTGTGCGACGAGACGGCGGTGCGCGCCCTCGTCACCGAGGGCCCCGGTGCGGTCCGCCGGCTGATCGAGACCGGCGCCCACTTCGACACCACCGACACCGGCGCCATCGCACTGACCCGCGAAGGCGGCCACCACCGCCGGCGCATCGCGCACGCGGGCGGTGACGCGACGGGCGCGGAGATCTCCCGGGCCCTGGTCGAGGCCGTCCGCTCGGCGGCCCTGCACACCGTCGAGAACGCCCTGGTCCTCGATCTGCTCACCGACGCCGAAGGCCGTACGGCAGGCGTCACCCTGCACGTCATGGGTGAGGGCCAGCACGACGGCGTCGGCGCGGTCCGCGCCCCCGCGGTGGTCCTCGCCACCGGCGGCATGGGCCAGGTCTTCTCCGCCACGACCAACCCGCCGGTCTCCACGGGCGACGGGGTGGCCCTCGCGCTCCGCGCGGGCGCGGAGGTCTCCGACCTCGAATTCGTCCAGTTCCATCCGACGGTCCTCTTCCTCGGCGCCGGCTCCGAGGGCCAGCAGCCCCTGGTCTCGGAGGCCGTACGCGGCGAGGGCGCGCATCTCGTCGACGCCTCCGGCACGCGCTTCATGCTGGGCGAGCACGAACTGGCGGAGCTGGCCCCCCGCGACATCGTCGCCAAGGCCATCACCCGCCGGATGCACCTGCTCGGCACCGAGCACATGTACCTCGACGCGCGTCACTTCGGGGCCGCGATGTGGGAGGAGCGCTTCCCGACGATCCTGGCCGCCTGCCGTTCCCACGGCATCGACCCGGTCACGGAGCCGATCCCGGTGGCCCCCGCCGCGCACTACGCCTCGGGAGGCGTCCGTACCGACCTCCGGGGCCGTACGACCGTGCCCGGCCTGTACGCCTGTGGCGAGGTCGCCTGCACAGGCGTGCACGGCGCGAACCGGCTCGCCTCCAACTCCCTGCTGGAAGGGCTCGTCTTCGCCGAGCGCATCGCGGCCGACATCGTGGCCGACGGGCCCCGGGACCGGCCGCGACCGGCCGGGACGGCGCCCGCCTCGACCGTCCCGCTGCTCACCGCCGAGTCACGGGCCCTCATCCAGCGGATCATGAGCAGGGGCGCCGGAGTCATCCGCTCGGCGGCCGGTCTGGCCGTCGCCGCCGAGGAGCTGGAGGCGCTCCAGCGGACGGCCGCCGTCCCCGGTACCGAGGAGGACGCCGCCAAGGACGCCGTACCCGGGGTGGAGGCGTGGGAGGCCACCAACCTGCTCCTCGTCTCGCGGGTCCTGGTCGCCGCGGCGCGGGAACGCGAGGAGACCCGAGGCTGCCACTGGCGCGAGGACCGGCCCGACCGCGACGACGCCGGATGGCGCCGCCACCTCGTCGTCCGTGTCACTCCGGACCTGCGGCCGGCCGTCCGCAGGACGGAAAGTCCGGCGTTCCCGCCCGTTGGGCCCGGGACTTCAGCAGACTTCGCAGGACCCACCAGCCTCCGGCACCACCCCGCCGACGCCCCAGAGGAGCAGTAACCGTGAGCACGCCCGAAGAGAACCCGCGCCCCACACCCGTGGACGTACCGTTGATCCACATCGGCGCACCCGCCGGGTCCGGCGGCTGCGGAGACGGCTGCGGCTGCGGCGACGGCTACGACCCGGACGGGCTGGAGTGCGGGCTGGACCCGGCCCTGGCCCAGCTCCTGGCCGAGGCCGGTCTGGACCCCGTCCAGGTGGAGGACATCGCCCACGTCGCGATCGAGGAGGACCTCGACGGCGGGGTCGACGTGACCACGGTGGCGACCGTCGCCGAGGACGCCGTCGCCACCGGCGACTTCACCGCCCGTGAGCCCGGTGTCGTGGCGGGCCTGCGCGTCGCCGAAGCGGTCCTGTCCATCGTCTGCACGGACGAGTTCGAGGTCGAGCGCCACGTCGAGGACGGCGACCGTGTCGTCGCCGGACAGAAGCTGCTCACCGTCACCACCCGCACCCGCGACCTCCTCACCGGTGAACGCAGCGCGCTGAATCTGCTCTGCAGGCTCTCCGGGATCGCGACCGCGACCCGGGCCTGGGCGGACGTGCTCGAAGGCACGAAGGCCGAGGTCCGGGACACCCGCAAGACGACCCCGGGGCTGCGCGCGCTGGAGAAGTACGCGGTGCGCTGCGGCGGCGGCGTCAACCACCGCATGTCGCTGGTGGACGCGGCCCTGGTCAAGGACAACCACGTGATCGCGGCGGGCGGGGTCGCCGAGGCGTTCAAGCGGGTCAGGGAGGCGTTCCCGGAGCTTGCGATCGAGGTCGAGGTCGACACCCTGGAGCAGGTCCGCGAGGTGCTCGACGCGGGCGCCGACCTGATCCTGCTGGACAACTTCACCCCGTCCGGGACCGCGGAGGCGGTCGCGCTCGTCGGCGGCCGCGCGGTGCTGGAGTCCTCCGGCCGGCTCAGCCTCGACTCCGCCCGCGCCTACGCCGAGGCAGGCGTCGACTACCTGGCCGTCGGAGCGCTCACGCACTCCTCGCCGATCCTCGACATCGGCCTGGACTTCCGCGACGCGTCGGTCCCGACCGACGGGGCCGAGGCCTGATGCTGCTCACCATCGACGTCGGCAACTCGCACACGGTCCTCGGCCTGTTCGACGGCGAGGAGATCGTCGAGCACTGGCGGATCTCCACGGACGCCCGTCGCACCGCCGACGAACTCGCGGTGCTCCTCCAGGGCCTGATGGGCATGCACCCGCTGCTCGGTGTCGAGCTCGGTGACGGCATCGAGGGCATCGCCATCTGCTCGACCGTCCCGGCGGTGCTGCACGAGCTCCGCGAGGTCACCCGCCGCTACTACGGCGACGTCCCCGCGGTCCTCGTGGAGCCGGGCGTCAAGACGGGCGTGCCGGTGCTGACGGACAACCCGAAGGAGGTCGGCGCGGACCGCATCATCAACGCGGTCGCCGCCGTCGAGCTCTACGGCGGCCCGGCCATCGTCGTGGACCTGGGCACCGCCACCACCTTCGACGCGGTGTCGGCACGCGGCGAGTACACGGGCGGGGTGATCGCACCCGGCATCGAGATCTCGGTCGAGGCGCTCGGGGTGAAGGGCGCCCAGCTCCGCAAGATCGAGCTCGCCAGGCCGCGCAGCGTGATCGGGAAGAACACGGTCGAGGCCATGCAGTCCGGCATCGTGTACGGCTTCGCGGGCCAGATCGACGGTGTGGTCGAGCGCATGAAGAAGGAGCTGGCGGCCGACCCCGACGAGGTCACCGTGATCGCGACCGGGGGCCTTGCTCCGATGGTGTTGGGGGAGTCCTCCGTCATCGACGAGCACGAACCCTGGCTGACGCTCATCGGCCTGCGCCTCGTGTACGAGCGCAACATCGCCCGGATGTAGGACACGCCCGCGGTCACCTGCGGGAACAGCTCGGCGGCGTGGTGGGCGACGGCGCGCCGCCGAGCAGCCAGTTAAACGGATTTTGTCCATTTAGCACGTATTGTCGCGTCATGCCCACGCCCTACGGATCACGCGGCGGCATGGCGTTCAGCGCGGACGAGCTGCGGGTGCTCCGACGTGCCCTCGCCAACGCCCTCCACCCCACGCCCCTGCCGGAAGAGGATGTCCAGGACTGCCTGCGGCTCGCGGGCGCGGTGGACGAGGCGGTGAGCGAGGCGGGCCGGCTGCGCGCGTTCCTCCTCGCCGATCTCGCCCGCTACCGCGAAGCGCTTCCCGGGTCGCTCAGTGGCTACCTGGAGCTCCTCCAGGACGCCCTCGCCGCCGGTTACGACCCCCGCCCCGACGATCTCGCGGCCCTGCGCGCCCTGCGTGCCGGGCCCGTCGCCGCGGCGCTCCTGGAGCGCTGCCAGGTGCTCGCCGAGCGCTCGGTCCGTGCGCGCCTCGCCGGGCGCGCCGTCCACGCGACGACACCGGCCCCGCGCAGCCGGCTGCTGGCCCTGCGCGGCGGTCTGACGGCGGCCAAGGAGCCCGAACGCCCGAGGACCCCGGACAGGCCTCCTGCGGCGCCCGCTCGCCCGGCGGCCCCGGGCGAGCGCCCGATGCCCAAGCCGTCCGAGGCCTTCCCGCCCCGGCGCCGTCCCGCGCCCGCACCCCCGCCCGAGGAACGCGCCGTCTCCTGAGGGGTGCCCGGCAGGGATCGGAATGCCGGGCTCGCTACCCTGGAGGGCATGGACTACGTATCCGCGCTCGTGCCCCCCGTGGTGATGGCCGCCTTCTTCATCGGTCTCGTCGTGACGATCATCAAGAGCCAGGGCGGCCCGAACAAGGCCAAGGAGGACGCCGCCGTGGACGCGGCGATCGCCCGGGCCGAATCGGTGCAGCAGGCGCCGCGACCCGAAGGCGCCTGAACCGGATCCACCACGAAGGGCGCACGGCTCCCAGGAGCTGTGCGCCCTTTTGCTGTCCCCGAAATATCCCATTCCAGACATCTAGCACTAGGGTGATGGTGTGCCTCGCCAATTGGGAGAGCTGGAAGACGCCGTCATGACACGGGTCTGGCAATGGAACCGTCCGGTCACTGTGCGAGAAGTCCTCGAGGACCTTCAGCAGGAGCGGTCCATCGCGTACACGACCGTCATGACGGTAATGGACAATCTCCATCAGAAGGGCTGGGTCCGCCGAGAAGTGGACGGCCGGGCATATCGATATACGGCCGTCTCCACCCGGGCCGCGTACTCGGCCGCACTGATGAACGAAGCCTGGTCGCGCAGCGACAACCCGGCGGCCGCGCTGGTCGCCTTCTTCGGCATGATGTCGGCCGGGCAGCGCGAAGCTCTCCAGGACGCGATGAGGATCGTCGCACCCACCTTCCCCGAGCCGCCCGCGACCCCGCCCCAGGAGGCCCCTCCGGCCGATGGAGCGCCGCCGGAGGACGGGCGATAGCGTCTGGGTATGTCCTCAGAGCTGCCGCAAACCGATCCGGAAACCGCGCTGGATACAGCTTTTCATACCGACCCGTCGGTAAATAGGCCGGCCATCACCGTCCGGCGTGCCAGGACCAGCGACGTGGCGTCCGTCCGCGCTCTCCTTGACGGGTACGTCTCCGAAGGGATCCTGCTCGACAAAGCGACGGTCACCCTTTACGAGGACATCCAGGAGTTCTGGGTCGCCGAACGCGACGAGGACGCCCGGGTCATCGGGTGCGGCGCGCTGCACGTGATGTGGGAAGACCTCGCCGAAGTGCGCACTCTCGCCGTCGATCACAGCATCAAGGGTGCGGGAGTCGGGCACCAGGTTCTGGACAAGCTCTTGCAGACCGCGCGCTGGCTCGGTGTCCGGCGGGTTTTCTGCCTCACCTTCGAAGTCGACTTCTTTGCGAAGCACGGCTTCACCGAGATCGGCGAGACGCCCGTCGACGGAGATGTCTACAGCGAGCTGCTGCGTTCCTATGACGAGGGCGTGGCGGAGTTCCTGGGTCTCGAACGAGTGAAGCCGAACACCTTGGGCAACAGCCGGATGCTTCTGCACCTGTGAACGGCGGAAGAGTCCCGAACCCTATGTCCGAATCGCGCATGTTTCCCGCGTTCCTGCGCTCTCGAACCTCTCCCAGGGGTTTGTGTTTTCCGGGGAAAAGCGGTTTCCTTTCCGCGTACTGCATTTTCGATGAAAGGAAATCCGGTGGCACAGAAGGTTCAGGTCCTTCTTGTTGATGACCTCGACGGTGTCGAGGCGGACGAGACCGTCACGTTCGCTCTGGATGGCAAGACGTACGAGATCGACCTCACGACGACCAACGCGGACAAGCTCCGTGGTCTTCTCGAGCCGTACACCAAGAGTGGCCGTCGCACCGGTGGTCGCGCGGCGACCGGCCGTGGCAAGGGCCGCGCCGTTTCCGGTGGCAACAAGGACACTGCGGAGATCCGTAAGTGGGCGCGCGAGAACGGCCACAATGTGAATGACCGTGGTCGTGTCCCGGCCGAGATCCGTGAGGCTTACGAGAAGGCCAACGGCTGACCTGTCGGCCGATCGGCCAGCAGGTGCGTCCGGGCACGCGTCAGCCGGGCCCGGTGGCACTCCGTCGCCGCCGCGTCCACCAGCCGTACGAGATCGGGAGCATCCCCACCCCTGCTCCCGAGGCCGGCCAGGGCCGGGAGCGCAGGCTCCACCGCTCGGTGCGGTTCGGGGGGTCGCAGCCAGAAGGCGGCCCCCGGCCGGGCCGCCGCACCACCGGGCGGTACGGGTGCCGTGATGTACCCGCCCGAGCCGCTGACGGCGAGGTCGAGCGCGATACCGCCCCACTCCAGCCAGTCGAGCAGCCCGGGCAGTTCCTCGGCGCTGCCGACGGCCACCAGCACGTGCATCCGCGGCCCGGCCAGGGCCACGGGGCCGGTGCTCCCCACGCGGCGCAGGGCCGCGTGCCCCGCCTCCGCCGGCATGTCCAGCACGTCGAAGCGCAGGCCGGTCGGCAGCAGCACGGGAGAGCTTCCCGCGGTCACCCAGTCGAGCTCGCGTGCGTACCACTGCGCGCGGTCGTCGGATTCCGGCGACGAGCGGGGAGGCGGGACGAGGAGAGCCATGACGGGTGAACCGTCCCACCGCAGCCGAGGTTACGCGCCGCGCACGATTCGTCGCGCGGAGTGTCCGCGGCGGGGGCGTACGGGAGCACTCGCCGGCGCAAGGTTGTTCGCCCGTAGCGGAGGGAACGGGGGTGCGCCGCATGGACTGTCAGTGAGTGCGGGTAAGACATCCCTAGTGGGAAGGGGCGACACGCGGGCAAAAACGTCTCACGTTCGCCATCGGCGTACTGGCGAAAGGGCTATCTGCCTGGCCTGCGGGAACATCGTCTCGCACCATCGGGTTGGAGCAGTTGTCGGCGTTCGGGGCAGGAGGCCATCGCGGGTGTCGGCAGTTGAAATGAGCGGTCCCTGCTTGCGGGACTAAGCTGCGGAAGGACAGGGAGGGGACCGACCCCTTACTGCCTGACCGCTCTGAGGAGCGATTAACGATGTTCGAGAGGTTCACCGACCGCGCGCGGCGGGTTGTCGTCCTGGCTCAGGAAGAAGCCCGGATGCTCAACCACAACTACATCGGCACCGAGCACATCCTCCTGGGCCTGATCCACGAGGGTGAGGGTGTCGCCGCTAAGGCCCTGGAGAGCCTCGGGATTTCGCTCGAGGCGGTCCGCCAGCAGGTGGAGGAGATCATCGGTCAGGGCCAGCAGGCCCCGTCCGGCCACATCCCCTTCACTCCCCGGGCGAAGAAGGTCCTGGAGCTGTCGCTCCGCGAAGCCCTTCAGCTCGGCCACAACTACATCGGCACGGAGCACATCCTGCTCGGCCTGATCCGCGAGGGCGAGGGCGTCGCCGCCCAGGTCCTCGTGAAGCTGGGCGCCGACCTGAACCGGGTGCGGCAGCAGGTCATCCAGCTGCTCTCCGGGTACTCCGGAGGCAAGGAGGCGGCCACCGCCGGCGGCCCCGCCGAGGGCACCCCCTCCACGTCCCTGGTGCTCGACCAGTTCGGCCGGAACCTCACCCAGGCCGCTCGTGAGTCCAAGCTCGACCCGGTCATCGGGCGCGAGAAGGAGATCGAGCGGGTCATGCAGGTGCTCTCCCGCCGTACGAAGAACAACCCGGTCCTCATCGGCGAGCCCGGCGTCGGCAAGACGGCGGTCGTCGAGGGCCTGGCCCAGGCGATCGTCAAGGGCGAGGTGCCCGAGACGCTCAAGGACAAGCACCTCTACACGCTGGACCTCGGCGCACTGGTCGCCGGTTCCCGCTACCGCGGTGACTTCGAGGAGCGCCTGAAGAAGGTCCTCAAGGAGATCCGCACCCGCGGCGACATCATCCTGTTCATCGACGAGCTCCACACCCTGGTGGGTGCGGGTGCCGCCGAGGGCGCGATCGACGCGGCGAGCATCCTCAAGCCCATGCTGGCGCGAGGCGAGCTCCAGACGATCGGTGCCACCACGCTCGACGAGTACCGCAAGCACCTGGAGAAGGACGCCGCGCTCGAGCGCCGCTTCCAGCCCATCCAGGTCGCGGAGCCGTCGCTGCCGCACACCATCGAGATCCTCAAGGGCCTGCGCGACCGTTACGAGGCCCACCACCGGGTCTCCATCACGGACGAGGCGCTGGTCCAGGCCGCGACCCTGGCCGACCGGTACATCTCGGACCGCTTCCTGCCGGACAAGGCGATCGACCTGATCGACGAGGCCGGCTCCCGGATGCGCATCCGCCGGATGACCGCGCCGCCGGACCTCCGCGAGTTCGACGAGAAGATCGCGGGTGTCCGCCGCGACAAGGAGTCGGCGATCGACTCCCAGGACTTCGAGAAGGCGGCTTCCCTCCGGGACAAGGAGAAGCAGCTGCTGGCGGCGAAGGCCAAGCGGGAGAAGGAGTGGAAGGCCGGCGACATGGACGTCGTCGCCGAGGTCGACGGCGAGCTCATCGCCGAAGTCCTGGCCACGGCCACCGGTATCCCGGTCTTCAAGCTGACGGAGGAGGAGTCCTCGCGTCTGCTGCGCATGGAGGACGAGCTCCACAAGCGCGTCATCGGGCAGAAGGACGCCATCAAGGCTCTCTCGCAGGCGATCCGCCGTACGCGAGCCGGTCTGAAGGACCCGAAGCGCCCCGGTGGCTCGTTCATCTTCGCCGGCCCGTCCGGTGTCGGTAAGACGGAGCTCTCCAAGACGCTCGCCGAATTCCTCTTCGGCGACGAGGACGCGCTGATCTCCCTGGACATGTCGGAGTTCAGCGAGAAGCACACGGTTTCCCGCCTCTTCGGTTCGCCCCCCGGTTACGTGGGCTACGAAGAGGGTGGCCAGCTCACCGAGAAGGTGCGCCGCAAGCCGTTCTCCGTCGTTCTCTTCGACGAGGTCGAGAAGGCCCACCCCGATATCTTCAATTCCCTGCTCCAGATTCTGGAGGACGGTCGCCTGACCGACTCCCAGGGTCGGGTCGTGGACTTCAAGAACACGGTCATCATCATGACGACCAACCTCGGGACCCGGGACATCTCCAAGGGCTTCAACCTGGGCTTCGCCGCCCAGGGCGACGTGAAGTCGAACTACGAGCGGATGAAGGTCAAGGTCAACGAAGAGCTCAAGCAGCACTTCCGGCCCGAGTTCCTCAACCGTGTCGACGACACGGTCGTCTTCCACCAGCTCACGGAGGAAGACATCATCCAGATCGTCGACCTCATGGTCGACAAGGTGGATGAGCGCCTGAAGGACCGCGACATGGGCATCGAGCTCAGTGCCGAGGCCAAGTCGCTCCTGGCGAAGAAGGGCTACGACCCCGTGATGGGCGCCCGGCCGCTGCGCCGGACGATCCAGCGCGAGATCGAGGACATCCTCTCCGAGAAGATCCTCTTCGGCGAGCTGCGCCCCGGTCACATCGTGGTCGTCGGCACGGAGGGCGAGGGGGACGAGAAGAAGTTCTCGTTCCGTGGCGAGGAGAAGTCGGCACTGCCCGACGTCCCGCCGATCGAGCAGGCAGCGGGCGGCGGCCCGAACCTGACGAAGGACGCGTAGGGCGCGTAGCGCCTGAGCTCCGAAGGGGTTGCCCCGGACCGTAACCGGTCCGGGGCAACCCCTTTCTCCGTGCGCTCAGTAAGGGGCTGATCTGGAGCCGCGCCCCCAGTTCCTCGGCTCCGACCTGGTCCGACCACGGGAATGCGGTGAACTCGAGGCTCGAGATCTGGGAATGCGTACGGATCGCGGCCAGGGCGTCGTCGAACGCAGCGAGCTCCGAGACCGTCGACCAGCAGGAGCGCCCGGCCCGCCCACCTGTCGGGGGCGACCATCAGGCCGGCCGCTCCGGCAGCTGGGCGGGACCCGGAAACGTGCTGCCCCGGGCGCGTAGCGTCCGCAGCGGGACCACCAGGGGGACCAGGCCGTTCAGCGGCGCCGGCGCATCGCTCAGGGTGCGGGCCGAGGCGTGTGCGGCCGGCCACCACAGGAGCGTGGTCTAGCCGGTGCCCGCGTCGCCCCGGAGCAGGACCCGGCGCCGGTCGGCGAGGAGCGCGTCGATGCCGCGCGTCGATGCGCTGGGGGCCGTACGGAGCGCGGGGGTGCAGGGGCGAGGTGACGGGTGCGGTCTGGGCCTCCAGGCTCAGGTAGGCCGTGTCCAGGTCCCACTCCGAGTCGTGCCGGCCCGGTGAGCTCGCAGTCGGATATGGCCGGCCTGGTGTCCACCAGGCCGAGCCTTACGGGGCCCTCCGGGAGGACCGGTGTCGCGGCCTGGAGCAGGGCGGCGTCGAGATGGTGGCCGATCCAGGCCACGGTCGCCTGGGCCGGGCCCGTGACGTCCGGGTACGCGAGGTGGCACCCGTTGCCGCTCTTCACCACATGGGCGCAGGTCAGCACCAGCCGGTCGGTGAGCGGGACCCCGCTGCCCTGGAGGGTGCCGGAGACGACGACCGTGCGGTCCGCGGGTTGTACCGCCTTCACGACCCGGCCGCGCCGCTGCCACCGAAGTGGGCGGTGCTCCCCGCCTCCTCGCCGCCGATCTCCCAGGCCTCACCGGTCACGGGGTGCGGGGGGCCAGCGTGAACGCGGCCTTGTGGGTGCGGCCGGTGGTCCGGGACGTGTCGGCGCCCCCTTCGGCGACCCAGGCCTTCACTTTGGCACCGGCCTTGTGCTCCCTGCGGGGTTCCAGGCGGCGTCGAGCTCGATGCCGTCGAGGTCGTGGGGTGTCGCCGGTGTGGTCGGCCATGAGGTCCCCCGGGGGGTGATGACGGGTGCTGATCAGGTGTCTGCCGGCGTGAGCCGGCGCGGAGGGCCGAAGGTCCCGAAACGGACAGGCTTCGGACCCACCGGCGGTGACAAGGCGCACAGCCCTTTTCAGGCCTACTAGCCCACGTAGGAGCAGATTCCTTGATCGTTCAATCGCCCGGCGTCCCGCCGCGGGCCGTCGGCTCCACCGCTTCGGCGGCATCTGTCTGTAAAGGAAGCTACTGCCCCTTTAGGGGGCTTTCGGTCTGGAGGTAAACCTCTTCCGGGCAGCCGGATCGGTCGTGTCCGGCAGGAGGTTCCGCACGGGTGGCGAGGTCCATTCCCGCAGTGCTGTCTACGGCTTTTCATCGTAGATGGGCTGTTTGAGTGTTTCCCGGGGTGCGGGTTACCAAGGTGGAGCAAGCCCGGCCGGAGCGCCGGGTCCAGTCACCCCGGAGGTTCTCCCCGCATGTCGAAGCGCGCTACGTTCCAGCTCTCCCGCCGCCCGTCCATGCCCCGCGTCAGTGGCGCCGTCGTGGCCGCAGGCCTGGGTGCGTCGATGGTGTTCGGCGCGGGTGCGGCGTTCGCGTCCGGCACCACGGGCACCGCGGCCCTCGCCGGTTCCGTCACCGCCGACTCCGTCTCCCAGCAGGCGACCGCCCAGAGCAAGGCCGCCGCCGCTGCCAAGAAGGCATCGGCCGACAAGGCCGCGAAGAAGAAGGCCGACGCCGAGAAGAAGGCCGCGGCCGCGAAGAAGAAGGCCGCCTCCTGGGAGGCGCCGGTCGACCACTACGTGCTGAGCGCCACCTACGGCGTCGGCGGCTCCCGCTGGGCGCACAACCACTCCGGTCAGGACTTTGCGGTGCCGACCGGCACCAAGGTCGAGGCCGCGCACACCGGTACGGTCGTCAAGGCGGGCCCGAACGGCGCCGGCGACGGCCCCGCGTACGGAAACGCCATCGTGATCAAGCACTCCAACGGCAAGTACTCGCAGTACGCGCACCTGTCGCAGATCCAGGTGAACATCGGCGAGCACGTGAAGACGGGCGAGCAGATCGGCCTGTCCGGCAGCACCGGCAACTCCAGCGGTCCGCACCTGCACTTCGAGATCCGGACCACCCCGAACTACGGTTCGGCGATCAACCCCGTCACCTACCTGAACTCCGTGCACGTCAAGATCTGACGCGTCCGGCGTCCGCCCTACGCGGCGGAACCGGTGGGGCCGTGATCGTGGGCCTTGGTCACCAGCTCGACGGCGACCTCGAGAGCAGCCTTGCGCTTCTCCTCGGGGTCGCCTTCGGCGTCCTGGAGGGCCAGCATTCCTGCGTGCATGGCGAACAGCGCCGTGAAGCAGCGCACCTGGTCGGTGAGCGGGGCGTCGGGGTCCTTGATCAGATCCACCAGTGCGATGACGCGGTGCTTGATGGTGTGGCCGATGCTCAGGTCGCGGACCGTCGCCTGGTTCTCCTGCATGAAGCGGAAGAGCGGTGCGGCGGTGCGGAGCGCCTCGCTGTAGCGGACCAGGATCTCCATCTTGGTCTCCAGGGTGCGCGGCTGCTCCTTGCCCCAGGCGAGGAGGTCCTCGACGGGCCGGTTCAGGTCCTCGAAGATGCCGTTGAGGATGTCTTCCTTGGTCTTGAAGTGGTAGTACAGCGCCGCCTTGGTCACCTGCAGGTGCTCCGCGATCTCCCGGAGTGAGGTCTTCTCGTACCCCTGTTCGGCGAAGAGCTCCAGGGCGACGTCCTGAATGCGCTGGCGGGTGTTGCCCCGGCGCGGCTGCGGCGTGCGGCCCATGCGACTCTCCCAAGAACTTACTTGACGCCCGGCTAGTTACGGGTCTACTTTCCTCAGTGTAGCCAACTAGCCGGGCGGCAAGTAAGTGCCGATGCGGCGGCCTGTCGAGCAGCAGGGGATCAGGGGAGCGGACGGCATGACGGAACTGAAGAAGGCGACGGCGGGCGGGAAAGCGGAACCACGGCCGCGCAGCGTCCGGGTGGTGGTCCTCGCGCTGATGATCGCGATGCTGCTGGCCATGCTCGACAACCTGATCGTCGGCACCGCCATGCCCACCATCGTCGGCGACCTCGGTGGTCTGGAGCATCTGTCCTGGGTCGTCACCGCCTACACCCTGGCGACCGCTGCCTCCACCCCCATCTGGGGCAAGCTCGGCGACATGTACGGACGCAAGAGCGTCTTCCTCACGTCCATCGTCATCTTCCTCGTCGGCTCGGTGCTGAGCGGGATGGCTCAGGACATGAGCCAGCTGATCGGTTTCCGGGCCGTCCAGGGCCTCGGCGCGGGCGGCCTCATGGTGGGCGTCATGGCGATCATCGGTGACCTGGTGCCGCCCCGGGAGCGCGGCAAGTACCAGGGCATGATGGCCGGCGTGATGGCGATCGCCATGATCGGCGGGCCGCTGGTCGGCGGCACCATCACCGACCACCTGGGCTGGCGCTGGAGCTTCTACATCAACCTGCCCCTCGGCGCGGTCGCGCTGGCCATGGTCACCGCGGTGCTGCACCTGCCCCGTAAGGAGCGCAGGAAGGCGAAGGTCGACTACCTGGGCGCCGTCCTGCTCACCGTCGGCATCACCGCGATCGTGCTGGTCACCACCTGGGGCGGTACGGAGTACGCCTGGGACTCGGCAGTGATCATGGAGCTCATCGCCCTCGGTGTCGCCTCCCTGATCGGCTTCCTCTTCGTCGAGACGAAGGCCGCCGAACCGATCATGCCGCTGCACATCTTCCGCAACCGCAACTTCACCCTCATGTCCGTGGTCGGCTTCATGGCGGGCTTCGTGATGTTCGGTGCGGTGCTGTTCCTGCCGCTCTTCCAGCAGTCGGTCCAGGGGGCCTCGGCGACCAACTCCGGACTGTTGCTCCTGCCGATGCTGCTCGCGATGATGATCGTCTCGCTGGTCTCAGGACGGATCACCACCAGCACCGGCAAGTACAAGGTCTTCCCGATCGCGGGCAGCATCCTGATGATCGCGGGTCTCTTCCTGCTGGCATCCATGGACACCGGCACCACGCGCTTCACCTCGGGCATCTACATGGCGGTCCTCGGTGCGGGCATGGGCTTCCTGATGCAGATCACGATGCTCGTCGCCCAGAACAGCGTCGAGCTCAAGGACATGGGCGTCGCCTCGTCCACGACCACGCTCTTCCGGACGCTCGGCAGTTCCTTCGGAGTCGCGATCATGGGCGCCCTGTTCACCGGACGGGTGCAGGACGAGATGACGGCACGCGGCGGCGGTGGAGCCACCGAGCGGTCCGCACAGCTGGACGCGGCGAGCCTGGCGAAGCTGCCGGACCCGGTGCGCGAGGCGTACGAGTACGCGGTGTCCTCCGGCACCCACCTGGCCTTCCTGGTGGGCGGTTCGGTCGCGGTGGTGGCCCTCCTCGCGGCGCTCTTCGTCAAGGAGGTCCCGCTGCGGGGCAGCGCGAAGCCGGAAGCCTCGTCCGACGACGGCGCCGTGCCGCCGCGGACCGGGGCGGCCAAGGAGTCGCAGGCAGTCTGAGCGGTCGCGGACCGCTCGCGCAGGCGTACGAGCCGGGCGTCCGCGCGACGGCACGAGGGTGGGCCCCGGAGGCGAGATGCCTCCGGGGCCCACCCCTTTCGCGTCCTGTCAGCCGCGAGGTCTGTCGGCCCGTGAGCCCTCAGCGCTCAGGGCTGACCCCTCAGCCCTCAACCCTGAGCCACCGGCCACCCCGTCAGCCGTCCTTCCCCTCCCGCAGGACGGGAAAGCTGCCCGTGGTCGTCGGCGCGTGCTCGGGCAGCCAGAGCACGGCCACCGCCCCGCCCGTACCCTCCGCGGCCCCCGCCGGCGCCGCGTTGCGGAACGTCAGCCGGGCACCCAGGACCCGCGCCTGGCCGGCGGCGATGGTCAGCCCCAGACCGTGGCCGCGCCCGGCCCGGTCGCTGCTCCCGGTACGGAACCGGCTCGGCCCCTCCCGCAGCAGCGACTCCGGGAAACCGGGACCGTGGTCGCGTATCCGCACGACCCTTCCCTCGACCGTGACCTCGACCGGACCGGCGCCGTGCTTGGCGGCGTTGCCGAGCAGATTGCCCAGGATGCGCTCGAGGCGCCGCGGATCCGTGGAGACCCACGACTCGTGGATCACCCGCACGGTGATGTCCGGATCCAGCAGGCCGATCCGCCGGCTCACGAACTCCCCCAGCGGCAGCTCCTGCAGCTCGGCCCGTTCCGACGCGCTGTCCAGCCTGGCCACTTCGAGTACGTCCTCGACCAGGGTGCGCATCGCCTGCGCCCGGTCCCGTACGAGCTCCGTGGGCCGCCCGGGGGGCAGCAACTCGGCCGCTGTCAGCAGTCCAGTCACCGGGGTACGCAGCTCATGGGCGATGTCCGCGGTGACCCGGCGCTCCGCCTCGATCCGCTCGTTCAGCGCGTCCGTCAGCGCGTCGACGGCGCGGGCCAGTTCGTCGGTCTCGTCCCGTACGACGCCGCCGACGGCTTCCCGCACCCGTACGTCCGTGTTGCCCTGGGCGACCTTGCCCGCGGCCGCGGCCGCCTTGCGCAGCCGGCGGGACAGCTGGCCGCCGATCAGGACCCCCAGCGCGCAGCCGCCGAACACGACCGAGACCGAGCCGATGATCAGCGCCCGGTCGAGGTCGCCCGTGATCGTGGCGCTCCGGTCGGCGAACGGGGTGTGCAGGGACAGGATGTCGCCGTTGGCCAGCGGTACGGCCGCCCAGACGTCGGGTACCCCGCCCGCGTACTCGTCGACGTGGGTGGCACGCCTGTTCTCCCGTGTCTGCGCGCGCAGGCTCGACGGCAGGGCCGGGTCGTTGAGTTTGGCACCGAATTTGGGGGCCTGCTTCTGCGTGCCCGACGCCTCGTACAGCCGCTGGGCGAACAGCAGCCGCTCCAGCTGGACCTCGCGGGCGTTGTCCAGCATCGAGACCCGGGCGGCGTTGTGGACGACGAGGCTCAGCGCCACGGCGATGAGCGCGCCGACCGCGGCGATCGCGATGCTTATCTTCCAGCGGACACCGGTCCGCAGCGCCAGCCGCTTCACGCGCGGAGCTTGTAGCCGAAGCCGCGGACCGTCTCGAGCCGGTCCTGCCCGATCTTGGCCCGCAGCCGCTGCACATGCACGTCCACGACCCGGGTGTCCCCGCCCCAGCCGTAGTCCCAGACGCGTTCCAGGAGCCTGTCCCGGGAGAGTACGGTGCCGGGCGCCGAGGAGAACTCGAGCAGCAGCCGCATCTCGGTCGGAGTCAGGCCCACCTGCGCACCCCCTCTGCGTACCTCCATGCCTTCGGTGTCGATCTCCAGATCGCCGAAGACCAGCACACCGCCCGTTTCGCCCGGTGTCCCGCCGGCCATGGCCCCGGGCCGTCCTCCCTGGCCGGAGGCGTGCCCGAAGCGGCGCAGCACGGCCCGGATACGGGCGACGAGCACCGCGCCGTCGAACGGCTTGGTGACGTAGTCGTCGGCCCCGGCCTCCAGGCCGAGCACGACGTCGATGGAGTCGGCCCGCGCGGAGAGCATGATCACGGGCACGGTGGACTCGTCGCGGATGCGGCGGCACAGGCTGACCCCGTCCAGGCCCGGCACCATCACGTCCAGCAGGGCGATGTCGGGCCGGTCCGCCCGGAAGGCCTCCAAGCCCTGGAGGCCGTCGGGCATCGCGGTGACCGTGAAGCCCACCCGCTCGAGTGCGAGCTGGGTGGCCTCACGGATGACGTCGTCGTCCTCGACGAAGAGGACGTGGGTCTCGGCCATACGGGCGCTCTCAGTTCTCCGTCTAGGTCTGCGTCGCGTTCGGCGCCTGGTTCCGGGGCGTGCCGCCTCGTGCCCCGGGTCTAGTCCTGTGTCGTCTCGGGCGTGGGGACGTCGCCCTCACCGGCGCCGGCGGCCCGGTTGAAGTCGTTGTGGACCCGGTCGGTCTCGGTGAACCGGCCGGTCGCCCAGCGGTAGGTGATCACGTCCTCACCGGAGGGGTAGGCGACCGTGTCCTTCGAGCCGTACACCTGGGTGGTCACCACCAGATCGCCGCGGTCGATGGTGCCGTACACCGCCGGGACCTCCGCGCTGAAGACGTTCTCGTACGAGCCGTCCTCGCGCCGCCGGTAGACGTAGGTGCCGACACCCACCGAATCGCCGCAGGTCATCACGTTGACCACGACGTCCGCCGCAGGGCCGTCGGTGAGCGTGCCGTACGAGGTGTCGACCGGGTACTCGTCGCCGGTGCACGGCCGCAGGTCGTTCCTGAGCTGCCGGCTCACCTGCGGGTCGCCCTTGACGAGCATGACGGCGTCGACCCTCGGGGCCGGCTTCGCCGTCCCGGAGGGGACGGTGTGCGAGGACGTGACCTGGGCGACCGGCTGACTGCCCGCGGGGCCCTCGTCACGGGTCCCCGTGCCGCCGGTGGAGCAGCCGGCGCAGAACAGCCCGAAGGCGGCGAGCCCGGCCATCGCCGTGCTGCCCGCCGCCAGGCCGGCCCGGAGTCTGCCACTCCCGCCGGCCGCCGCACCGTTCGTGCCGCTACCGCTGCCTGTCAGGCCGCGCACCGCTCCCGCTCCCGCTCGTCATGACGCCTGCCCCGCTGCACCGGAATCCGGGCCGGAAGCGGAGCCGGGGCCTGCTCGGCCTCACGGCTCCTGGCGGCCCGGGCCTCCAGTTCCTGGCGCAGTCGCGCGAGGGCGCGGTGCAGCGTGCTCTTCACCGTACCGGCCGACATGCCGAGCGCCGCGGCCGTCTCCTCCGTGCTCATCTGCTCCCAGTGTCGCAGCACGACGACGCTGCGCTGCTTGGGAGCCAGGACGCCCAGGACGTCCATGAGCAGGGCGCGGTCGGCGCGCTGCTCGGAGCCGTCGTCGACGCTCGCGTCCGGGAGCTGCTCGGTGGGCACTTCGTCGAGCTTGCGGGCCCGCCACCACTCCGTACGCGTATTGATCATGACGCGGCGCAGGTAGGCGTCGGCGAGGGACTTGTCGGCGATGCCGTCCCAGCGGCCGAAGGTGCGTGCCAGGGCGGTCTGCAGCAGATCCTGCGCGTCCACAGGGTCGGGGACGAGCCGGCGGGCACTGCGCAGCAGCGCGTCCTGCCTGGTGCGTACGTACTCCTCGAATTCGAGCACCTGGCCCTGCGCCACTACAACCGCCTCCGTCACCGTGAATCCCCGTGGTCCTGCCTCGGCAGGTGGTCCTCCCGCCGACGTTCGAGACGCTACGGAGGTGTTGTCACGGGGGTGTGCGGAGCAGCCGTACGCGGACGCACGGCTGTCCATCGGTTGTGTAACAGCCGCTGGACAGCCCGGTCCGCCCGAGCCGGTGGCGCGTCAGGTCAGAGGAAGCCGGTACCGGCCGTTGGCCAGCGGTTCGACCAGGCCGTCGGCCACCAGCCCGTCGAGCGCACGGGCCCGCTGCACGGGCTCCTCCCACACCGCGTCCAACGCGGACTGCGGCACCGGTACGACCGACTCGCGGAGCACGGAGAGCAGCCTCCCCCGCACCTGCCGGTCCGTGCCGGCGTAGGTCTGGCCGCGGCGGGCGGGCCCCTGGTGGGCGGGCTTGCCCGCCAGCCGCCAGGCACACTGCCCGGAGATCGGGCAGCGCGTGCAGTCCTCGTTCTTCGCCGTGCACACGAGTGCGCCCAGCTCCATCGTGGCGGCTGCCCAGTGGGCCGCGCGTTCTTCCTCCTCGGGGAGCAGCGCACGGGCGAGCTTGCGCTCGGCCGCGGTGGTCGCGTTCGGCGGGTACTGGATGCCGGAGGCGGCCCGGGCGAAGACCCGGCGGACGTTCGTGTCCAGCACGGCGTGACGCTGGCCGTACGCGAACGAAGCCACGGCCGCCGCCGTGTACTCACCGATCCCGGGCAGGGCGAGCAGCTGGCCGTGCTCGCTCGGCACGTCGCCGCCGTGCCGTTCCGTTATCGCCTGCGCGGCCCCGTGCAGGCGCAGCGCGCGGCGGGGATAGCCGAGCCGGCCCCAGGCGCGGACCGCTTCACCCGGCGCGTCGGCGGCGAGGTCGGCGGGGCGCGGCCAGCGGGCCAGCCACTGTTCGTAGACCGGCAGGACCCGGTTCACGGGAGTCTGCTGCAGCATGAACTCGCTCACCATCACACCCCAGGCGCCCGCTTCGGGGCGGCGCCAGGGCAGATCGCGGGCGTGCTGCTCGAACCACCCGATGACGGGGTCGTGGAGGGAGGCGGGGGGCGTGTGTGTCGAAGTCGTGGCAGTCATCGCACCTACGATCCTGGCACGGAAGGCGGGACATCGGGCACGGGCACGGGGGTGTCGGCCCGGCGGAGGGCTCACGCGGTGACAACGCCACCCGTTCTGACCCTTCGCCGCCGGCCGGCACGGCCCAAGAGAGGGCAAAGTGGCTGGAAGCGGTAGTGAACGGCCGCGCCGTGATGATGATCCGGAAAACTTGTCGATCAGAGCGGCGGTTGGGGACCGGAGTTGGCACCGATCTCTCGTAGAGTTCGGACCGTGGGATCTATGCGCAATCCGGTCGGGCCACTTCCCTCCAGCATCTACTGGCGTCGCAGGGCGGTAGCCGTGCTGGTGGTCGCGCTGCTCGTGGCCCTGGGCGTGTGGGCCGTCACCTCGGGTGGCGGCGGTGGCAGGAAGGACGACGCGAAGCCGGGTGACTCGGCTCCCGCCCCGTCCATCACACCAGGCCCTGCCGGCTCCGGCCCCGTCGTCGGCCAACCGCCCGGCGGACGCGACGAGTCGGGGGGTTCGGGCGGCGGTGGCGCCGGTACGGGCGGGGGGTCCGGTGGCGACGGCGCCACCGGGGCAGGCGGCGAGGCCGGATCCGGCACGACGGGAACGGGCGGCTCCACCTCGGCGGGCGCGGGCTCGGGATCGGGCTCCGGTTCGGGCTCCGGCGGGAGCGCAACGGTGGGCGTGCAGGTTCCGTCCGGCTCGGCCCTCCCGAACTGCGTTTCCTCCGCACTCCAGTTGAGCCTCGAGACGGAGAACAGCTACGGCCCCGACGACAGCCCCGCATTCCGGCTGATCGCCAGGAACACCTCCGCCACCGACTGCAAGGCCGACTTCGGCCCCAAGAACGTGGTGCTCGCGATCACCGAGGCCGGCGAGGAGGACGAACAGGTGTGGTCCTCCAAGGACTGCCCGACCGTCGGCGCGCTGTTCCTGAAGGTCCCGGCGGGCGCCACCATCGTTCACACCGTGAAGTGGGACCGCAGGACGAGCTCTCCCCGGTGCGCGACCCAGGCCGCGGGGAAGGCGGCGCCCGGTACGTATCTGCTGGAGGCCAAGGCCCCCGGCGAACCGCTCCAGCGCGCGTCCTTCGTCCTCGCCAAGGACTGATGCTCGAGGCCGGAGCCCGCGCCGGACCGCTCGGGGGCGGGCCGGGCCACTCCGGGCCTCGACGGCGGGTCCGGCCGACGGCCGGGGACGACGGCGGCCCCGGCACCGGCCGGGCGCCATCCGCGGACCTCCCCGGGGTCTTTCGTCCGGACCGGGCTGGACCAGGTGCCGGGACCGGGCTGGACCAGGTGCCCGGAGCGAGCCGGATCGGATGCCCGGACCGGGCCGGACCAGATGTCCGGATCCAGGGCGCGGGAGCCCGGCATGATCCGGACGAGAGGTCCTAGGCCGTGTATCGAAAGTGGATCTTGGGACTATGGATGATGACGGTTCATGGGTCGGGGAGATCTCACGGACCTGCAGTGGGCGGTGCTGGAGTCGTTGTTGCCGCAGGGGAGGAAGGTGGGGCGGCCGCCTGTATGGCCTCGGCGGCAGCTGATCGACGGCATACGGTTCCGGGTCCGTACTGGTGTTCCGTGGCGGGACATCCCTATCGAATACGGGCCCTGGAACCGGGTCTATGACCTGTTCCGTCGATGGCAGCGCAACGGCACCTGGCATCTCATCCTCACCCGCCTCCAGTGCCTGGCAGATGCGAAGGGCGCGATCACGTGGGACCTGAGCGTCGACTCCACGGTCTGCCGCGCCCACCAGCATGCGGCCGGGGCTCGCAAGCAGGGTGATCTGCAGAAGGAACCGCCGGGTGGCGTGTTCACCGAGCCTCGTGATCACGGGCTGGGGCGCTCACGCGGCGGGTTCACCACCAAACTCCACCTGGCCGTCGAGCAGGGCCAAAAGCCCATGTCGATCGTGGTGACCGCTGGGCAGCGCGGGGACTCGCCGCAGTTCGAACCCGTCCTGGAGAAGATCTGCGTGCCCCGCATTGGGCCGGGGCGGCCACGTGCCCGTCCCCATCGAGTCCGCGCTGACAAGGCATACGCCTCCCGCAGAAACCGCGCTTACCTGCGCCGCCACGGAATCCGCTGCACTATCCCCGACAAAGCCGACCAGGCGCGCAACCGCCTCAAGCGTGGATCGCGTGGCGGCCGGCCGCCGAAGTTCGACAAGGACGACTACAAACAGCGGCACGCGGTCGAGTGTGGGATCAACCGCCTCAAGAGGCACCGCGCCGTCGCCACGCGATACGACAAGCTGGCGGTCCGCTACGAGGCGACCGTCCTCATCGCTGCCATCAACGAGTGGCTGTGATCAGCACCTCCACAGCCGTCCTACGCGACCCTGACCACGTACTTGCCCTGGACACCGCCCGCTTCCAGCGCATGGTGTGCCGCTGCTGTCTCCTCCAGGGGGAATACCGTGTCCACCGCCGGGCTTAGCTTGCCCTCGACCACATGGCGGGCGAGGTCGTCGAAGTCCGCCCGCGTGGGGTTGCCGCTGAAGAAACGCACCCGGCCGTGTCCGTGGACTGTGCTGGCCGCGAGGTAGCCGAGCGACGCCGCGGGCCGTTTCAGGTCGAAGGCGATGGTGACCATGCGCCCGCCCGGATTCAGCAGGCGCCGGAAGGCCCGCAGGTCGGTCCCCGCGGTGTCCAGGACCACGTCGAAGCGGCCCAGTTCCGCCGGCCGCACGGTCCTGTGGTCGACGGCCTTGTGCGCGCCGAGCCCGCGGACGAAGTCGAGGTTGGCTGCACGGGCCAGGGCCGTGACCTCGGCGCCGTACGCCAGTCCGAGCTGGACGGCGGCGTTGCCGACACCGCCCGAAGCACCCCGGACGAGGAGTCGTTCGCCGGGGCGCAGCCCGGCTTTGTCCCGCAGCGCGGTGATGGCCGTGGTGGCTACCGGCAGCGCGGCGGCGTCCACCAGGTCAAGGCCGTCGGGGAGCCGGCCGACCCGCTCAGCGGGTACGGTCACGTACTCGGCGGCGCTGCCGAGTACGGAGGTGCGGCCCAAGACCCCCCATACGCGGTCGCCTGCCGCGAACCGGGTGACTCCGGCGCCCAGTGCGGCGACCTCGCCGGTAAAGTCCAAGCCGACGCGCTTGGGGAATTTCCGGCCGGTCATGAGGCGGAGACGGCCGGCACGTGCTGCCAGTTCGCCGCCGTTGACGCTGAACGCGCGCACCCTCACAAGGACCTCGCCGGGGGCCGGCTCAGGGCGTGGCACGCAGCCCGTGTAGAGCACATCGGGGCCGCCATAGCGGTCGTAGAGCACTGCCTTCATCATGCGGTCGTTCATCGTTCTGCCTTTGCCGCCGGGGGCCGTACAGGGATCTGGCATCGACCGTAAGCTCTTAGGTGGACGCAATCGTCCACTTGGACCGGAAGCGAGAGACAGTGATGGCGGAATCCTCTCGGATCACAGCCCGGGACGGGGTGCGGGCGGATGCCCGGCGCAACCGAGAGCGCGTCCTCGTCGCCGCCCGTGCGGTCTTTGCGGAGCACGGGATCGACGCCCCGATGGCAACCGTGGCCCGACGGGCCGGGGTCGGCGTGGCGACGCTGTACCGGCATTTCCCGACCCGGGACGCCCTGGTGAGAGGCGCGTTCGCGCAGCAGATGGAGACCTGCGCGCGGGCGCTCACCGAGGCTCTGGCCGCCCCTGATCCGTGGCAGGGCTTCCAGCAGCTGGTCGAAACGGTCTGCGCTCTGCAACGGGAGGAACGCGGGTTCCCGGCCGCGTTCGTCGCGGCCTTCCCGGAAACCGAGTCGGAACACGCGCAGTCCCGGCAACGAGCCGAGCGGGACTTCACGACTCTGGTACGCAGGGCCCAAGCGTCGGGCGCGCTACGGTCCGATTTTCACCCTTCCGACCTCGCCGTGGTCCTATTGGCACACTGCGGTCTGGCGACCGCCCTACCGGATGACGGTGCAGCGTCCCGGCGCCTGGTGGCCTATCTGCTCCAGTCGTTCCGCACCGAGCCGGCCAACAAACCGCTACCCCCTCCGGCTGCACTGACACTGCGCAGCCTCCCGATTGCAACAGACAGTCCCCAGGGGCAACGACCCTCCCGAGCCTGACAAGAAACGGTACTTGCCGCAGAGCACATCCAGCCCGATAACTCCACTTTCGCAACAGGCCCTAGACGTACCGCTCGAGGATCGACGACTCCGCCAGCCGCGAGAGTCCCTCGCGCACGCTCCGGGCCCGGGCCTCGCCGACGCCGTCCACGGCCTGGAGGTCGTCGACACTGGCGGCGAGCAGCTTCTGCAGGCCGCCGAAGTGCTCCACCAGCCGCTCGATGATCGCCCCCGGCAGCCGGGGTACCTTCGCCAGCAGCCGGTATCCGCGCGGCGACACCGCCGAGTCCAGCGTCTCGGGCGAGCCGCTGTAACCCAGCGCCCGTGCCACCACCGGAAGTTCGAGCAGCTCCGTGTGTGTGAGCGCGTCCAGTTCGGTCAGCGCCTCCGCGACCGTACGGGACCGCTTCGCGGTCGGCTCGGGCACGTAGTCGCGCACGACCAGCTCCCGCTCCGGCTCCACGCCGGCGATCAACTCGTCCAGCTGGAGCGACAGGAGCCGGCCGTCGGTGCCCAGCTCCACCACGTACTCGGCGATCTCGGTGGCGATCCGGCGCACCATCTCCAGCCGCTGCGCGACCGCCGTCACGTCCCGGACGGTCACCAGGTCCTCGATCTCCAGTGCGGAGAGGGTCCCGGCGACCTCGTCCAGCCGGAGCTTGTACCGCTCCAGCGTCGCGAGCGCCTGGTTGGCGCGGGACAGGATCGCGGAGGACTCCTCCAGGACCCGCCGCTCCCCGTGCACGTAGAGGGCGATGAGGCGCATCGACTGCGAGACGGAGACGACCGGGAAGCCGCACGCCTTGGAGACCCGGTCGGCCGTGCGGTGGCGGGTGCCCGTCTCCTCGGTGGGGATGGAGGCGTCCGGGACCAGCTGCACGCCGGCCCGCAGAATTTTGGTCATGTCCTTGTCGAGGATCAGCGCGCCGTCCAGCTTGCACAGCTCGCGCAACCGCGTCGCGGTGAACTCCACGTCCAGTACGAAACCGCCGGTACACATGGATTCGACGGTCCTGTCCATGCCGAGGACGATCAGTCCGCCGGTGTTGCCGCGGAGGATGCGTTCCAGGCCGTCGCGAAGGGCCTGCCCGGGCGCGACCGCGCTCAACGAGGCGCGCATCAACGCCTCGTTACCCGTGCCTTGGCCGGACTTTCCGGGCGAGGTTGCCCGGTCGTTGGCTGCCACTGCACTCCTCCGGTCACAGGTTGCGGTGCCCTTGCGTCCCTCATACCGTGCGTACGGGCGGGCGAGACCAGGGCAAAGTCTACCGGCGTGCGCCGTCCTCCTGTGGTCCGTCCGGGCGAGACCGGCGCGGGAGGACCCTGAGGGCGTCGCCCATGTCGGCGACTTCGGTGACTTTCATACCGGATGGGACCTGTCCCGGGTCCCGTGGAACGAGGGCGTGCTTGAACCCGAGACGGTAGGCCTCGGCCAGTCTGCGCTGGACGCCCGTCACCCTTCTGACCTCGCCCGCGAGGCCCACCTCGCCGATCGCGACGAGGTTCTTCGGCAGCGGTGTGTCGCTGGCCGCGCTGGCCAGCGCCAGGGCGATCGCCAGGTCCGCGGCGGGTTCCGTGAGCTTCACGCCGCCCACCGTCGCGCTGTAGATGTCCCGCTTGCCGAGCGCGCTGATCCGGCCCCGCTGCTCCAGAACGGCCAGCATCATGGAGACCCGGGAGGTCTCCAGACCCGAGGTGGTGCGCCGGGGCGAAGGGATCTGCGAATCGACCGTCAGCGCCTGCACCTCGGCGACGAGGGGGCGCTTGCCCTCCAGTGTGACGGTCAGGCAGGTGCCCGGGACCGGCTCGTCACGACGGGTGAGGAAGAGCCCGGACGGGTCGGCGAGGCCGGTGATGCCCTCGTCGTGCAGCTCGAAGCAGCCGACCTCGTCGGTGGCCCCGTACCGGTTCTTGACGCCTCGCACGAGACGCAGGCGGGCGTGCCGGTCGCCCTCGAAGGACAGCACCACGTCGACGAGGTGCTCCAGCAGCCGCGGCCCCGCGATCGCGCCGTCCTTGGTGACGTGGCCGACCAGGAGGGTCGACATGCCGCGCTCCTTCGACGCCCGGATGAGCGCGCCCGCGACCTCGCGGACCTGCGCCATGCCCCCGGGTGCCCCGTCGATCTCGGGCGAGGCGACGGTCTGCACGGAGTCGAGGACGAGGAGGGACGGCTTCACCGCGTCCAGGTGCCCGAGGACCGCGGAGAGGTCGGTCTCGGCGGCCAGGTACAGATGGTCGTTGATCGCCCGGATCCGGTCGGCCCGCATCCGCACCTGGCTCGCGGACTCCTCCGCCGTGACGTAGAGGGTGCGGTGGTCGGCGCTCGCCGCCTTGGCGGCCACGTCGAGCAGGAGCGTCGACTTGCCGACACCGGGCTCTCCCGCGAGCAGCACGACGGCACCGGGCACGAGCCCGCCGCCGAGCACGCGGTCCAGCTCCCCGACGCCGGTCGAGCGCGCCGTCGCCTGCCGGCTGTCCACCTGGCCGATGGGCACCGCGGCGGTGGAGACCCGGCCGGCCGCGGTCGTGCGGACCGCGGGGGCGCCGCCGAACTCCTCGACCGTCCCCCAGGCCTGGCACTCCGGGCAACGGCCGAGCCACTTGGCGGTCGTCCAGCCGCATTCGGTGCAGCGGTAGGACGGCCGGTCCTTCGCGGATTTAGTACGGGCAGCCATGGCGTCACCGTATAGGGGCGGTCTGACAGTGCAGGCCGCCGGTGCGAAGGGGGAACGTGTGCCCGATACGGCTGTTCCGGGGAGAATGTGGGATTCCCGTCCCATTTCGCGGGATACGTTCACCCGTAAGGATTAATTGTGCGGAAGGGCCACCAAGGGTCCGCCGGAATCTGCCTACGGTCGCAACGTGACGAGCAGCAGGCTGAAGACCCCCACGCACACCACCGGCGCACACCGGGGGCATCGACGCGCGCCCCGCCCGTCGGCGCAGCGGCCGCCCGCACGTTACGAGCCGTACCTCGACGGCCTGTTCACCTACTGCCTCTCCGTGCTGTGCGACCACGAGGCGGCCACCGACGCGCTCGGATCCGTCCTCGCGATCGCGGAGCGGCAGGACGGCCGGTGCCCCCCGGTCGAGGAGGAACGTAAATCCTGGCTGTACGCCCTGGCCAGATGGACGTGCCTGCGCGCCCTCACCGAGCAGAAGCGGGGCCGCCAGGCCCATCGCCGTACGGCCGCCCCGCCGCTCCCCGCCCCGGCCGCGCCGGCCCCCGCCCCGGCCACCCGCGGCGGCGCCGACGCACCGGCCGGCCCCGGGCATCCGGAGTCCCCGGCGGTCGAGGCGCGCCGGCGTGAACTCGCCCGGCTGGCCTGGCCGGAGGCAGCGGGCACCACCCCCGAGCAGCGGGAGGCGCTGGAGCTCGCCGTCCGCCACGGGCTCACCCCGCGCGCGGTCGCCGCCGTGCTCGGCCTCGATCCCGGCAGCGCGCGGGAGCTGCTGGCCGCCGCGGCCTGCGAGGTGGAGCGCACCCGTGCCGCACTCGCCGTCGTCGAGACGGGCGACTGCGCCACCGTCGCCCGGCTCGTCGGCACCCACCGGGTGCTGCTCTCCGCGGCCCTGCGCAGGGAACTCGTGCGCCACGTCGACGACTGTCCCCGCTGCCGTCACGCCGCCGAACGGGCCGGTGCCACAGGGCCCTGGCCCGGGGCGGCCGTCACCCCTGCCGCCGCCCTGCCGGTCGTGGAGGCGCCCCGCCCCTCCGTGCACGTCGCCCTCGCCCATGCGAGACGGTCCCGGTCGGGCGCCCCGCGCTTCGGCCGGACGGGCTTCCCCCTCGACCCTAAGGACCACGCCGCGCGCCGGGACCGGCTGCGGGCACGGGTCGTGACGACAACGGTCGTGGCGACGGTGGTCGCCGCCCCGGTGATCGCCCTGTGGGCGGCCTACCGGGGGGCGCCCCTGACCGGAGAGGGACATGACGGCTCCTCGGTCACCGCGACGGAGATGGACGACGAGGCGGGCCTGGACGGCAGCCCGTACGGGGACTACGAGAACGCGGGCAACGC
Source organism: Streptomyces sp. B1I3 (assembly GCF_030816615.1). Lineage (NCBI taxonomy): Bacteria > Bacillati > Actinomycetota > Actinomycetes > Kitasatosporales > Streptomycetaceae > Streptomyces > Streptomyces sp. B1I3. The sequence goes on from NZ_JAUSYD010000001.1 coordinate 4,584,859, forward strand.
CACCCCCGAAGGCGACGGCAGGTTCCCCGGCGACGTCAGGAGACCGGATGTGTCCGCGGAGGTGGTCAGTGCCGGAAACGGCTCCGGCACGCTCAGGGTGTCGGCCCGCGCCTCCGGCGGCCTGACGGCGATCACGCTGACCGCGACCGGCAGCGGATCCGTCGCCTGGTCGGCCGGGGCGGACGCGTCCTGGCTGGACCTCAGCCGCTCGTCCGGCACGCTCGCCCCCGGCCGCAGCATCACCCTGTACGTGCGTGTGGACCGGGCGGCCGAGCCGGAAGGCCCGTGGACCGCGCGCGTCCTGCTCGCCCCGTCCGGGTCCGTGGTCGCGATCACCGGGTACGGCGCGACGGCCCCGGCCACCGGAGGCCCGGGCCCCGCCCCGGAACCTTCGTCCGGTTCCCCCGGCCCGGCGCCGTCCTCCCCGCCCCCGTCGTCCGGCCCCCCGGACCCCACGGAACCGACCGGCCCCGCGGAGCCCACCGATCCGGCGCCTCCCGCGACGGACCCGCCGGCCACCGAGCCGCCCGGATCACCCGCCCCCACGCCGTCCCCGGCCGACGGGACGCCCACGCCCCCGCCGTCCGGGCCGGAGACGGGCGACGCGTCGCAGCCGGCCGGCTGAGGGCCCGCGGAACGGCCGCCCGCCCGTGCGGCGAAACGTTCGTCCCCGGGCCGTTCCGGGACCGTGCGTCCACCCCGGGCCGGATCGCCGTCACCCGGCCGGGGGCCGGGGTGGCTCAGGCCGGATCGGCCGGATGCGGTGCCATCGGCAGCAACGAGGAGAGCCGCTGCTCGCACAGCTCGACCAGCCGGTCGTACGCCTCCTCGCCCATCAGCTCGGTGAGCTCGGGGCGGTAGGAGACGTAGACCGGGTCCCCGGCGCCGTGGGCGGAGGTCGCCGACGTGCACCACCAGTGCAGGTCGTGCCCGCCCGGTCCCCAGCCCCGGCGGTCGTACTCGCCGATCGACACCTGGAGCACGCGCGTGTCGTCGGGCCGGTCGATCCACTCGTACGTACGCCGGACCGGCAGCTGCCAGCACACGTCGGGCTTGGTCTCCAGGGGCTCCTTGCCCTCACGCAGGGCGAGGATGTGCAGTGAGCAGCCCATGCCGCCCTCGAAGCCCGGGCGGTTCTGGAAGATGCAGGAGCCCTCCCAGCGCCGGGTCTGGCGTTCACCGTCCTCGTCGACGCCGACCCAGCCCGTCTTCGTGCCGACGTCGTGGAACTGCCACAGGTCCGGTGTGAGCCGTGCGACGTGGCCGGCCACCCGCTTCTCGTCGTCCTCGTCCGAGAAGTGCGCGCCCAGCGTGCAGCATCCGTCGTCCGCGCGCCCGGCCTGGATGCCCTGGCAGCCGCTGCCGAAGATGCAGGTCCACCGGGACGTCAGCCAGGTCAGGTCGCAGCGGAAGACCTGCTCGTCGTCGGAGGGGTCGGGGAATTCGACCCAGGCCCGCGCGAAGTCGAGCCCCTTCTCGTCGGGCCCGTCCGGCCCGTCTGCTTCCGGCTGCCGCATCTCCCGCTTCGTTTCCTGCTTCTTCGTGATTTTGTCCGGCTTCGCCTTTTTCGTCTTTGGCACGCGCCCAGAGTAAGTCCCCCCGCCGCAGTAGCGTGCCGGGTATGAGACTCGGAGTCCTCGACGTGGGGTCGAACACGGTTCATCTGCTGGTGGTCGACGCGCACCCCGGCGCCCGCCCGCTGCCCGCGCACTCGCACAAGGCGGAGCTCCGGCTGGCCGAACTCCTCGACCGGGGCGGTGCGATCGGCCCGCTGGGCGTCGACCGTCTCGTGTCGACGGTCGCCGAGGCGCTCCAGGCCGCCGAGGACAAGGGCTGCGAGGACGTGCTGGCCTTCGCCACCTCCGCGGTGCGCGAGGCAGGCAACGCCGACGAGGTCCTGGCCCGGGTCCGGGACGAGACGGGGGTGACCCTCGCCGTCCTGAGCGGCGAGGAGGAGGCCCGGCTCACGTTCCTGGCGGCCCGCCGCTGGTTCGGCTGGTCGGCGGGGAAGCTCCTGGTCCTGGACATCGGCGGCGGATCGCTGGAGGCCGGTTACGGACTGGACGAGGAGCCCGACGCCGCGGTCTCGCTGCCGCTCGGCGCCGGCCGTCTCACGGCGGGCTGGCTGCCGGGCGATCCGCCGGACCCGTCGGACATCCGGGCGCTGCGCCGCCATGTCCGGGCCGGCATCGCCCGTACGGTCGGCGAGTTCGCCCGGCTGGGACCGCCCGACCGCGTCGTGGGGACCTCCAAGACCTTCAAGCAGCTCGCCAGGCTCGCCGGCGCCGCGCGCTCCGCCGAGGGGCTGTACGTGCAGCGCGTGCTCACCCGCAAGGCACTGGAGGAGTGGGTGCCCAAACTGTCGTCGATGACCGCCGATCAGCGCGGGCATCTGCCCGGGGTCGCCGAGGGGCGGGCCGGGCAGCTGCTGGCCGGGGCACTGGTCGCCGAGGGCGCGATGGATCTCTTCGAGGTCGAGGAGCTGGAGATCTGCCCCTGGGCGTTGCGCGAGGGGGTCATCCTGCGCCGCCTTGACCACCTGCCCCAGGGGCAGGCGTCGCTCACCTGACGGGCGCGCCGCCCGCCATGGGCCTTCTCACTTTCGGCCGGGGAACCCCGGGTGCGGTCCACGGGTGCCCGTACCCTGTCCACGTGGCAGAACCAGTGGTGCGCATCCCGGATGCGAAGGTCGCCCTGTCGACGGCTTCCGTCTACCCGGAGTCGACGGCGACGGCCTTCGAGATCGCCGCGCGCCTGGGCTACGACGGTGTCGAGGTCATGGTGTGGACCGACCCGGTCAGCCAGGACATCGAGGCGCTGAGGCGGCTTTCGGACTATCACCAGGTGCCGGTCCTCGCCGTGCACGCGCCCTGTCTGCTGATCACGCAGCGGGTGTGGTCCACGGACCCGTGGGTGAAGCTCCAGCGGGCCAGAGCGGCGGCGGAGAAGCTCGGGGCGTCAGCCGTGGTCGTCCACCCGCCGTTCCGTTGGCAGCGCAACTACGCCCGTGACTTCGTCGACGGGATCTGGCGCATGGCGGACGAGACCGACGTGCGGTTCGCCGTGGAGAACATGTACCCGTGGCGCTACCGGGACCGCGAGATGCTCGCGTACGCCCCCGCCTGGGACGTCACCCAGGACGACTACCGGCACTTCACCGTGGACTTCTCGCACACAGCGACCGCGCGCACCGACGGCCTGGCCATGGTGGACCGGATGGGCGACCGGCTCGCCCATGTCCACCTCGCCGACGGCAAGGGCTCGGGCAAGGACGAACACCTGGTGCCCGGCCGGGGCGACCAGCCGTGCGCGGAACTGCTGGAGCGGCTGGCCCGCACCGCCTTCGACGGCCACGTGGTCATCGAGGTCAACACGCGCCGCGCCATGTCATCGGCCGAACGCGAGGCCGACCTCGCGGAGGCGCTCGCCTTCACCCGGCTCCACCTCGCGTCCTCGGTGCGGGCGCCCCGCCCGTGACGCCCGGCACCACGGACGGCCCGGCCCCCCGGCGCCGGGGGCGCCCCTCCCGCACGGCGGGTGCGGCCGGCCCCGACTCCAGGACCAGGATCCTGGAGGCCGCCCGGACGGAATTCGCCGAACGCGGCTACGACAGGACGTCGATCCGTGGCATCGCCAAGGCGGCGGGGGTCGACGCGGCCCTGGTGCACCACTACTTCGGCACGAAGGACGAGGTCTTCGCGGCGGCCATCGAGGTCTCCTTCGAGCCCGCGCTCGTCATCCCCGAGATCCTGGGCGGACCGCCGGACGGGATGGGCGAGAGGCTGGCCCGCTTCTTCATCGGCGTGTGGGAGAACCCGGTGTCCCGGGCGCCCCTGCTGGCGATCCTGCGCTCCGCGCTCACCCACGAGGCCGCTGCCGCGGTGCTGCGCGGCTTCGTGCTGCGCCGGCTCCTGGAGCGGATCGCCGCCGAACTGCACGTACCCGATCCGACGTTCCGCGCCGAGGTGGCCGCCTCGCACATGATCGGGATCGCGGTGCTGCGGTACGTGATCCAGGCGGAGCCACTGGCGTCGGCGGACCCGGAGAAGATCATCGACATGGTCGCCCCGACGCTGCAGCGGTACCTCACGGAGTAGCGACCTCGTCGAGTGGTCCGGGAGGCCCGGTGAAGCCCCTGGGGGGACACGCCCGGCGCCCGTCCAGCGGGCACCGCGTCCCGCTATCCGGACACTGTGTCCAGATCCTGGAGACGGGGCGTACGCTCGGAGACAGTCTTTTCTGTCGAAGGAGCGAGCGACGATGCCCCAGCTGAGGTCCCGCACTGTCACCCACGGCCGCAACATGGCGGGCGCCCGCGCCCTTATGCGTGCGTCCGGTGTAGCGAGCGAGGACATCGGTAAGCCGATCATCGCGGTGGCCAACTCCTTCACGGAGTTCGTCCCGGGGCACACCCACCTCGCCCCGGTCGGCCGCATCGTCTCCGAGGCGATCAAGGCGGCGGGCGCCGTGCCCCGTGAGTTCAACACGATCGCCGTCGACGACGGCATCGCGATGGGCCACGGCGGGATGCTCTACAGCCTGCCCTCCCGCGACCTGATCGCGGACAGCGTGGAGTACATGGTCGAGGCGCACTGCGCCGACGCACTGATCTGCATCTCCAACTGCGACAAGATCACCCCCGGCATGCTGATGGCCGCGATGCGCCTCAACATCCCGACGGTCTTCGTCTCCGGCGGTCCGATGGAGGCCGGCAAGGCCACGCTCGTCGACGGCACGGTCCGCAAGCTCGACCTCGTCAACGCGATCAGCGACGCGGTCGACGAGAGCATCTCCGACGAGGACATCCTGCGTATCGAGGAGAACGCCTGCCCCACCTGCGGCAGCTGTTCCGGCATGTTCACGGCCAACTCGATGAACTGCCTGACCGAGGTCCTCGGTCTCTCCCTCCCGGGCAACGGCTCGGTCCTCGCCACCCACACAGCCCGCAGGGCGCTGTACGAGGAGGCCGGCCGCACGGTCGTCGACATCACCAAGCGCTACTACGAACAGGACGACGCGACCGTCCTGCCGCGCGCCATCGGCACCCGCGCCGCGTTCGACAACGCCATGGCGCTCGACATCGCCATGGGCGGCTCCACCAACACGATCCTGCACCTGCTCGCCGCGGCGGAGGAGGCGGAGCTCGCCTACGACCTCGACGACATCAACGAGGTCTCGCGCCGCGTCCCCTGCCTGTCCAAGGTCGCCCCCAACGTCGCCCCCGGCGGCACGTACTACATGGAGGACGTCCACCGGGCGGGCGGCATCCCCGCCCTCCTCGGTGAGCTGCACCGCGGCGGACTGCTGAACGAGGACGTGCACTCGGTCCACTCCGCGACCCTCGCCGAGTGGCTGAAGAACTGGGACGTCCGCGGCGGCTCCCCGTCCCCCGAGGCCGTCGAGCTCTGGCACGCGGCCCCCGGCTGCGTCCGCTCCGCGACCGCCTTCTCGCAGTCCGAGCGCTGGGACACCCTCGATCTGGACGCGGCCGGCGGCTGTATCCGCGACCTGGAGCACGCGTACTCCAAGGACGGCGGCCTGGCGGTCCTCAAGGGGAACCTCGCCGAGGACGGCTGTGTCGTGAAGACGGCCGGCGTCGACGAGTCGATCTGGACGTTCGAGGGCCCGGCCGTGGTCTGCGAGTCGCAGGAGGACGCCGTCGACAAGATCCTCCGCAAGGAGATCAAGGAGGGTGACGTCGTCGTCATCCGCTACGAGGGCCCGCGCGGCGGCCCCGGCATGCAGGAGATGCTCTACCCGACCTCGTTCCTGAAGGGCCGCGGCCTCGGCAAGAGCTGCGCACTCGTCACCGACGGCCGGTTCTCCGGCGGCACGTCGGGCCTGTCCATCGGGCACGCCTCGCCCGAGGCGGCGTCCGGCGGCACGATCGCGCTGGTCGAGGACGGCGACCGGATCCGGATCGACATCCCGGGGCGCTCCATCGAACTCCTCGTCCCCGAGGGGGAGCTCGCCACCCGCCGTGCGGCCCTGAACGGCGTGTACGCGCCGAAGAACCGCGAACGCAAGGTCTCGGCGGCCCTGCGCGCCTACGCGGCGATGGCGACGAGCGCGGACCGCGGCGCGGTCCGCGACGTCTCCAAGCTCGGCTGACGCCCGTCGTTCCCGGCCGGCCCCGCCCCTGGTGTCACCAGTGGGCGGGGTCGTCCGCGTCCACGGCGAAGACGGACCCGTCCGGGGCGGTCGCGACGACACTCCGTCCGAGGACCACGGGGGCGGGCAGGGACGAGGCGTGGCCGAGCTTCCCGTCCCGCAGCCGCGGCCGCGTCTGCCCCAGCAGGGTGCCGCGCTCCGCGTCGACGGCCAGCAGCCGTCCGTCGGCAGCCGAGAAGTACAGGCGGCCGCCCTTCCCGAGGACCGGCGCGGAGGTCAGGCCGACGGCCGTCTCCAGCCGCCACCGCTCGGCCTTCCCACCGCCGGGCCGGATGTCCACGGCCAGCAGTGTCCCGCCGCGCTCCAGCAGCCAGGCGGTGTCCCCGGCGACCACGACCCCCGGTTCGAGCATCCGGAAGGGCAGCGGTACCCGTGCCGCGCTCCGTCGCGCCGGGTCGTAGCGCACCAGCCCCGTGGTCTGCGCGTCTTCGTTCATGGACGTCAGCAGGAGCTCCCCGCCGGACGTCCCCACCGGGGTGAGCATCCCCTCCAGGCGGCGCTGCCAGGCGGTGCGCCCGGTTGCCGGCTCGACCGCCGTGACGAGCGTGGCCGTTCCCCGGGCGGTGTCCTCGAAGAGGTACGCGAGCCGCGTGGCGTCGTCGTACAGCGCGTAACCGGGCCGGTGGTGCCCCGGAACCGTGTGCCGCCAGCGGGACGCGCCGGTCGCCGCGTCGAGGCCCTGGGCCGTGCCGTCCGCGTCGGCCGTCAACAGCGTGTCACCCGCCGCGAACGGTGTGTCCAGGTACGCGGAGAGGTCCGCCTGCCATGCCTGGGTGCCCCGGCCGGGGGCGTAGGCCCGGAGCTCTCCGCCGGGCACGGCGGTGTACGCGGGGCCACCGGGGACCGTGCCCAGTTCCGCGTCGCCGGACGATCCGCTGCGGCGTGACCACAGGACCCGGCCGTCCGACGGGTCCAGCCGCGCAATGCCGAACCCGGCCGCGACGCAGTACAGCGCGGCGCCCGCGGGGGAGCAGGAAGGTGCCGAGCCGCCCGGGGACCGCAGAGGTGTCTGCCACGGCACGAAGGCGGCCGGGCGCTGCGCGCCGCCCCCGTCCGGGTCCGCGGCCCCGGGACCGCCGCCCCACGCCCCCGCGGCCCAGACGCAGCCGGCGGACAGCGAGGCGAGCACCGCGGCGGCGGTGGCGAGCCGGCGCCGGGTGGGGCGGGTACGCCCCGTACCGGGACCGGACGGCAGTCGCTCCACCGCCCGGACATGCGTCGTGCTCTCGTCCGTCCTGTCCGTCGCGACTGCGGAACCGACGACGGCGGAACCGACGGTGGCCGGGCGCCGCTGCGCCGGTACGAACGCGGTGGCCTCGTACGACGGAGGGTGCAGCGCCGCCATGATCTCGTCAGGGGTGGGCCGCTCGGCGGGGTCCTTGGCCAGGCACCGTCCGACGAGCGGGGCGAGGTCCGTGGGTACGCCCGCCAGATCGGCCTCGTCGTGCACCACCTGGTAGGCCACGAGGTAGGGGCTGTCCGAGTCGAAGGGCCCCCGGCCCGTCGCCGCGTGCACCAGCACCGCCCCCAGCGCGAACACGTCCGCGGCGGGCCCGACCTCACGGGGCCGCTGGAACTGCTCGGGCGCCATGTACGGGGGCGAGCCGATCAGCTTGCCCGTCTCGGTGCGGACGTCACTGTCGTACGGCCGGGAGATCCCGAAGTCGATGACCTTGGGCCCGGTGTCGGGGAGCAGCACGTTGCTCGGCTTCAGGTCGCGGTGGACGACCCCGGCCCGGTGGATGTCCCGCAGCGCCTCGGCGAGCCCGGCGGTGAGCCGGCGCAGCTCAGCGGGGCTCATCGGCCCGTTCCGTTTCACCTGCGCGGAGAGTGTCGGGCCGGGCACGTAAAGGGTGGCCATCCAGGGCAGCGCGGCGGTCGGGTCGGCGTCCACGACCGGTGCGGTGAACGCTCCGCTGACCCGCCGGGCCGCAGCCACCTCCTGGCGGAAACGCGCCCTGAACTCCGGGTCCGCCGCATGCTGCCGGTGCACGACCTTGACCGCGAGCTGCAGCCCGGAGGGCGAGCGCGCCAGGTGCACCACTCCCATGCCGCCCGCACCGAGACGTGCCTCGAGCCGGTACTGCCCGGCGTACTCCGGATGCTCCGCTTCCGGATGCGATCCGGTACCTCGCAGCGGCGGCATCGCCCACCCCCGTGTGTTCGTCCGCAAGCGCGACGCACGGAGCCTAGTCGATGGTGCGTGCGAGGCGCGTGGGGCTTGTTAGCCTGCGCGTCACGCATTTCCAATTCAACGGGGGAGGCCCTCATGGGCGTTGGGGAGAACACCGGCACCACCGACAGCACGGCCACGGGCGACGAGGAGGTGACGACGCTCGCCGCGAGCGTCGTCACCTACGCCATCGCCCCCGGCTACCGGGTGAACGTCCGCAAGGGCCCGGGCACGCAGTACGGCATCGTCCGGACGCTGCCGTACGGGATGAGCGTCCCGGTCTACTGCCAGAAGCCGGGGGAGTGGGTGTCCGGTCCGTACGGCACGTCGAACCTCTGGGACAACATCGCCAGCGGTCAGTTTGTGGCGGACGCTTACGTGCACACGGGCAGCGACGGCTACATCGCCCCGCGCTGCGACTGACACAGCCGGCCCTCGCCCGGGGATAATCGATCCCGTGAGCGAGAACAGCGAAGCATCCGGCATGACCTCCGGCGGTACGGCACCGGGGCCGCAGCCCGAACCCCTCCGTTTCTTCGGTACGACCTGGGTCGACCACGACGGCGGCTACGGGCTGCGGCGCGCGGGGGTCACCGTCGGCTCCCTCGCGGCGGCCGTGGCGTCGTGCTTCGTGCTCCGCTTCGCGTACCAGGGACTGGAGATCGCCGAGGTCGGCGGCTTCGTCGGCATGCTCGTCGTGCTGATGTTCGCGATCTGCAGCGCCATCGCCTTCCGCAGGACGTGGGAGGGCTTCACGCGCCGCCCCGCCGACCCGTCCGCCGAGGACCGGCTGCGCGGCCTCAAGTCGATCGGCTTCATCGGCTCGCTCCTCGCCTACTTCTTCCGCTCCTTCGCCGAAGCGCCGGGCGAGAAGCTGCGGCGCACGGAGTACGAGGCGGCGCTCGCCCAGTACGTCAAGCGCCGCTCGACCCGCACCGGCAATCCGGCAGCCCGCAGGAGCGCCAAGGGCAAGCGGCCCGGTCGCAGGTAGGCGGCCTCCGCGACCGGCCGCCCGCCCCGGCCCCCCGGTCCCGCTCCTCCCTCCGCCCCGCCCGCAGCCGCCGTGTCACCCGGGGCCGGCCCGTGCCGCGCTGCACGGGCCTTTTCCATGCCGTCCCGGCGAGGTGCCGGCCCCCCTCTCCGGCCGAACCCCGTGCCGATCCCCTTGACGCGGGCCTCCCTGCGACGCATATTCATCGAATGATGAATTACTCGGGCGCCGCGGGTCCGGCAGCCGTCGAGGCCCGCGCACTCACTGTCGTACGCGGGGACCGCACCGTCCTGCGCAGCCTCGACCTCACCGTCGAGCCGGGCAGGATCACCGGCCTCCTGGGCCCCTCGGGCTGCGGCAAGTCCACGCTCATGCGCGCAGTCGTCGGGACCCAGGCCAAGGTCACCGGGGCCCTCGACGTCCTCGGCCACCCCGCCGGCCACCCCGCGCTGCGCCCCCGCGTCGGCTACGTCACCCAGGCCCCGTCGGTCTACACCGACCTCACGGTCCGCCAGAACCTGGACTACTTCGCGGCCGTGCTCCGGCCGGGTCGCGGTCACGGCGAGTCCCGCCGGGACGCGGTCACCCGCGCCATCCAGGACGTCGACCTCACCGGTCACGCCGACGCCCTGGCCGGGAACCTCTCCGGCGGCCAGCGCAGCCGCGTCTCCCTCGCCGTCGCCCTGCTGGGCACACCCGAACTCCTGGTTCTCGACGAACCGACCGTCGGCCTCGACCCCGTGCTCCGGCGGGATCTGTGGAACCTCTTCCACACACTCGCCGCCGACCGGGGCACCACGATCCTCGTCTCCTCGCACGTCATGGACGAGGCCGAGCGGTGCCATCGGCTGCTGCTGATGCGCGAGGGGGAGATCCTCGCCGAGGACACGCCCGAGGCCCTGCGTAGCCGCACCGGCTCCGCCACCGTCGAGGAGGCGTTCCTCCACCTCGTGGACGAAGCCGCCACCAGTCGCGAGGAGACGACACGATGAGCGCCGCAGCCACATCCGTGAGCCCCGCCCGCACCCTGGCCACCGCCGCCCGCGTCCTGCGACAGCTCCGCCACGACCCCCGCACCGTCGCGCTGCTGCTGATCATCCCCTTGTCGATGATCACGCTGCTGCGCTTCGTCTTCGACGCCAGTCCGCGCACCTTCGACTCCATCGGTGCGTCCCTGCTGGGGATCTTCCCGTTGATCACCATGTTCCTGGTGACCTCGATCGCCACCCTGCGCGAACGCACCTCGGGCACGCTGGAACGCCTCCTGGCCATGCCCCTGCGCAAGGGCGACCTGATCGCCGGTTACGCGCTGGCGTTCGGCGCAGTCGCCGTCGTCCAGTCGGTCCTGGCCACCGCCCTGTCCGTGTGGGTGCTCGGACTGGACGTCACCGGATCGCCCTGGCTCCTCCTGCTGGTCGCCCTGCTCGACGCACTCCTGGGCACCGCGCTCGGCCTGTTCGTCTCGGCGTTCGCCGCTTCCGAGTTCCAGGCGGTCCAGTTCATGCCGGCCGTGATCTTCCCGCAGCTGCTCCTGTGCGGCCTGTTCACCCCGCGCGACCGGATGCACCCCGTCCTCGAGGCGATCTCGAACGTCCTTCCCATGTCGTACGCGGTCGACGGCATGAACCAAGTCCTCACCCACACGGACGTCACCGCCGACTTCTCCCGCGACATCCTGGTCGTCGCGGGCTGCGCCCTGCTCGTCCTCTGCCTCGGAGCGGTCACCCTCCGCCGCCGCACCAGCTGACGCGCCGGTGCGAGGATGGCGGCGACGACGCGAACCGCCACCCGGAGGATGAACCGCATGACCCAGACAGTCGCAGTCCTCGGCACAGGAAAGATCGGCGAGGCCCTGCTCAGCGGCATGATCCGGGCCGGCTGGCGGGCACCGGGCCTGCTGGTCACCACCCGCCGCTCGGAGCGGGCCGAGGAGCTCCGTACCCGCTACGGCGTCGAGGCCGTGAGCAACGCGGAGGCGGCGAAGGCCGCCGACATCCTCATCCTCGCGGTCAAGCCCCAGGACATGGGCACCCTCCTGGGCGAACTGGCCCCCCACGTCACCGCCGACCGCCTCGTCATCAGCGCGGCCGCCGGCATCACGACCGCGTTCATCGAGGAACGCCTCACCGCCGGGACCCCGGTCGTACGCGTCATGCCCAACACGCCCGTCCTCGTGGACGAGGGCATGTCCGTCATCTCGGCGGGCAGCCACGCCACCGCCGAGCACCTGGCCCACGCGGACGCCATCTTCGGCGGTGTCGGCAAGACGCTGCGCGTCCCCGAGTCGCAGCAGGACGCGGCGACCGCGCTCTCCGGTTCCGGACCCGCCTACTTCTACTACCTCGTGGAGGCCATGACGGACGCGGGCATCCTGCTGGGCCTGCCCCGGGCACAGGCGCACGATCTGATCGTCCAGGCCGCCATCGGCGCCGCGATCATGCTGCGGGACAGCGGCGAACACCCGGTGAAGCTCCGCGAGGCCGTCACCAGCCCCGCCGGCACCACCATCAGTGCCATCAGGGAACTGGAGAACCACGGCGTACGGGCCGCTCTCATCGCCGCCCTGGAGGCGGCCCGCGACCGCAGCCGCGAGCTGGCCTCCGGAAACGGCTGACCGGCCACTCCACCGCGGCCGGCAATCCCACGCCGCTCACCACGCCCGCGAACCACCGCCGTGCGGCGTCACGGCGGTGGCCCACCCCACCTCGCCGATGCCGGCGACCGGCGGGTGGCGACCGGAGGTTGACACGGTCCCAGGTGGTCCGTAGTGTGCTCCGAGTTGTCCGACGTGAGCGCCGACCCCGGTCGGTCCCCGGACAGCCATTCCGCAGTAACCACTCGAAACGCGCGACATCTGTCGTACGTTTTTCTGTGCGCATGTGCGAAATGGGAATCAGCGTTCGAAGGTGACCCGATTAGCGTCGGGGCCGGGGATTCCGCTAAAGTCTCACTCGTCGGAACGGCCCAACCGCCGGGAAGACGAAACCCGCTGACCGGGAATCAGGCCCGAAAGGATCTGATAGAGTCGGACTCGCCGGAAAGGGAAACGCGAAAGCGAAGAACTGGAAAGCGAAACAGCAGGAACCCGCTTCGGCCGGGAATCGGACACGAAAGAGTCTGATAGAGTCGGAAACGCAAGAACGAAGGGAAGCGCCCGGAGGGCCCCGGTGAAACGGGACCGAAGGAAGCGTCCGTTCCTTGAGAACTCAACAGCGTGCCAAAAGTCAACGCCAGATATGTTGATACCCCGGCCTGCTTCGGCAGGTTGGTGGTTCCTTTGAAAAAGTCCTGCCGGCCTTTACCGGTCCGGTAGGCAACAACAGCGAGGACGCTGTGAACAACCGTTCTTATTCCGATCGGTTGTTCCGCTCTCGTGTTGTGATCCCGATTACGGGAAAACATTCACGGAGAGTTTGATCCTGGCTCAGGACGAACGCTGGCGGCGTGCTTAACACATGCAAGTCGAACGATGAAGCCTTTCGGGGTGGATTAGTGGCGAACGGGTGAGTAACACGTGGGCAATCTGCCCTTCACTCTGGGACAAGCCCTGGAAACGGGGTCTAATACCGGATAACACTCTGTCCCGCATGGGACGGGGTTAAAAGCTCCGGCGGTGAAGGATGAGCCCGCGGCCTATCAGCTTGTTGGTGGGGTGATGGCCTACCAAGGCGACGACGGGTAGCCGGCCTGAGAGGGCGACCGGCCACACTGGGACTGAGACACGGCCCAGACTCCTACGGGAGGCAGCAGTGGGGAATATTGCACAATGGGCGAAAGCCTGATGCAGCGACGCCGCGTGAGGGATGACGGCCTTCGGGTTGTAAACCTCTTTCAGCAGGGAAGAAGCGAAAGTGACGGTACCTGCAGAAGAAGCGCCGGCTAACTACGTGCCAGCAGCCGCGGTAATACGTAGGGCGCAAGCGTTGTCCGGAATTATTGGGCGTAAAGAGCTCGTAGGCGGCTTGTCACGTCGGATGTGAAAGCCCGGGGCTTAACCCCGGGTCTGCATTCGATACGGGCTAGCTAGAGTGTGGTAGGGGAGATCGGAATTCCTGGTGTAGCGGTGAAATGCGCAGATATCAGGAGGAACACCGGTGGCGAAGGCGGATCTCTGGGCCATTACTGACGCTGAGGAGCGAAAGCGTGGGGAGCGAACAGGATTAGATACCCTGGTAGTCCACGCCGTAAACGTTGGGAACTAGGTGTTGGCGACATTCCACGTCGTCGGTGCCGCAGCTAACGCATTAAGTTCCCCGCCTGGGGAGTACGGCCGCAAGGCTAAAACTCAAAGGAATTGACGGGGGCCCGCACAAGCAGCGGAGCATGTGGCTTAATTCGACGCAACGCGAAGAACCTTACCAAGGCTTGACATATACCGGAAAGCATCAGAGATGGTGCCCCCCTTGTGGTCGGTATACAGGTGGTGCATGGCTGTCGTCAGCTCGTGTCGTGAGATGTTGGGTTAAGTCCCGCAACGAGCGCAACCCTTGTTCTGTGTTGCCAGCATGCCCTTCGGGGTGATGGGGACTCACAGGAGACTGCCGGGGTCAACTCGGAGGAAGGTGGGGACGACGTCAAGTCATCATGCCCCTTATGTCTTGGGCTGCACACGTGCTACAATGGCCGGTACAATGAGCTGCGATGCCGCGAGGCGGAGCGAATCTCAAAAAGCCGGTCTCAGTTCGGATTGGGGTCTGCAACTCGACCCCATGAAGTCGGAGTTGCTAGTAATCGCAGATCAGCATTGCTGCGGTGAATACGTTCCCGGGCCTTGTACACACCGCCCGTCACGTCACGAAAGTCGGTAACACCCGAAGCCGGTGGCCCAACCCCTTGTGGGAGGGAGCTGTCGAAGGTGGGACTGGCGATTGGGACGAAGTCGTAACAAGGTAGCCGTACCGGAAGGTGCGGCTGGATCACCTCCTTTCTAAGGAGCACTTCTTACCCGGTTTTCCGGGTCAGAGGCCAGTACACCGGCGAATGTTCGGTGCTGGTTGCTCATGGGTGGAACGTTGACTATTCGGCACGGTTGGCTGGTTTTCGTTAGTACTGCTTCGGCGTGGAACACGAGAACGGGTTGATTGTGCCGGGCACGCTGTTGGGTATCTGAAGGTATGGCCGTGAGGTCGCCTTCGGTTGCCGGCCCCAGTGAACTCGCCTGTAAGGGTGGGGTGATGGGTGGCTGGTCGTTGTTTGAGAACTGCACAGTGGACGCGAGCATCTGTGGCCAAGTTTTTAAGGGCGCACGGTGGATGCCTTGGCACCAGGAACCGATGAAGGACGTGGGAGGCCACGATAGTCCCCGGGGAGCTGTCAACCAAGCTTTGATCCGGGGGTTTCCGAATGGGGAAACCCGGCAGCCGTCATGGGCTGTCACCCGCTGCTGAACACATAGGCAGTGTGGAGGGAACGAGGGGAAGTGAAACATCTCAGTACCCTCAGGAAGAGAAAACAACCGTGATTCCGGGAGTAGTGGCGAGCGAAACTGGATCAGGCCAAACCGTATGCGTGTGATACCCGGCAGGGGTTGCGCATACGGGGTTGTGGGATCTCTCTTTCACAGTCTGCCGGCTGTGAGGCGAGTCAGAAACCGTTGATGTAGGCGAAGGACATGCGAAAGGTCCGGCGTAGAGGGTAAGACCCCCGTAGCTGAAACATCAACGGCTCGTTTGAGAGACACCCAAGTAGCACGGGGCCCGAGAAATCCCGTGTGAATCTGGCGGGACCACCCGCTAAGCCTAAATATTCCCTGGTGACCGATAGCGGATAGTACCGTGAGGGAATGGTGAAAAGTACCGCGGGAGCGGAGTGAAATAGTACCTGAAACCGTGTGCCTACAAGCCGTGGGAGCGTCGCTGTATGTGCTTGCACATGCAGTCGTGACTGCGTGCCTTTTGAAGAATGAGCCTGCGAGTTAGCGGTGTGTAGCGAGGTTAACCCGTGTGGGGAAGCCGTAGCGAAAGCGAGTCCGAATAGGGCGATTGAGTTGCACGCTCTAGACCCGAAGCGGAGTGATCTAGCCATGGGCAGGTTGAAGCGGAGGTAAGACTTCGTGGAGGACCGAACCCACCAGGGTTGAAAACCTGGGGGATGACCTGTGGTTAGGGGTGAAAGGCCAATCAAACTCCGTGATAGCTGGTTCTCCCCGAAATGCATTTAGGTGCAGCGTCGTGTGTTTCTTGCCGGAGGTAGAGCACTGGATAGGCGATGGGCCCTACCGGGTTACTGACCTTAGCCAAACTCCGAATGCCGGTAAGTGAGAGCACGGCAGTGAGACTGTGGGGGATAAGCTCCATGGTCGAGAGGGAAACAGCCCAGAGCATCGACTAAGGCCCCTAAGCGTACGCTAAGTGGGAAAGGATGTGGAGTCGCAGAGACAACCAGGAGGTTGGCTTAGAAGCAGCCACCCTTGAAAGAGTGCGTAATAGCTCACTGGTCAAGTGATTCCGCGCCGACAATGTAGCGGGGCTCAAGCGTACCGCCGAAGTCGTGTCATTCATACACATATCCCCAACGGGAGTATGGATGGGTAGGGGAGCGTCGTGTGCCGGGTGAAGCAGCCGCGGAAGCGAGTTGTGGACGGTTCACGAGTGAGAATGCAGGCATGAGTAGCGATACACACGTGAGAAACGTGTGCGCCGATTGACTAAGGGTTCCTGGGTCAAGCTGATCTGCCCAGGGTAAGTCGGGACCTAAGGCGAGGCCGACAGGCGTAGTCGATGGACAACCGGTTGATATTCCGGTACCCGCTTTGAAACGCCCAATACTGAATCAGGCGATGCTAAGTCCGTGAAGCCGGCCCGATCTCTTCGGAGTTGAGGGTAGTGGTGGAGCCGACGAACCAGACTTGTATTAGGTAAGCGATGGGGTGACGCAGGAAGGTAGTCCAGCCCGGGCGGTGGTTGTCCCGGGGTAAGGGTGTAGGCCGTGTGGTAGGCAAATCCGTCACACATTAAGGCTGAGACCTGATGCCGAGCCGATTGTGGTGAAGTGGATGATCCTATGCTGTCGAGAAAAGCCTCTAGCGAGTTTCATGGCGGCCCGTACCCTAAACCGACTCAGGTAGTCAGGTAGAGAATACCGAGGCGTTCGGGTGAACTATGGTTAAGGAACTCGGCAAAATGCCCCCGTAACTTCGGGAGAAGGGGGGCCATCACTGGTGATTGGATTTACTCCATGAGCTGGGGGTGGCCGCAGAGACCAGCGAGAAGCGACTGTTTACTAAAAACACAGGTCCGTGCGAAGCCGTAAGGCGATGTATACGGACTGACGCCTGCCCGGTGCTGGAACGTTAAGGGGACCGGTTAGTGCACTTTCGGGTGTGCGAAGCTGAGAACTTAAGCGCCAGTAAACGGCGGTGGTAACTATAACCATCCTAAGGTAGCGAAATTCCTTGTCGGGTAAGTTCCGACCTGCACGAATGGCGTAACGACTTCTCGACTGTCTCAACCATAGGCCCGGTGAAATTGCACTACGAGTAAAGATGCTCGTTTCGCGCAGCAGGACGGAAAGACCCCGGGACCTTTACTATAGTTTGATATTGGTGTTCGGTTCGGCTTGTGTAGGATAGGTGGGAGACTTTGAAGCGGCCACGCCAGTGGTTGTGGAGTCGTCCTTGAAATACCACTCTGGTCGTGCTGGATGTCTAACCTGGGTCCGTGATCCGGATCAGGGACAGTGTCTGATGGGTAGTTTAACTGGGGCGGTTGCCTCCTAAAGAGTAACGGAGGCGCCCAAAGGTTCCCTCAGCCTGGTTGGCAATCAGGTGTTGAGTGTAAGTGCACAAGGGAGCTTGACTGTGAGACCGACGGGTCGAGCAGGGACGAAAGTCGGGACTAGTGATCCGGCAGTGGCTTGTGGAAGCGCTGTCGCTCAACGGATAAAAGGTACCCCGGGGATAACAGGCTGATCTTCCCCAAGAGTCCATATCGACGGGATGGTTTGGCACCTCGATGTCGGCTCGTCGCATCCTGGGGCTGGAGTCGGTCCCAAGGGTTGGGCTGTTCGCCCATTAAAGCGGTACGCGAGCTGGGTTTAGAACGTCGTGAGACAGTTCGGTCCCTATCCGCTGTGCGCGTAGGAATATTGAGAAGGGCTGTCCCTAGTACGAGAGGACCGGGACGGACGAACCTCTGGTGTGCCAGTTGTCCTGCCAAGGGCATGGCTGGTTGGCTACGTTCGGAAAGGATAACCGCTGAAAGCATCTAAGCGGGAAGCCTGCTTCAAGATGAGTATTCCCACCACCTTGAGTGGTTAAGGCTCCCAGTAGACGACTGGGTTGATAGGCCAGATGTGGAAGCCTCGGTAACGGGTGGAGCTGACTGGTACTAATAGGCCGAGGGCTTGTCCTCAGTTGCTCGCGTCCACTGTGTTAGTTCTGAAATAACGAACGGCCGTGTTTTCATCCGGTGTTGGTTAATTTCATAGTGTTTCGGTGGTCATTGCGTTAGGGAAACGCCCGGTTACATTCCGAACCCGGAAGCTAAGCCTTTCAGCGCCGATGGTACTGCAGGGGGGACCCTGTGGGAGAGTAGGACGCCGCCGAACAATTATTCCGGGAAAGCCCCGTGCCCTTGTGGCACGGGGCTTTTCTGCGTTCTGAGCGTCTAGGGTCGAACCATGCGCTACGAACTGGTCATCTTCGACAACGATGGTGTGCTCGTCGACAGTGAGCCGCTCTCCAACACCGTCCTCGCCGGCTACCTCACCGAGCTCGGCCACCCCACCTCGTACGAGGAGTCGCTCCGCGACTACATGGGGGCCGCTGTCCACCGGGTGCACGACCTCGTGGAGGAGCGGACCGGCCAGAAGCTCCCCGAGTCATTCGACGAGGAACTGCACAGGCGAACCATCGCCGCGTTCCAGGACGAGCTGGTCGTGGTGGAGGGCGTCGAGGAGCTCCTCGGCACGCTCGTCGCCGAAGGGGTGGCGTACTGCGTCGCCTCGTCCGGAAGCCACCAGAAGATCGCGGCAGGACACCGCAGGACCGGGCTGGACCAGTGGTTCGAGGACGAGTGGATCTTCAGCTCCGAGGACGTCGGCCGCGGAAAGCCCGCCCCGGACCTGTTCCTCCACGCTGCCGAGCGCATGGGTGTCGCCCCCGAGCGGTGTGTCGTCGTCGAGGACAGCCCGCTCGGCGTCGAGGCCGCCCGCGCGGCCGGGATGGACGTGTACGGATTCACCTCGATGATGCCGGCGGACCGGCTCGTCGGCGTCACCGGGCACTTCTCCGACATGTCGCAGCTCCCCAAACTGCTTGCCTGATCGATCTACCCAGCGGTAGCCCGGCGCTCTACGCTCGCGGCCATGACGGATGCGCGGTTGCGTCACGGCAGGGTGTCCCTGGCCCTCAGCTTCCTGGTGCAGGGGGTGGCCTTCGCGCTGCTCGTGACGCGTATCCCGGCCATCCAGGACCGGTACGGGATATCGGACGGGCTGCTGCCCGTCTTCCTGGCAGCCGTACCGGTCCTGGCGGGGGTGGCCAGTGTGGCCACCGAGAAGGTCGTCGCGCGGGTGCGGCCCGGGGTCGTGCTCCGGTGGGCGCAGCCCGTCGTGCTGCTGGCGCTCCTCGGCGTCGGCGCCGGCAGCCGGGTGTGGCAGGTCGCCGTGGCGCTCGGCGTCTTCGGTCTGGCCGTCGGTGCGTTGGACGCCTCGATGAACATGATGGGCGTCAGTCTCCAGCGGGCGTACGGGCGCAGCATCATGCTCGGGTTCCACGCCGCCTACAGCCTGGGCGGGATCGTGGGGGCGTCGACGGCGTGGGCCGGCGCCCACTGGGATCTGTCGTTGCTCGTGTCCTACCTGCCGGCCGTGCTCCTTCTGCTGCCCGCGGCCCTCGTGGGGAGCCGGTGGTACGCGGAGGGCAAGGACCCCGCCGAGGCGTCGTCCGGGCCGGGGGCGGAGGTGGCGGTGCCGTTCACCCTGCTCCTGCCGCTCTGCCTGGTGATGGCGTTCGCGTACATCGGGGACTCGACGGTCTCCAACTGGAGCGCGAAGTACCTGCAGGACGTGCTGGGCAGTTCGGAGCAGCTGGCGACGGTCCCGTACAACGTCTACATGGTGACCACGTTGCTGGGACGGGCCGTCGGGGACCTCGGGGTGCGGCGGTTCGGGGCGGTGGCCGTGGTGCGGGGCGGGAGTGTCCTGGCGGCCGCGGGGTTCGCAGTGGTCGCCGTGGCGCCGGGGGCATGGTGGGGGATGCTCGGGTTCACCATGCTCGGGTTCGGGCTCTGTGTGATCGTGCCGCAGACGTTCGCGGCCGCGGGGCGGATGTTCCCCGGGGCGAGCGATGTGGCCGTGGCCCGGCTGAACGTCTTCAACTATGTGGGGTTCCTGGTCGGGTCGCCGCTGGTGGGCGCACTCGGCGATGCGTGGAGCTATCGCGGTGCGATGGTCGTGCCGATGGTGCTGGTCCTTGCGACGCTCGTGTACGCCCGGTCGTTCGGCTCGGAGTCCGCCCGATACGGTGGCGGGCATGAGCGGGCGCGCGCGGCTGATGTGGGATGAGGCAGTAACGGGTTACGACTTCGGGTCCGGTCATCCGATGGACCCTGTGAGACTGGCGCTGACGATGGGGCTGGTCCGGGCGTTCGGCCTCGACGGGGCGGTGGACGTGCGGTCGGCGAAGGCCGCGGGGGAGTCCACGCTGCGGCTGGTGCACCGCGAGGACTACGTGGCGGCGGTCAGGGCCGCGTCAGCGGACCCGCGGGCCGCCGATCAGGCGTACGGGCTCGGGACGGCCGACGATCCAGCGTTCGCCGGGATGCACGGGGTGTCGGCGCTCATTGCCGGGCTCTCGGTGGGGGCCGCGGAGTCGGTGTGGCGCGGGGAGACCGCGCACGCCGTGAACTTCACGGGCGGCCTGCACCACGCCATGCCCGGCGGCGCAGCGGGCTTCTGCATCTACAACGACCCGGCGCTGGCCATCGCCCGGCTCCTGGAACTGGGAGCGGAACGGGTGGCGTACGTCGACGTGGACGTCCACCACGGGGACGGGGTGCAGGCGGCGTTCTGGGAGGACCCGCGGGTCCTGACCGTGTCGCTGCACGAGCACCCGCGCACGTTGTTCCCGCAGACCGGCTGGCCGGAGGAGACCGGTTCCGGCGCGGGTGAGGGCGGCGCGGTGAACGTGGCGCTGCCGGCGGGTACGGGGGACGCGGGGTGGCTGCGGGCGTTCCACGCGGTGGTCCCGGAGCTGCTGGCGGACTTCCGGCCGCAGGTGCTGGTGACCCAGCACGGGGCCGACACGCACTTCGAGGACCCGCTGGCCCACCTCGCCGTGTCCCTGGACGCCCAGCGCGCGGTCATGACGGCCTGTCACGATCTCGCCCATTCCTTCGCGGAGGACGGGCGTTGGGTGGCGCTGGGGGGCGGGGGGTACGCGGTGGTGGACGTGGTGCCGCGGTCATGGACCCATCTGGTGGGCATCGCCGCGCACGCTCCGGTGGATCCGGAGTCGGTGATCCCGTCCTCGTGGCGGGACGAGGTCTACGCCCGTACGCGGCAGTTGGGGCCGGCCCGGATGACGGACGGGCGTACGCCGTCGTGGCAGGCGTGGGAGGACGGGTACGACCCGGCGGACCGGCTGGACCAGGCGGTGCTGGCGACCAGGCGCTCGGTGTTCCCGCTGCGGGGGCTGCTCGCCTGAGGCAGGTGCCGGCCTGAGTGCGGCCACGGCCTCCCGCGCAAGTCCGGTTACGCCAACGGTGGGGCGGTCGCGCGTTCTGCCGCCCGGCGGGCCCCAGTGGGGCAGCATCGGGAGGGTGTTGAGCACCGGAGCGCTGCGCGCTCATCTGCTGGCGGCCCGGCTGGCCGGGCCCGTGGCCACGTCGCGGGAGAACAGCCTGCGGAGCTATCGGCTCTTCGCGGCGAGGGATCCGCGCGTGATGCTGGGGCTCGATCCGGACCGGGCCTGGGGGGAGCGGGACCTGCTGCGGCTGATGGCCGACCGATGCGGGGTGTCGGACGACCCCGGTCATGTGTCGGGGCTCGATGTGATCGATCCGGAGCGGACACTGGCCGGTCTGGAGGCGTTCGCGGAGCGGCTGGCGGACGCGGCGCGGAGGCGGGCCCCGGTGCTGTTCGGGACCGGGCATCCGCACCGGCTGCTCGGGTTCTACGCCGGGCTGGCAGACGCCGTGTCGGCGGTCGGGTGCACGGTGCTCACACCCGCGCAGGGCCGATGTGTCGACATAACGACCCCGTTCGGCGTACGTACGTACCACCTCGACTACGTACGGGGGGTCGCGCTGGTGCGCGAACCGGGCGTGCGGTCCCCGGGAAGTGGGACCGGCGCGCACACCCACTCGCCGCTGCCGGTCCGGGCCGTGCTGGAGCGGATCGCCGAGACCCGGGAGGTGCTGCCGGAGTTGGTGGTCGGGGACCACGGCTGGGTCTGCGGTGCAGGTCAGCTGGGGATCGAGGCGATCGGCCTGGCCGATACGGACGATCCCGCGCTGTTCGTGGGGGAGGCCGAGGGGCGGGTGTCCGTCGCTGTCCCTGTCGATGACGGGGTGCGATCGGAGTACTACCGGCCGCTCACTCGGTATGTACTCAATCGGGCACGTCTGTCACAGTAGGCGGCCGATCGTCTCACCTCTTCCCCACTCGCATCACCCGCCCCTAATCTGGGGAGTGAGCGCACAGCGACGAAGAGTCACCGGAGGGGAAGCCGGGGCGCGTCTCGTGCGGAAGGTACAGGTGGGTCATGGCTGCTGGCAGCGAGAGGCCTCTCAACGAGGTCAAGTTTCTGACCGTGGCGGAAGTCGCCTCGGTCATGAGGGTGTCGAAGATGACCGTGTACCGCTTGGTACACAGCGGTCATCTGCCTGCGATCAGGGTGGGAAGGTCCTTCCGGGTCCCGGAGCAAGCGGTTCACGAGTATCTCCGGGAGTCCTTCGTGGGGGTGGAGTCGGCCTGACGTCGCCCTCGGATTACGTCCCTCACGCGGTGGCGGGTAGGCTAGGCCGACGTAGGTCGTGTGGGCCCAGACGCCCCGCACCAGTGAAGAAGAAGTGAGCGAGGGTAGTCGTGGGCTCTGTTATCAAGAAGCGGCGTAAGCGGATGGCCAAGAAGAAGCACCGCAAGCTGCTCAAGCGCACGCGCGTTCAGCGTCGCAACAAGAAGTAAGCGAACGCAGTTCGTGAGTTCGAGGCCCTCCCGCCGTCCTGGTGGGGGGGCCTCGGCGCTTCTCCGGCCGGGTCCACCCGGGCGGTGCCCGGGGCGCTCCCGGCCCGCGTCCAGGGCCTCTCCCGCCCGGTGTCCTGCGGCGTCGGTGTGTTTCCCGCCATCGGTTCGGTAAAGCCGGTCATGGGGTCGTCACACGCCGACGTCCACCGGCTACGGTGACGGCCAGGGGAACACCCCGTTCGAGGAACGACCGACGGAAGGCGCTGATCTTGGGGAAGATCGTGCTCGTCACAGGCGCGGCCCGGCAGCTGGCAGGCCGCTTCGTACGGCGTGTGCAGCGCGATCCCGGGGTGGACCGGGTGATCGCGGTCGACGCGGTCACGCCCGGGCACCGACTGGGTGACGCCGTGTTCGTCATGGCGGACATCCGGCAGTCCGCGATCGCCAGGGTCCTGGCCGAGCACTCCGTGGACACCGTCGTCCATCTGGACGTCTCCGCCAGGGTGCTCGGCGCGGGCGGCCGGACGGCGGTCAAGGAGACCAACGTCATCGGCACCATGCAGCTGCTGGGTGCGTGCCAGAAGTCCCCTGCCGTCCAGCGGCTCGTGGTGAAGTCCAGCACGAGTGTCTACGGTTCGGCACCGCGTGATCCTGCGGTCTTCACCGAGACGACCCCGCCCAAGTCCCTGCCCAGCGGCGGCTTCGCGAAGGACGCGGTGGAGGTCGAGGGTTACGTGCGCGGCTTCGCCCGCCGCCGGCCGGACGTGGCCGTGTGCGTGCTCAGGTTCGCGAACATCCTCGGTCCCGCCCCCGATTCACCGCTCGCCGACTACCTGTCACTGCCGGTCCTGGCGACGGTCTTCGGCTACGACCCCCGGCTCCAGTTCGTCCACGAGGACGACGTCCTCGACGTCCTGGAGATCGCGGCCGGTGAGCCCCGGCGCGGGACGCTGAACAGCGGCACGTTCAACATCGCGGGCGACGGGGTGCTGCTGCTCTCGCAGTGCTCGAGGCGGCTCGGCCGGCCGACCGTGCCGGTCCTGCTGCCCGCCGTCACCTGGGTGGGCTCGGCGCTCCGTACGGTCGGGATGAGTGACTTCTCGCCGGAACAGATCCGGCTGCTCACCCATGGCAGAGTGGTCTCGACCGTGCAGATGCGCGAGACGCTGGGTTTCCGGCCGGTGTTCACCACCGCGGAGACGTTCGCGGAGTTCGCGCGGAGCCGGGGGCCGGGGCTGCTGCCGCCCGAGAGGATGAGCAGGGCCGTCGGCCGGCTGGCCGACCTGCCGTTCGCCGGGGACGCGGCCGGCACGGCACATTCGACTCACGGCGCCAGGTAGAGGAGCGCGACCCACGATGGCGGACGCCAAGGTCCTTCCGTTCGACGACGACCGTTCGCGCTCCGGTGCGGCCCGGCGCAGAACCGTGCTGCCGGGCGCCGGCCGGGGGCAGACGCCCACGGGGGCCGGTGCCGCGCCCGTCAGCGCCCTGCCGGGCGGACAGGTGCCGGAGGGGGCCGACCAGGCCGCGGCGGCCTCCCAGGAGCCGCAGGAGGCCTCGGGGCGCGGTGCGTGGGACAGGCGGATCGCGGGCGGGCTCGCGTTCCTGCGGCGGCGGGTCACGGGTGAGTACGACGTCGACGAGTTCGGCTACGACAAGGAACTCACCGACCAGGTCCTCATGTCGGTGCTGCGGCCGCTCGCGGAGACGTACTTCCGGGTCGAGGTCAAGGGCATCGAGAACATCCCGTCGGACGGTGGGGCGCTCATCGTGGCCAACCACTCGGGGACGCTTCCGCTGGACGGGCTGATGCTCCAGGTCGCCGTGCACGACAACCATCCGGCGGAGCGGCATCTGCGGCTGCTCGCGGCCGACCTGGTCTTCATGCTGCCCGTGGTCAACGAGCTGGCCAGGAAGGCCGGTCACACGCTGGCGTGCGCGGAGGACGCGGAACGGCTGCTGCAGCGCGGCGAGGTCGTCGGCGTGATGCCGGAGGGCTTCAAGGGCCTCGGCAAGCCGTTCGGCGAGCGGTACAAGCTGCAGCGCTTCGGGCGGGGCGGCTTCGTGTCGACGGCGCTGCGGGCCGGGGTGCCGATCGTGCCGTGCTCGATCGTGGGCGCCGAGGAGATCTATCCGATGATCGGCAACTCGAAGACGCTGGCGCGGATCCTGGGAGTCCCCTACTTCCCCATCACGCCGACGTTTCCGTGGCTGGGGCCGCTGGGGGCGGTGCCGTTGCCGACGAAGTGGACGATCCAGTTCGGTGAGCCGATCGAGACGGACGGCTATCCGCCCGAGGCGGCGGAGGACCCGATGCTGATGTTCAACCTGACCGACCAGGTGCGGGAACAGATCCAGCACACGCTGTACAGGCTGCTGGTGCAGCGCCGTTCGGTCTTCTTCTGACCGGGAGCACGCCGACGAGGAGGGGGCCGCCGATCGGGCGGCCCCCTCCTCGCGTCCCCGGCCGGCTACGGCTCGTGGTGCTCGCCGTCGATGCCGAGGCCGGGCAGCAGGCCCGGGAGCAGGGGCGGCAGGGTCACGTCCGGTGCGGGGGACGGGTCGGCTTTGCCGCCCGGGGCGGACGGGGTGGCGCCGCTGGTGGGAAGGTCGTCCAGCAGGCCGTCCGTGCCGCCGTCGACCAGGCCCTCGGACGGGCTGCTGCCCGAGCCGGAGGGTTTCGGAGTCGTGCTGCCGTCCACGCTGCCGCGTGGCGCCGGCGAGGACGGCGTCGTGTCGGCCGACTTCGAGGAGCCCGTGCCGTGGCCCGGGGAGCCGGACCGCCGTACGTCGTCGCCGCTGTCCGGGGTGCGTGGGAGCAGGGCCTGCAGGGGGGCGACCTCCTGGTCCATGGCCTCGAAGACGGAACTGACCTTGTCGCCGATGTCGCTCAACTGGACGGGCAGCCGGTCGCGGAGGCTGCTCCAGCTCGCGCGGTGCGAGCGGGAGAAGGTGTCCAGCGTCTGGATCGGTCCGAGGGAGCCGTCCCGCTGGTAGGCGGCGTGGAGCAGGCGGTGGCCCTCGATGGCGTTCTGCGTCATGCCGTCGAGCGTGCGTCTGACCTCGCCGAGCGACTCGTGATCCATCTCGCCGGCGCGGGCGCGCTCCATCAGCCGGCGGGCTTCGCTCAGGCGGGTCGACGCCTGGTCGAGGTAGACCTCGCCGCGGTCGGCGTCGCCGTTGGCCATGCCGAGGTGGATGTCCTCCATGCCGCGCTTGAGCCCGTACAGGGAGTCTCCCGGCAGGGCGTCGGAGCTGGCGGCGGCGACTCCGCCGAAGGCTCCCGCGGCCACTCCGACCGTGAGCCCGCCGGCGGTGAGGCCCTTGGCCCAGCGGGAGCGTGGACGCAATTTCCGGAGCGGGGAGGCCCGGTGGGCTCCCTTGCCCCGTTGTTCGGGCACCGTAAGGCCCGTGGACGCACCACCTTCGGCGAACATGGTTTCCATGGCGGCGACGAGCTGGGCTCGCTGCACCACTTTGACCTCGGGATCCAATTGAGGCTTCGGTAGCTCACCGAGGCCGTTCGCCAGGGCCGACAGCGTTCCGTGGTCGGCCTGTTCGGCCGGTTCCTCGGGCTGTACGGCCGCCGCACCCTGGGGCGACTGCTCCTCCAGGGCCTGGGCGAAGGCGTTCGCCCGCCGGTGTGCCGAAACGTTTGCGATCACTGGCGGCACCTCCTCTCGTCATGACGGTCGACTCCCCTGAGGGTCCGGAAGGTTGCCCACCGGACGCTTTTCCACACGATCGAGCGAGTGGATCCGGTCCGGGTGGCGACAGGGGGCCTGCATCCGGCACAACGAGTGGCGCGGCAGTTGGGTTACGGACGACGGGGGATCCTGCAGTGTGTCACGAGGGCGTCACCGGAGGTGACGGCGGCGGTGTGGCGGGGGCGCCGGTGGGCGCGCCGCCAGGCGGTCCCCGAGGCGGTCGGCAGGTGCCCCGTGGGCGGCCGTGGGGTGTCCGCGGCCGTCACGCGGCGGGTCCGCGGGTCCGAGGGATTTCAGCGGGCGTCGTCGGGCAGGAGGCGGGCGAGCGTGCGGACGGCGCGGTACTGCAGGGTCTTGATCGCGCCCTCGTTCTTGCCCATGACCCGGGCGGTCTCGGCGACCGAGAGGCCCTGCAGGAACCTCAGCGTGACGCACTCCTGCTGCTGTGGGTTGAGCCGTCGCACGGCCTGGAGCAGCGCGGCGTTGGAGAGGGACTCCAGGACCGAGTCCTCGGGACTCCGCGCGACCTCGTTGGCGTCGAGCATTTCGCCGGTGGTCACTTCCAGCCGGAAACGACTGGATTTGAAGTGGTCGGCGACCAGGTTCCGGGCGATGGTGACCAGCCAGGCGCCGAAGTCGCGGCCCTGCCAGGTGAAGGTGGAGATGCGGCGGAGTGCGCGCAGGAACGTCTCACTGGTGAGGTCCTCCGCTGTGGCCTTTCCTCCCACACGGTAGTAGATGTACCGGTACACGGTGTCGCTGTACTGGTCGTACAGGCGGCCGAAGGCCTCGGCCTCACCGGCCTGCGCGCGCTCGACGAGATCCATCATGCGCGCGCTGTCGCTGTCGGCTGTCGGCCGGCGGACGGCAGGCGTGGTCGTGGCGCCGCGGTTGCTGCGTCTTCCGACCGCCGCAGGGCGTTCGGCCAGCGCATAGCAAGGGCCGGCAGGTGCAGGGGTGGCAAATGCGGGGGCGGCGTACGCGGTGGGGACGAAGCCGCGCAAGAGGTCGAGGACCGTTGCGCGCAGCGTAGCCAGGCCCGAGGTGTCAACCCCGACGTGTGGGTACACGGGACTCCCAGAGGCAGAGCTTCCATCACGTGCAGTTCGAAAACCGTCACCCGTGGTAGTGGGTGACGAGCTCCTTATGCGTCTGAGGAGAATAACGCTTCGTACAGGCCGTGCTACGCCTAGTTGCTAAAATCATCGGTTACGTCGCTTCCGTAGCCTCTAAGTGACGGTTCAGGCGACAGATCGTGACCGGTAAATGAACGAATTGCTTCATCAACTGTCTGCGGAGGCGACGGGTTGTGGTCGTCCGTACGCAACGCGACTGGCCGGAGCGGTGGGTGGGGGAGGTCGGCGAACCCCTCACGTATGGCCGTACGTCCCCGGGCGTGGCCCGGAACGGGGGCGAGACCCGAACGCGGCCGAGGGCGGGTGGCGGTCGGCGCGTCCGGGTTCAGCGGCGGCGGCGGTGGAGGGCCACGGCGGCCGCGGTGCCACCGGCCAGGGCGCCGACGCCCGCTGCGGCCGGGATGCCGACCTTGGCCGCCTTGCGGCCGGTGCGGTAGTCGCGCAGCCGCCAGTCCAGGGCCCGGGCGTGCTTGCGCAGCTTGCTGTCCGGGTTGATCGCGTACGGGTGGCCGACCAGGGAGAGCATCGGGATGTCGTTGTGCGAGTCGCTGTACGCGGCGCAGCGCTCCAGGTCCAGGCCTTCCGCGACCGCCAGCGCGCGTACGGCCTCGGCCTTCGCCGGGCCGTGCAGCGGTTCACCGACCAGGCGGCCGGTGTAGACGCCGTCGACCGATTCGGCGACGGTGCCCAGGGCGCCGGTCAGGCCGAGGCGGCGGGCGATGATCGTGGCGGTCTCCACGGGGGCCGCCGTGACCAGCCAGACCTTCTGGCCCGCGTCGAGGTGGGCCTGTGCGAGGGCGCGGGTGCCGGGCCAGATGCGGTCGGCCATGTACTCGTCGTAGATCTCCTCGCCGATGGACATCAGCTCGGCGACGCGGTGGCCCTTGACGATGGACAGGGCGCTGTCGCGGGCGTCCTGCATGTGTTCCGGGTCCTCGACACCGGCCAGCCGGAACCAGGCCTGCTGCCAGGCGAACCGGGTCAGCTCCCGTCGCTGGAAGAACTTCCGCTTGTAGAGGCCCCGGCCGAAGTGGAAGAGCGCCGCGCCCTGCATGACGGTGTTGTCGAGGTCGAAGAAGGCTGCCGCCCGCTCGTCACCGGCCACCGGGAACGCCGGCTCGCCGGGCTCTCCGGCGGCGGTCAGAAGATCGGTGGCGTCGGGGGGAAAGGGGGACTCGTCGGCGGGGAGTGTCGCCTTCTGCGCTGCCTCGGCTGCGGCCTCGCCTGCCAGCACGCTCCGTGCTGTCGCGGGGCGCCTGCGAGGTGTGAGCCATCCAAGAGCGGCCATGGCGTGAGCATAGCCATTGCGTTCGGTCGTTCCCGACCCGGCGGGATGCGGCGGTGTGAACTCTTCGGGACGGTCCTGCCGAACGGGTGAGGGCGCGGGTGTCCCGGGGGCGCAGAATGAGGGTATGAGTGCCCTGCTGCGTCGTGCGAAGAAGAAGCCCGCGGACCGGGTGGTGACCCTCGTGGGGAAGCCCGGCTGTCATCTCTGTGACGAGGCGCGGTCGGTGGTGAGCTCGGTCTGCGAGGAGACCGGCGCGTCGTGGGTGGAGAAGGACATCACGCGGGACGAGGCCTTGTACAAGGAGTACTGGGAGCAGATCCCGGTGGTGCTGATCGATGAGGAACAGCACACGTTCTGGCGGGTGGACCCGGCGAGGCTGCGGGCGGCGCTCGGCGCGTAGACGGAGCCTGCGGGGGCGCGAAGGGGGCTTCCCGGGTGAAATCCGGTTACCATCGTGGGCGTTTTGAGTGGTCTCGGGGGCGTGGACATGAGGAGTGTGTACCGCCTTGCCCCCTTCGGGCCCGCAACGGGCTGATCAGGTAGCGAGTTCCGGGACCACGCGCGGAAAGTGCGTGACCCCGGTCACTTTGACCGGACAAAACGGACACTATCTTTGTGCACGCGTTCACAAAGACATAGCCTGCTGTCGACGGGGCGGTCATAGGACATACGACCGCCTGCAGCCCCGCTCATCCCGCAGGAGCACCGTGGCAACTGGCCGAACTCACCGACCGGCGACCCGTAGCCGAGGAATTCCCGAGGCCACCGTCGCCCGGCTTCCGCTGTACCTACGCGCACTGACGGCGCTCTCCGAGCGCTCGGTTCCCACGGTCTCCTCCGAGGAACTCGCCGCGGCGGCGGGGGTCAACTCCGCCAAGCTGCGCAAGGACTTCAGCTACCTGGGCTCCTACGGCACCCGCGGTGTCGGGTACGACGTCGAGTATCTCGTCTACCAGATCTCCCGTGAACTCGGGCTCACCCAGGACTGGCCCGTCGCCATCGTCGGCATCGGTAACCTCGGCGCCGCGCTCGCCAACTACGGCGGCTTCGCCTCCCGTGGTTTCCGGGTCGCCGCTCTGATCGACGCGGACCCCGCCATGGCGGGTACGCCCGTCGCGGGGATCGCCGTCCAGCACACCGACGACCTGGACCGGATCATCAGTGACAACGGTGTGTCCATCGGAGTCATCACCACCCCGCCCGGAGCGGCCCAGCAGGTCTGCGACCGGCTCGTCGCCGCCGGGGTGACCTCCATCCTGAACTTCGCGCCCACGGTGCTCTCCGTGCCCGACGGCGTCGACGTGCGCAAGGTCGACCTGTCGATCGAGCTCCAGATCCTGGCCTTCCACGAGCAGCGCAAGGCCGGTGAGGAAGCCGCCGCCGAGGGCGGCGCGGCCGTGGACGCCGACGCCGGTCAGGCGCCGCCCATGCGCGCCACTCCCGCCGGCCGGAAGGGACCCGACGGGGACATGCCCGCCGTGATGCCGGCATGAGCCTCCTGGTCGTAGGACTGAGCCACCGCAGCGCCCCCGTGTCCGTGCTGGAGCGGGCGTCGCTGCCGGCCGATGCCCAGACGAAGCTGCTGCAGGACACCCTCGCCGCGGAGCCCGCGACCGAGGCGGCCGTGCTGGCCACCTGCAACCGCATCGAGCTGTACGCGGACGTGGACAAGTTCCACGCGGGCGTCGCCGAGCTGTCGACGCTGCTCGCGCAGCACAGCGGCGTCGGACTGGACGAGCTCACTCCCTATCTCTATGTGCACTACGAGGACCGTGCCGTCCACCACCTGTTCTCGGTGGCGTGCGGGCTGGACTCGATGGTCGTCGGCGAGGGCCAGATCCTCGGCCAGATCAAGGACGCGCTCGCGCGGGGGCAGGAGCTCCACACCGCCGGACGTCTGCTCAACGACCTCTTCCAGCAGGCCCTGCGGGTCGGCAAGCGCGCCCACAGCGAGACCGGGATCGACCGGGCCGGGCAGTCGCTCGTCACGTTCGGTCTGGAGCAGCTCGCGGACGGCGCCGAGGTCACCGAGTGGGCCGCCGGCAAGCGTGCCCTCGTGATCGGCGCCGGCTCGATGTCCTCGCTCGCCGCCGCCACCCTGGTGCGCGCCGGTGTCGCCGAGGTCGTCGTCGCCAACCGGACCCGGGCCCGTGCCGACCGGCTCGTCGAGATCCTCGGCGAGAGCGGCCGGAGCTCGGCCCGCGCCGTCGAGATGGGCGAGGTGGCCGACGAACTGACACGTGCCGACGTCGTCGTGTCGTGCACCGGTGCCACCGGGCTCGTGCTGACCGCCGAGTCCGTCGCCGACGCGCTCGGCGTCGACTTCGACACCGCGTACAAGCCGTCCACGGCCCCGGCCGCCGCGGCGCCCGGTGAGCTGGACCAGCACGCCGCCTGGGTGGAGAACGGTTCCGTGGCCGCCCGGGACCGGGCCGTGCGCCGGGTGCCCGTGCGGTCCGCGGCCACCGGTCCCGTCCGGCTGCACCTCCTCGACCTCGCCATGCCGCGTGACATCGACGGAGCGGCCCACCGCGTCGACGGTGTGCGCCTCGTCGACATCGAGTCGCTCGCCGAGGCGTCCGCGGACGCCCCGATGGCCGCCGATGTGGACCGGGTGCGCACGCTCGTCGCCGACGAGGTCGCCGCCTTCGGCGCCGCCCAGCGGGCCGCACACATCACCCCGACCGTCGTCGCCCTGCGCACCATGGCCGCCGATGTGGTGGCCGGCGAGATCGCACGGCTCGACGGACGCCTTCCCGACCTGGACGAGAAGCAGCGCGCCGAGATCACGCAGACCGTGCGCCGCGTCGTCGACAAGCTCCTGCACGCGCCCACCGTGCGGGTCAAGCAGCTCGCCAGCGAGCCCGGCGGTGCCGGGTACGCCGATGCGCTGCGTGAACTCTTCGACCTCGACCCGCAGACGGTGGCCGCCGTCTCCCGGGCAGACCTGAACGACCCGAATAGAGGGCGGTCATGACCGACAACTCACCCCTGGGTGGGGAGAACACCAAGCCGCTCCGGCTCGGCACCCGGCGCAGCAAGCTCGCCATGGCGCAGTCCGGCATCGTCGCCGAGGCCGTCAGCAAGGTGACCGGACGCGCCGTCGAGCTGGTCGAGATCACCACGTACGGCGACATCTCCCGGGAGAACCTGGCGCAGATCGGCGGGACCGGCGTCTTCGTCGCCGCCCTGCGCGAGGCGCTGCTGCGCGGCGACGTGGACTTCGCCGTCCACTCGCTCAAGGACCTGCCGACCGCACAGCCGGAGGGCCTCGTCCTGGCCGCCGTACCGCCGCGCGAGGACCCGCGCGACGTACTGGTGGCGCGGGACGGGCTGACCTTCGGGCAACTGCCGTCCGGTGCCCGTATCGGCACCGGTTCGCCGCGCCGCATGGCGCAGCTCAACGCGTACGCCCGGTCGCACGGACTCGACATCGAGACCGTCGCGATCCGGGGCAACGTCGATACGCGTATCGGCTTCGTACGGAGCGGTGAGCTGGACGCGGTGGTTCTCGCCGCAGCCGGGCTCAGCCGTCTCGGCCGGACCGGTGAGGTGACCGACTTCCTGCCGGTCGACACCGTCCTGCCTGCTCCCGGCCAGGGGGCACTGGCGATCGAGTGCGCTGCCGGCAGCGCCGACCTCGCCGCAGCTCTCGCCGAGCTCGACGACCCGCACACCCGGGCCGCCGTGACCGCCGAGCGCGCCCTGCTCGCCGCCCTGGAGGCCGGCTGCTCCGCACCTGTGGGTGCGCTGGCCGACCTCCTGGTCGACGGTCAGACTGTCAACGAACTGCGCCTGCGCGGTGTCGTCGGTTCCACCGACGGCGCCTGTCTGGTGCAGCTGTCCATCACCGGATCCGTTCCCACGTCGCACGACGGCGCGGCGGCTCTCGGTCGCGAACTCGCGGCCGAGATGCTTGCCAAGGGTGCGGCCGGTCTTATGGGGGAGCGAGCACTTTGAGCCCCACCGGCCCCGTCGTATCCGACTTCCCTGTCCTGTCCGCAGGGCACGTCACCTTCCTCGGCGCCGGTCCCGGCGACCCGGGACTGCTGACTCTTCGCGCCGTCGAGGCGCTTGCGAGCGCGGACGTTCTTGTGGCGGAACCCGACGTCCTCGACGTCGTCCGCTGCCATGCGCGGGCAGGGATAAGCACGCCTGAGGTGACGGTTGTTGACATGGCGTCAACAGCCGCCGGAGTGCCCGTGCTCAGGGACGCCGCCAATCTTGTCATGGAGGCCGCCAAGGGCGGCAGGCGGGTCGTCCGTGCCGTCACGGGAGATCCCGGCATGGACGGCGACACGGGTGCGGAGATGCTCGCCTGCGCTGCCGCGGGCGTGCCCTTCGAGGTGGTTCCCGGTGTCGCGAACGCCGTCGGTGTGCCCGCGTACGCCGGTGTACCGCTGCGGGACGCGCAGGGTGCCGACGTGCGTTTCGTCGACGCCCGTACCGCCTCGGACCGCTGCTGGGCGGAGGTCGGCGCGAGTGACGCGACGGCCGTCGTGTCCACGTCGCTCGACTCGGTGGCCGCGGCCGCCGGCGAGCTGGTCTCGGCGGGCCGCAAGCCCGACACCCCGCTGACGGTCACGATCGCCGGCACCACGACCCGCCAGCGCACCTGGACGGCGACCCTCGGGACGATCGCCCAGGTCCTCAAGCAGGCCAAGGTCCTGCCGTCGCCGGACGGGCACCGGCCGGTCATAGCCGTGGTCGGGGAGCGCAGCTCCGCCGCCCAGCGCGACCAGCTGGCGTGGTTCGAGTCCAAGCCGCTGTTCGGCTGGAAGGTGCTCGTGCCGCGTACGAAGGAGCAGGCGGCGTCACTCTCCGACCAGCTGCGTTCGTACGGTGCGGTGCCGCACGAGGTGCCGACCATCGCGGTGGAGCCGCCGCGTACGCCCCAGCAGATGGAGCGCGCGGTCAAGGGCCTGGTCACGGGCCGCTACGAGTGGATCGCGTTCACCTCGGTGAACGCGGTGAAGGCCGTGCGGGAGAAGTTCGAGGAGTACGGTCTCGACGCCCGCGCCTTCGCCGGGATCAAGGTCGCGGCCGTGGGTGAGCAGACGGCGGCGGCGCTGATCGACTTCGGTGTGAAGCCGGACCTGGTGCCGTCGGGTGAGCAGTCGGCCGCCGGTCTGCTGGACGACTGGCCGCCGTACGACCCGGTCTTCGACCCGATCGACCGGGTGTTCCTGCCGCGTGCGGACATCGCCACCGAGACGCTGGTGGCCGGACTCATCGAGCTGGGCTGGGAGGTCGACGACGTCACCGCGTACCGCACGGTCCGCGCGTCGCCGCCGCCGGCCGACACCCGGGAGGCGATCAAGGGCGGCGGTTTCGACGCGGTGCTCTTCACCTCGTCCTCGACGGTGCGCAACCTGGTC
Organism: Streptomyces sp. B1I3; assembly: GCF_030816615.1. Classification (NCBI taxonomy): domain Bacteria; kingdom Bacillati; phylum Actinomycetota; class Actinomycetes; order Kitasatosporales; family Streptomycetaceae; genus Streptomyces; species Streptomyces sp. B1I3. Next base: position 4,618,831 of record NZ_JAUSYD010000001.1, read on the forward strand.
GGTATCGCGGGCAAGCCGCACAACGTGACGGTGATCGCGTGCATCGGTCCGGCCACGGCGAAGACCGCGGAGGAGCACGGCCTGCGGGTCGACGTCCTGTCCCCGGAGCCGTCGGTCCACAAGCTGGCCCAGGCGCTGGCGGACTTCGGCGCGCAGCGCCGGGACGCGGCGAAGGAGGCCGGTGACCCGGTGACGCGGCCGAGTGAGCGCCGTCCGGGTGCGAGACGCCGCCGGACGACGACCTGACCGGTCGGAGTGGGTGTGTGAGGGCCCGGCCGCTTCCTTGTGGAGCGGCCGGGCCCTCGTGTTTCCGGGCGGTTTTTCCGGCCGGGCTGTCGGTAAACCGGTGATGTGCGCGGGTCTAGTCTCGAAGGATGACTGTGTACGGAAACTTCCCCGGCTCGCGGCCCCGGCGGCTGCGGACGACCCCCGTCATGCGGCGCATGGTCGCCGAGACCCGGCTCGACCCCGCGAACCTGATCCTTCCCGCGTTCGTGCGCGAGGGCATCGACGCCCCTGTCGCCATCTCGGCCATGCCCGGCGTGCAGCAGCACACCCTGGACACCCTGCGGAAGGCCGCGGTCGACGCGGTGGCGGCGGGCGTTTCCGGGATCATGCTGTTCGGCGTGCCGCTGGACGAGAAGAAGGACGCCCGGGGCACGGCGGGCACCGACCCGGACGGCATCCTCCAGGTGGGTCTGCGGGCGGTGCGGGAAGAGGTGGGCGACGACCTCGTGGTCATGTCCGACCTCTGCCTGGACGAGTACACCGACCACGGTCACTGCGGGGTGCTGACCGGGGACGGCCGCGTCGACAACGACGCCACGCTGGAGCGGTACGCCGAGATGGCGCAGGTCCAGGCCGACGCGGGCGCCCATGTGGTGGGCCCGAGCGGCATGATGGACGGCCAGGTCGGCGTGGTCCGCGACGCCCTGGACCAGACCGGGCACGAGGACGTGTCGATCCTCGCGTACACCGCGAAGTACTCCTCGGCGTTCTACGGCCCGTTCCGTGAGGCGGTGGGCTCCTCGCTCAGGGGCGACCGCAAGACCTACCAGCAGGACCCGGCGAACATCCGGGAGTCGCTGCGTGAGCTGGCGCTCGACCTGGAGGAGGGCGCCGACATGGTCATGGTCAAGCCGGCCGGCCCGTACCTCGACATCCTCGCCAAGGTCGCCGACGCGGTGGACGTGCCGGTCGCGGCGTACCAGATCAGCGGCGAGTACGCGATGATCGAGGCCGCCGCCGAGAAGGGCTGGATCGACCGCGACGCGGCGATCCTGGAGAGCCTGACGGGCATCCGGCGCGCGGGTGCGCGGATGATCCTCACGTACTGGGCGACGGAGGTCGCGCAGCGGCTGGGCCGCTGACCCGCCGGGGTTCAGGGAGCGGGCGCAGCTGCCGTCAGGACACCAGGCCCCGGCGGTAGGCGTGGATGACCGCCTGGACGCGGTCGCGCAGTCCGAGCGTGGTGAGGATGCGGGAGACGAGGGTCTTGACGGTCTCCGGGCTGAGTCACGAGGGACGAACGGCTCGGCGCTCGGATCTCGGGACGCGAGTGCCGGGACCGGTCGGGTCACTCGTTCGAGGGTATGGGGCGGGCTCGGGGCCGATGCTCGAGCTTCGGGATCCGGGGGCCGGGACGCGGGCTTCGGGATCCGAGAGCCTTCTTTACCCGGTAGGTAGAAGAGGGTTTGGGTACACCTCCCCGACCTCCCTGACCCGTTACGATCAGCAAGTATGACTAATCGTGACCGACTTGCAGCGGAGTGTCGCGACTGCTTACGGTGCGGAAACAGAACGACCCCGACGCGGTGCTAGCAACACCAGGCCGGGGTCTCACCGCAAGATCGACGTCTAGGAACCCGATCCCGTGGCTACTGAGCACACTAGCTCCGCCCTCCGCGCCCCCGCATCCTCGCGCCCGTACCCGATGGCCCACCCCGGCTACGGCAAGCGATCCGCCCCGGAGCAACAGCCGTGCGCCGCTGACGACTTCATGCTGCTGCCCCCGCGTGAGCGCAGCATCGCCGGGTTCATCGACCACCTGCCCGAGGGCGCCGCCATGGACGTCAAGGGCCTGGCCAGGCAACTGCCGCTCTACGGTCAGCAGGCCGTCGCCTCGGCCCTCAAGGCCCTCTCGGTCGCCGGGTACCTGCGCCGCGTACGGCGCATGGTCGGCGGCGAGGGTGGGCAAGTGCGCTGGGTGTTCCGCACGTTCTGGTCCCGGACCGCACGGGACAACGAGTGGTGGGCAGCCCTCCTCGCCGACGAGGGCAAGCAGGCGGCTGTGTCCGTGCCGGGGCCTGGGCACGTGGTAGCGGCAGACCTGCTCCCGGCTGCCGCCCCGGCCGCCCCGGCCGTACCGCAGCAGCGGCCCCAGGAACCGGCGCCCACCCCGGCTGCGGCCGACCAGAGCCCTTCGCCGGCATACCTGGCACTGGCCCGACTCGGCCGTGCGGACGCGCGCCTGGCGCTTTCCGGAGCCGACTGCACGGTCCTGGAGCAGCTGGCCGCCGAGTGGTTCACACGCGGCGTGGACGCCGACTACCTCAGCCGGGCACTCACCGCCGGGCTCCCCGCCCAGGTCGACTCCCCGGTGGGCTTCGTACGCCGCCGCCTCACCGACAAGATCCCGCCCCGCCTGCCGGCCACCCCGGCACCGCCCGCGCTCGGTGCGTCCGTCCGGCGGGTGATGATGGAGTGCACCGGATGCGGTGCGCCCGGTCGCGCGGAGGCACTTCCCGACGGCCTCTGCCGAGCGTGCCGCCTGCCCGGGCGGGGAGAGCCGGAGGCTCCGGGCGGGCTCCCCGCCGAACGCGATGTGCGGACGTACGTCGCAGGACTGCGCGACCTGCTCAAGGCTCCCTGACGGGCGGTGGCTCGGTCAGGGCCAGTCGACGATGCCCATGAACGCGACGAAGGCGACGACCGCGACGCCGGGTGCGGCCATCGACAGGAACACGCGTGTCGCAGCCTGCCGTTGCCGCCACGGCAGGGCCCAGCTCGCCACCAGCACGACCAGCGACAGCACGAGGCCGGTGCACAGGACGGCCCACCCCGCGTCGAACGAGTCGGTGAAGCGGTCGGCCGCGGCGCCGTTGCAGGAGTCGCACGCCATGGGGGACAGGCCGCCGTAGAGCAGGGCGAAGCCTGCGGCGGGCAGGGTGACGAGCGTGGACACCAGCGGGGTATCCATGCGTTCGGTGTATGGGCGTTGAGGAGGTCGTCCGGCATGCGTGCGAGTCAACCGGATCGCCCGTACGCGCACATGGGCGCGGGTACTCAGTCCTACCGGGAGGAGCTACTGCCCGTGGCGTTGCCCGGCTCAGCTCCCCGCAGCCAACTCGGCGAAGGCTCGTCGTGAGGCAGGGGACGGGACCGGGCACAACGCCCTCGTCCGGTCCGCTGCCTCACGGCGAGGTGGTCAGTACGTGAGGGCGTCGTCCATGCCCGTCTGCCAGTAGGTGACGGCCAGGGTGCTGTCGACGTACACGTCCTTGCTGAGCGGCACAGTCGCGGACGGGCCCGTGGAGCCTGAGCCCTCGCGGCCCTGGAAGCTGACGGTCAGGTCCCTCGTGGAGTAGCCGCCCGTGCCGCTTCCGTCGGCGGAGGAGGTCATGACACCGGCGTAGGCGGACTCGCCCGGGGCGATGGTGACCACGGCCTGGGGCTTGCTCGCCTCGACCGTCGACGGGGCGGACTGCGCCTCACCGAACTTCAGGAACGGGTAGGAGTAGGCGTTGCAGGACTTCGAACCGGTGTTGGTCATGGTGAGCAGCATGTGGTTGACGGGACGGGCCACGGGGGCGATCGACAGCTTGGAGTTGCCGCCGTCACAGGCGAGGGTGACGGAACCGCTGTCCTTGTTGCCGGTCTGCGGCTGCTTCGCGGCGGGCTGCGCGGCGCCGGAACCCTTCGCAGAACCGGAACCGGAACCCTGCGCAGCGGCAGAACCGGAATCCGATCCGTTCGTGCCCGTGTCCGAAACCGGGGCCGCCGAGGTCCTGTCTGCCGGGGCGGCCGAGCCTTCCGCCGGCTCCTGGGACGCCGATCCGGCCGGCTTGGAGGCGGAGTCGCCGACCGCTGCCGTACCGCCGTCCTGGCAGGCCGTCAGCGAGAGTGCGGCGACCATTGCGGCGGTGCCGAGGGCGGAGGTGCGGGCGGCGCGGCGGAAGCGAAGGTTGCGCATGAGGTGGTTCTCCCCGTTCGAAGGTGTGTGCCCGGGGCGCCGTTTTGGCGCCTTGAGGTGCGGGCGGGTGTACTGATCGGTGACGAGAGGTCAGAGGCGGTACAGGAGTGTGGTGACGACCGCGATACATGCGATCAGTACCCCTGTGGCGACTGTGTCGGTCAGGCTGAGTTCAGGCCGAGTACGCACGGCGGCTCCCGGGACGGGTGAAGGTGGGATGTGCGAGTCGCGGGGAACGCCGCGGTGTGTCCACATCCTGTCCAGGCCCGGAATCCGGTGGCAACGGTTGCTGGGCCACACGGGACGCTGGAACGTTCGCACCTAGTCTGACCTGCAAAAACATCACCTCCCTGGAACGCCGTTCCGGGAAGGAACGAGAGGGGAACGGTCGGGGTGGGGACAGAGATCCAGGACTTCGCGGCGCTGCTCAGGGGACTGAAGGAGCGATCCGGACTCAGCTACGGAACGCTGGCCCAGAAGCTGCACATGAGCACCTCCACCGTCCACCGGTACTGCAACGGGGACGCTGTTCCGCACGACTACGCACCCGTCGAACGGTTCGCGCGGGTGTGCCGGGCGTCGGCGGACGAACTGGTCGCGCTGCACCGCAAGTGGATCCTGGCGGACGAGGCGAAGCGGCGGAAGGTGCCCGGTCCGGCGGCGGCCCCGGCCGAACCGGCACCCGCGCCGGACCCGCGCCCGGTACGGGATCCAGGACCGGACGCCGTGTCCGAACCCGTACCGGAACCGATGCGGCAAGCAGAAGCGGAACCCGGAGTCGAGACGCGAACGGAACCCGGAGCCGAGGCTCGAACGGAACCCGGAGCCGAGGCTCGAACGGAACCCGCCCCCGTACCCGAGGCCACCTCCGTGACCGAGCCCGCTCCCGCTTCCGCGAGGAGGCGCCGGCCCCTGCGCGTAGCACTCGCGGCCGCGGCCGTGGTGGCGCTCGCCGTCCCCACCACCGTGATGATCGGCAACATGTCGTCCTCGCAGGGCAGCGACACGGTCACCGCCGGGAAGGCCGGAAAGCCCGAGGAGACAGGCGCGGACGCGTCCCGACCCGCGAGCGGGAAGGCGAAGCCGTCCGGCACGGCGACGGGCGGCAAGGCGTCGGGCAGTACCTCGCCCTCGGCCACCGGGGCGTCCCCCTCGGCGAAGCAGGAGCCGTCCCGGACGGTGTCACCGGGGGTGGCCGGCGGCACCGCGCCGAAGACCGGGGTACCGCTCTCCGTGAACGTCCGCCCGGAGACGTGGGAGGACAAGTGCGACCAGACCTACATGCTGGACCGGAAGCCGGAGAAGGTGCCCCCGCCGCCCTACGAGGCCGACGCGCGCGGCTGGGCCAGTTCCCTCGGAGCCGTACCGGCCGGGATGAAGCGCATCGACCTGGTCGTGCAGGGCAAGGAGGCGGACGCCGTCGTACTGGAAGCCATGCACGTACGGGTCGTGGGCCGCACGTCCCCGCCCGCCTGGCAGGCCTATGCCATGTTGCAGGGCTGTGGGAGCGGGGTGCTCGTGTCCACGTACGAGATCAATCTCGACGCCGCCCGGCCGCTGTTCAAGGCCGTCCCGTCGGAGAACATGGACCGCACCCTGCCGGCGAATCCGCTTCCGCTCAAGACGTCCGTGAACGATCCGGTGGTCCTCGTCGTGTACGCCCGCACGCAGACGTACGACGTTCGCTGGTATCTGGAGCTGGACTGGAGCAGTGGTGACCGGCACGGCACGATGCGTGTCGACGACGACGGGAAGCCGTTCCGGACGATGAGCATGAACGGCCGGCCGCTGTACGACTACTGGCCCGAGAAGAAGACCTGGGTGCTGAGGGACTACTGACCGGGGCGGGGAGGACCGGGGGTAAAGTCGGTCGGCGTTCCTCCCCTTCACGCCGGTCAGGTGAATGATGTCCAGTACTACAGACGACAGACCGGATGCCCTCTTCGCGGCGCGCACGCTGCGGCTGCGGCGCAGGCTGGAGCGGCTGATCGGTATCGCCGCCACCGAGGGCAACGCCCTGGTTCCGCTCCGCAACGGCGACGAGATATTCGCCGCGATGCTGGGCGCGATACGCAGCGCCGAGCACACCGTGGACATGATGACGTTCGTGTACTGGCGCGGTGACATCGCCTGCGCCTTCGCCGAGGCCCTGTCGGAGCGGGCCCGCGCCGGGGTGCGGGTGAGGCTGCTGCTGGACGGGTTCGGCAGCCGGCTGATCGAGAAGGACCAGCTGGCGATGATGGACGCCGCCGGGGTGGAGGTGGCGTGGTTCCGCAAGCCGCTGTACCTGTCGCCGCTCAAGCAGAACCACCGCTGCCACCGCAAGGTGCTCATCACGGACGAGGACACGGCGTTCACCGGCGGTGTGGGCATCGCCGAGGAATGGTGCGGCGACGCCCGGAACGAGCACGAGTGGCGCGACACCCACGTGCAGGTACGCGGCCCCGCGGTGGACGGCCTGGCCGCCGCCTTCGCCCAGAACTGGGCGGAGTGCCACGAGGAGCTGTTCACCGAGCGGGACAGGTTCATCGAGCTGCGCCCGCAGGGCGACGCGATCGTGCAGGTGGTGCGCGGCTCGGCCAGCTTCGGCTGGCAGGACATGCAGACCCTGCTCCGGGTCGTCCTCGAGTCGGCCGAGGAGCGGGTGCGGCTCACCACCGCCTACTTCGCACCCGACGCGTACTTCATCGGGGTGCTCTGCGACACGGCACGACGGGGCGTATCGGTGGAGATTCTGCTGCCCGGGCCGTACACGGACAAGCGCGTCTGCCAGCTGGCGGGACAGAACTACTACGAGGACCTCATCGCCTGCGGTGTGAAGATCCACGAGTACCAGCCGACGATGATGCACACCAAGGCGCTGACGGTGGACCGTGTGGCCTCGCTGATCGGCTCGACCAACTTCAACCGCCGCTCGCTCAACCACGACGAGGAAGTGATGCTCGCGGTGCTCGACACCGAGTTCACCGCGACGCTGGACGCTCACTTCGAGGAGGACGTGGAGAAGAGTGAGCTGGTCGACGGCGAGCGGTGGAAGCGCCGCTCACCGGCGCAGCGGGCGCGTGAGGTCGCGGTCGTGCCCATCCGCCGCTGGCTGTGACACGGAACCGGCCGCGCCTGCGGATGCTCGCCCGGCCGGGAGCGCCCCGGATCAGTAGAACTGGGACAGGCAGAACTCGTGGCCCTCGGGATCGGTCATGACGACGACCACGCCCTCGTCGTAGTCGTGCCGCTCGCCGGTGGACCGGCCACCGAGGGCGAGGACCTGCGCGACGCCCCGGTCGATGTCGTCGACCAGGACGTCGAGATGCAGGCGTACCTTGCCGCGCTTCGGCTCGGCCACGGTCTGGAAGACGAGGCGCGGCTGCGGATCGCCGGGACGGCCGAGATATACCCAGCCCGGCCGGGAAGGCACCGGCGGGCGGTCCAGCAGCACACTCCAGAAGCCGGACACCCGCTCCACGTCCACGCAGTCGACGGTCACTCCGAGCCAGCGGTTCGTCATGTGGTCGGCACTCCTTCTCGCGTCGGCCGGCCCCGGGCCCGGCGCCGGCGGCCCGGCAGCCCCACGGCCGGGAGGCGCCGGCCCGTCCGGGCAGTGTGCCTGACCGCGTCCTGCTGACGCAGGCGGTTCGGGCCGTCGGCCGGCCGCGGGCCGGGGGCGCCACCACGTGCGAGTGGTGGCGCCCCCGGCCCGCGGGGCTCACGAAGCGCCGGGTCAGCCGCCGACGTACCAGCTGAAGCCGCCGGACGAGGCGGCCACGACCATCAGGACGACGAAGAGGACGACGTCGATGATGCCGAGGACGAGTCCCGCCTTGGCCAGTCCGGCGCCGCCCTTCACGGCCACCTGGCGCAGTCCGAGGGCGCCGAGGACGATGGCTATGGGGCCGAGGATCACACTGAAGAAGACGAGCCCCACGATCCCGCAGATCAGGCTCGCGACGGCGAGGCCGTTGGTCCCGGACCGGGACGTGGCCATGGGTGAACTGTTGTAGTGCGACATCACTCTCTCCCGTCAATTCGCCGTGCTGTAGGTGGAGTTGTAGGTGAATTGCGGGTTCCCCGCTTCCGGCTCCACAACCACGCGGACGGCGGGGTGTGGGGCCCCGTGCCGGGGGCAGAAGGGGTTCACCTGCCTCTGTGCCAGGCGAAGGGATGTGGCCCATGAGTGAAACCGTCGAGGTACCGGCGGCGACCGCCTCGGTGATCACCGAGCCCGTGCCCGATCTCCAGCTCCAGTTGCTGATGAGACTGCTGGACAGGGAGCAGCGGTCCAGTCTGCCGATCACCCTGACGTTGTCCTGCGGCATTCTCCACGGGGACCTGATCGGTCACGAGGCGTGGAAGGCGGACTGGGCGAGAAGCCTGCGGCAGGTCGAGGGCGAAGGGGCCAACCTGCTGGCCGAGTTCCCCGAGATCATGGACCAGGGCATCAGGGAAATGGCGGCGGACGACTACGCGTCCCAGCTGCCGCGCTGGATCCACCTGCGGGACGCGACCCTGGTCTTCGGCGGTACGACCGCCGCGCACCTGCCGCTGTGGCGGGGGCGGCTGGCCGATGTGTCGGGGTGGACGCTGGGGCGGCCCCAGTGAGCGCCGTCCCGCCGGCGAGGCGCCCCGCCCGGTAAGGCGTCGCAGAACAGGGGCGGGCCCGGCACGAGGTGCCGGGCCCGCCCCTGCCGTACGTGATCTCAGAGGCGCTCGGGCGTCCTGATGCCGAGCAGCCGCATGCCCTCGTGCAGGGTGCGGGCGGTGAGCTCGACGAGGAAGAGCCGGTTCTCGACGACCTCCGGAGCGTTCTCGTCGCTGAGCACCTGGCACTGGTCGTAGAACGTGGTCAGGTGCGAGGCCAGCTGGTAGAGGTACGCGGCCAGCTTGTGCGGCTCGTGCCCCTCGGCGACCTCGGCCAGGACCTCGCCGAACTGGTCCAGGTGCAGACCCATTGCGCGCTCGGCGGGGGCCAGGTCCAGCTCCGGGTGCGCGGCGGGCTTCGCGTCGCCCGCATTGCGCATGATCGACCGGATCCGCGCGTACGCGTACTGGAGGTAGACCGACGTGTCGCCGTGCAGCGCCACCATCTGGTCCAGGTCGAACTTGTAGTCGCGCACGGCGGAGGTCGAGAGGTCCGCGTACTTCACGGCGCCGACACCGACGTACCGGCCGTTCTCGACGATCTCCTCCTCGGTCAGGCCCACCTTCTCGGCCTTCCCCCGGACCACCGCGGTGGCCCGCTCGACCGCCTCGTCGAGCAGGTCCTCCAGCCGGACGGTGGTGCCCTCACGGGTCTTGAACGGCTTGCCGTCCTTGCCGAGGACCGTGCCGAAGGCCAGCTGGTGCGCCTTGACGTCCTCGTTCAGCCAGCCGGCGCGGCGGGCCGTCTCGAAGACCATCTTGAAGTGCAGGGACTGCCGGGCGTCCACCACGTAGACCAGGCTGTCGGCCTTCAGGTTCTGGACACGGTCCCGGATCGCGGACAGGTCGGTGGCGGCGTAACCGTAGCCGCCGTTCGTCTTCTTGACGATCAGCGGGACCGGGTTGCCGTCCGGGCCCTTCACGTCGTCGAAGAACACGCACAGCGCACCTTCGGATCGGACGGCGACGCCCGTCTCCTCCAGGATCCGGCAGGTCTCCTCGAGCATGTCGTTGTACCCGGACTCGCCGACGATGTCGGCGTCGCGGATCTCCATGTCGAGCTTGTTGAAGACGGAGTAGAAGTAGATCTTCGACTCGTCGACGAAGCCCTGCCAGAGCGCCAGCGTCTCGGGGTCGCCGGCCTGGAGGGCCACCACCCGGTCACGGGAGCGGGCCTTGAACGCCTCGTCGGAGTCGAAGAGGACCCGCGAGGCCTTGTAGACGCGGTTCAGCGACGACATGGCCGCTTCGCCGTCCGCCTTGTCACCCTCGTGCTTCAGCTCGCCCGGGTGCTCGAAGAGGTACTGGATGAGCATGCCGAACTGGGTGCCCCAGTCGCCGATGTGATGGCGCCGGATCACCGTCTCGCCGGTGAACTCGAGGATCCGGACCATCGCGTCACCGATGACCGCCGACCGCAGGTGGCCGACGTGCATCTCCTTGGCCACGTTCGGCTGGGCGTAGTCGATCACGGTCGTGCCCGCCGCTGCGTTCACCGGGACGCCGAGCCGGTCGCCGTCCGCGGCACGCGCGGCGAGCGTCTCGGTGATCGCCCGGTCGGTGAGCGTCACGTTCAGGAAGCCGGGGCCGGACACCTCGATGTCCTTGATCAGCCCGCCCGCCGGGAGGGCGGCGGTGACCTGGGAGGCCAGCTCGCGCGGATTGCCCTTGAGCTTCTTGGCGAGCGCGAGGATGCCGTTGGCCTGGAAGTCGGCCCGGTCGCTTCGGCGCAGCAGCGGGTCCGCGGTGCCGGCCTCCGGCAGAGCTGCCGTCAGGGCGTCCGCCAGCTGCTGCTGGAGCGTGGAAGCGAGGGAAGGGACCGAAGCCATGAGCCGGCTGCCGTTTCCGTAGGGGACGAAGGATCACCCCAGTATCCCACGGGGTGCAAAGCCGTTTTCGCGCTGCGGGTGGCACCTGGGAGAATGGGGGTGCCCCTCATGGGGGGCGCCCCTACGAGTCCTACACGAGAGAAGGACGTGCCGACCGTGGCTTCGAGTCAGAGCAGCACCGAGACCGACTGGGTCTCCCGCTTCGCGGACGATGTCATCGCCGAATCGGAGCGACGTGCGCCTGGCAAACCGGTCGTCGTCGCGTCCGGGCTCTCCCCGTCGGGCCCGATCCACCTGGGCAATCTCCGCGAGGTCATGACGCCGCACCTGGTCGCCGACGAGATCCGCCGCCGCGGGTACACCGTGCGCCACCTGATCTCCTGGGACGACTACGACCGCTACCGCAAGGTGCCGAACGGCGTCGCGGGCGTCGACGAGTCGTGGGCCGAGCACATCGGCAAGCCGCTGACGTCCGTGCCCGCACCCGCCGGGTCCGCGTATCCGAACTGGGCGGAGCACTTCAAGGCCGCGATGACCGAGGCGCTGGACGAGCTCGGTGTCGAGTACGACGGCATCAGCCAGACCGAGCAGTACACGGCGGGCACCTACCGTGCGCAGATCCTGCACGCCATGAAGCACCGCGCCGACATCGACGCCGTCCTCGACCGCTACCGCACCAAGAAGGACGGGGCCGCGGGCGGGAAGAAGCCGCAGCAGAAGAAGGTCGACGAGGCCGAGCTGGAGGCCGCCGAGGGCTCCGGTGCGGCGAGCGAGGACGACGGCAGCTCGAACGCGGCCGGCTACTTCCCGTACAAGCCCTACTGCGGCAACTGCGAGAAGGACCTCACCGTCGTCACCTCCTACGACGACGACACGACCGAGCTGAACTACACCTGCTCGGCCTGCGGCTTCGCCGAGACGGTCCGGCTCAACGAGTTCAACCGCGGCAAGCTGGTCTGGAAGGTCGACTGGCCCATGCGCTGGGCCTACGAGGGCGTGATCTTCGAGCCCAGCGGCGTGGACCACTCCTCGCCCGGCTCTTCCTTCGTCGTCGGCGGCCAGATCGTGCGCGAGGTGTTCGACGGCGTGCAGCCGATCGGCCCGATGTACGCGTTCGTCGGGATCTCCGGCATGGCGAAGATGTCGTCCAGCAAGGGCGGGGTGCCGACCCCGTCCGACGCACTGAAGATCATGGAGGCGCCGCTGCTGCGCTGGCTCTACGCGCGCCGCAAGCCCAACCAGTCCTTCAAGATCGCGTTCGACCAGGAGATCCAGCGGCTCTACGACGAGTGGGACTCGCTGGGCCGCAAGGTGGCCGACGGTTCGGTGCTGCCCGCCGACGCCGCCGCCTACGCACGGGCCGTCGGTACGGCCGCGGGCGAGCTGCCCGGCACGCCGCGCCCGCTGCCGTACCGGACGCTCGCATCGGTCGCGGACATCACGGCCGGTGCCGAGGACCAGACGCTGCGCATCCTCAGTGAGCTGGACCCGGAGAACCCGCTGACCTCGCTCGACGAGGCGCGACCCCGGCTGGACCGTGCCGAGAACTGGATCTCCACCCAGGTCCCGGCGGAGGCCCGCACGATCGTCCGCGACGAGCCGGACAAGGAGCTGCTCGGCTCTCTGGACGAGCAGGGCCGCGAATCGCTGCGGCTGCTGCTGGAAGGGCTCGACTCGCACTGGTCGCTGGACGGGCTGACCACGCTCGTCTACGGCGTGCCGAAGGTCCTGGAGGGCCTGGCGCCGGACGCCAAGCCGACGCCGGAGCTGAAGGTGGCCCAGCGGTCCTTCTTCGCTCTGCTGTACCGGCTGCTGGTCGGCCGGGACACCGGGCCCCGGCTGCCCACGCTGCTGCTCGCGGTGGGGGCGGACCGGGTGCGCAGGCTGCTCGGCGCGTAGCTCTTTCGCCGTTCCTGATCACCGGGCGGGCCGCTGGACGGCCCGCCCGGTTCTCTCATGCCGCCGACGGCTCCCTCATGCCGCCGCCAGGTTTCCCGCTGTGTCCGCTCCTGCCGCGTTTCGCTACGCGATGTGGTCGGCGGACATCTCGTTGTCGAAACGCTGCCGGAAGCCCGGCAGCAGGCGACGGAGGAGGGCGCTGCTGCGGGGGTGGCGGACGTTGTGGCCGTCGGCGAGGTGGATTTCGAGCACCGCGACGCTGGGGTAGGCCTGGTGCTGGTGCGTGTACGCGGCGAACACCTCGTACGCGATCTCGCTGAACTCGGCCTCCGCGGCGGCCCATTCCGCCTCCTGCTGGGCGTCACGGGGCTGCGGCGGGTCCTGCTGGCCCGTCTGGCCCTGCTCTTCGGTTCCGCCCTGCTCCTGCTGCTGCGGGTGCCGCGCCGCGTGCTGCTCCCCCTGCTGGTCCGGGTGCGGCTGCGGTTGGGCGGCCCTGGGGTGCGGGAACGCGCCGACGGTGCCCACGTTGCCGAGCGGGCGGGTACGGCCCCCGGGGCCGGACGGGATCATCACAGGGGTGGGCTCCAGGCCCTCGACGTACGTCGGGTTGTACGCGCTCTCGTAGGCGTCGTCCGGTACCTGGGGGGCCGCGAACCACGGGCTGTCGTGCGAGCCGGGGCCCTCCTCGGGCCACTCCTCCTGCTCGTGCGGCCAGTCGTCCTGCTCGGCCGGCCGGTTGCGCTGGTGCTGCGGGGACTGCTGGGCGTGCCGGTCCTCAGGCTCCGGACCCTCCTGCCCCTGCTGCGGGACGTACGGAAGCTGGGGCTGCCCCTGTCCGGCCTCCGCCACCGACGGGACGGGCGGAAGCAGGACCGGCTCGATGCCTGCGGCGGCGAGGCCGGCCGGAGCGGTCTCGGCGAGCGGGACGCCGTACTTCGCCAGGCGCAGCGGCATCATCGACTCGATGGGGGCCTTGCGGCGCCAGTTGCGGCCGAAGCGGGCCTGCAGACGGGCCTGGTAGATCAGCCGGTCCTGCTCGAGCTTGATGACCTGCTCGTAACTGCGCAGCTCCCACAGCTTCATCCGCCGCCACAGCTTGAACGTGGGGACGGGGGAGAGCAGCCAGCGGGTGAGGCGGACGCCCTCCATGTGCTTGTCCGCCGTGATGTCCGCGATGCGGCCCACGGCGTGACGGGCGGCCTCGACGGAGACGACGAAGAGCACCGGGATCACCGCGTGCATGCCGGTGCCGAGCGGGTCGGGCCAGGCGGCCGCGCCGTTGAAGGCGATCGTCGCCGCGGTCAGCAGCCACGCGGTCTGGCGCAGCAACGGGAAGGGGATGCGCATCCAGGTCAGCAGGAGGTCCAGCGCGAGCAGGACGCAGATGCCCGCGTCGATGCCGATCGGGAAGACCAGCGAGAACTGGCCGAAACCCTTCTCCTCCGCCAGCTCGCGCACGGCGGCGTACGAACCCGCGAAACCGATCGCGGCAATGAGTACCGCACCGGCGACGACGACCCCGATGAGTACTCGGTGTGTGCGTGTCAGCTGCATTGCGGCCACCCGCGGTCCCCTCCCGACTTCGTTGGGCCGGCCTCATTTCGGCATCCGGCGCGGGCACAGCCTGGCACATGCGTGCGAGACGTGATGCGCGGGGAGGGGGCGAAGCCCGGACCTCAGGGGCGGTCCGGGCTTCGCGAAGGGGGCGCTGGGCAGGGGCGTTCGCGTCCCTGCCGGGCTGTGGTCACGACTTGCGCGTGGCCTTGCTCGTCGTCTTGCTCGTCGCCTTGCTCGTCGTCTTCCCGGAGGCCTTGTCCGTCGCCTTCGCGGATGCCTTGGGGGTGGGCGCGGCCGAGGACGTGCCGGCGGAGGGTGCGCGGTCGGCGCCCACCGCTGCGACGGCTTCCTTCGCCGCCTTCAGGGCGTCCTTGAGGATGTCACCGGCGTCGGGCGTCTTCGCTCCCGCGTAGCCGGCACCGTTGTAGGTGAGGCTGACCACGACGTTGCCCGTACGGGCCAGGACCGTCGCGTACTTGAAGTCCTCACTCGTCTTGGTGAGGTCGTAGGTGACGGTCGTGGCCTGCTCGCCGATACCGGCGGTGGGCATGGCCGCGACCTTCTTGGCGCCCTCGGTCGCCTGCGCCTTCGCGACCTGCTTCGTGTACTCGTCCGTCGCCCGCTTGGCGCCGCTGCCCAGCGCCTGGTCCGACTCGAAGCGGGTGAAGCCGACGTCCAGCCAGCGGTACTGCGAGCCCTTGACGCCGTTGTCGTCCAGGCCGTTCCAGGAGCAGCTGCCTCGGGTGACGTTGTCGCTGGACCTGCCCGGTGTGCCGCCCTTGTTCTTCGTCTTGGGCACCAGGGACTCGATCGTCTTCTTGCCGATCGACGTGCAGGCGTCGGGCAGCTGGGCGAACTTGGCGGGCTCGACGCTCGGCTCCGTCTTCGTCGCGCTGGGCGAGGCGGAGGAGCCCGCGTCCTTCTCGTCGCCGGAGTCCGACGAGCAGCCGGCGAGGACGAGCATCACCGGTACGGCGGCGCAGGCGAGTATGCGGGACAGTCGCGGGGCTGATCGGTGCATGGTTCCTTCACTCGGACGGCACGGGGTATCGGTCGTGCGGGCGGTCGGCGGTACGTCGGTCGGGGGGTTCGTCGGTCTGGCTCTGCGTCGATCGGTCGGGCGGTTCGGGTGGAACGGGCGGGGGCGGACCCGGCGCTCCGGACGGCCACGGTACGACGGACGGCGGCGGCATGCCGCCTCGGGCCGGGCGCCGGGAGGGCGCGACGGGCCCGGGCGAGGGCCTGTCGCGACCGGACTACTCGTTGAGGGTCTCGGCCAGGTTCCGGGCCAGGGCCTGGGCCTTCTCCTGCAGTTCCCTGCTGTCGGGCGCCGCGGTGACGAGGGCCTGCTGCTCGGTGTACTGGACGGTGACGATGACGTTGGATGTGCGGAATACCACGCTCACGGTGCGGTGCTGCGCGGTGGAACCCGCCCGGGTGAGCACATCGTCCAGGAACGCCGCGTCCCCCAGTCCGTCGAGAAGCCGGGGCTGCAGTTCGTCGTCGGGACCGGCGCCGCTGCTGCCGCCGGGATCGGTGCTGCCGCCGGTACCGGCATCGCCGGACGGCGTGCCGGAGGCCGGTCCGCCCGGAGAGCCGGAGGAGGGCTTGTCAGGGACGCCGGAGACCATGTCGGGGGTGGAGCCGGCCATCGGAGGCAGGTCGGCGGCGTCCACCTTCGTCGCGTACACCTCGCGGGCGCGGTCGTCGTCGCTCACCGCGGGGTCGTAGGACACGACGCGCTCGAAGTCGATGGACAGGTTCCGGGAGGCGTCCGGGGCGTCCGACTTCCAGCGGCAGCCGACCTTGCGGTCGGTGTCGTAGGTGACGGTGGCCGTGCCCTCGTACACCTTCTCCTGCTGCTCCTCGGGCAGTTCGGCGGCGCCGGGCAGCAGGTTCCTGAGAGTGGAAGGTGGTACGGCGCGGCAGGATTCGGGCAGCGTCCGGTACTTGCCGGGAGGTGCGGCCGAGACCTTCGGGCTGCCGGCTTTGCTGTCGGCGTCGGTGTCGTCGGCTTCGGATCCGGCGCTGCAGCCGGCGACGAGCGCCACGAGCAGCGCGACGCCGGGTACGTACGCCATGTGTCGCACGATCCCAGGCTCCCTTCGGTACGGAAAACAGGTTGCCGCTCGATAGCGGCCGATGGACACAATGTGTATCGCACGCACTGCTGTGAATGCCGGTCGGCCGACCGTTATGCCGACCTCGGCACCGGTTTTGCGCTTTCAGTCTTTTCGGGGGAATCGAGGAGTTATGTCGTACGTAGAGGTGCCGGGCGCGAAGGTCCCCATCCGTATGTGGGCTGATCCGGCGTCGGTCGAGGACGTCGCCATGCAGCAGCTGCGGAACGTGGCGACGCTGCCCTGGATCAAGGGCCTGGCCGTCATGCCGGACGTCCATTTCGGCAAGGGCGCGACGGTCGGTTCGGTGATCGCGATGCACGGGGCCGTCTGCCCGGCTGCGGTGGGCGTGGACATCGGCTGCGGGATGTCGGCGGTGAAGACGTCGCTCACGGCCAACGACCTGCCGGGTGACTTGTCGCGGCTCCGGTCGAAGATCGAGCAGGCGATCCCGGTGGGGCGCGGGATGCACGAGGACATGGTCGACCCGGGCACGCTGCACGGGTTCTCGACTGCGGGCTGGGACGATTTCTGGTCGCGATTCGACGGAGTCGCCGATGCGGTCAAATTCCGGCAGGAACGCGCCACGAAGCAGATGGGAACGCTCGGAAGCGGTAATCACTTCATCGAGTTCTGTCTCGACGAGGCGGGTTCTGTGTGGCTGATGCTGCACTCCGGGTCCCGGAACATCGGCAAGGAACTCGCCGACTTCCACATCGGGCAGGCCCAGAAGCTTCCGCACAACCAGGGCATCATCGACCGCGACCTGGCCGTGTTCATCGCCGACACCCCGCAGATGGCGGCGTACCGCAACGACCTGTTCTGGGCCCAGGAGTACGCCAAGTACAACCGGTCGATCATGATGGGTCTCTTCCAGGACGTGGTCCGGAAGGAGTTCAAGAAGGCGAAGGTCACCTTCGAGCCGGTCATCTCCTGCCACCACAACTACGTGGCGGAGGAGCGGTACGAGGGCATGGACCTGCTGGTCACCCGGAAGGGCGCGATCCGCGCGGGCTCCGGGGACTTCGGGATCATCCCGGGCTCCATGGGGACCGGCTCGTACATCGTGAAGGGACTGGGGAACGAGAAGTCGTTCAACTCGGCCTCGCACGGTGCCGGGCGCCGGATGAGCAGGAACGCCGCGAAGCGGAGGTTCTCGACGCAGGACCTGGAGGACCAGACGCGGGGCGTGGAGTGCCGCAAGGACTCCGGTGTGGTGGACGAGATCCCCGCCGCGTACAAGCCGATCGAGCAGGTCATCGATCAGCAGCGGGACCTGGTCGAGGTCGTCGCGAAGCTCAAGCAGGTCGTGTGCGTGAAGGGCTGAGACCGCCCGGCGTCCGACCTGGCCGGCAGGCCCCGGACCGCCGGTCCGGGGCCTGCCGCCGTGAGCGGAGCCAAGCTGTCAGCCGTCAGGCGGCCAGGCGTCGGCGGCAGCCGTCATCCGTCAGCCGCCAAGCCGTCAGCTGTCAGAGCGTGCGGTGAACCTTGGAGTTGGAGGCTTGGGCGCGGGGGCGGACCACCAGAAGGTCGATGTTGACGTGGCTGGGGCGGGTGACGGCCCAGGTGATCGTGTCGGCGACGTCGTCGGCGGTGAGCGGGGCGTCCACACCCGCGTAGACCTTGGCCGCCTTCTCGGTGTCGCCGCGGAAGCGGGTCGTCGCGAACTCCTCGGTCTTGACCATGCCCGGCGCGACCTCGATCACCCGGACAGGGGTGCCGACGATCTCCAACCGCAGGGTCTCGGCAAGGACGTGCTCAGCGTGCTTGGCCGCTACATAACCGCCGCCGCCCTCGTACGACGAGAACGCGGCCGTGGAGGAGAGGATCACGACCGTGCCGTCACCGCTCGCGGTGAGGGCGGGAAGCAGCGCCTGGGTGAGGTTGAGGGTGCCGATGACGTTCGTCTCGTACATCTGGCGCCAGTCGGCGGGGTCGCCGGTCGCGACGGGGTCGGCGCCCAGCGCGCCACCCGCGTTGTTGACGAGGACGGCCAGGGAGCGGAACGCGGTGGCGAACTCGTCGACGGCCGCGCGGTCGGTGACGTCCAGCGCGTACGCCGCCGCCTGGTGGCCCGCCTCCGTCAGCTCTGCGGCGAGCGCCTCTATGCGGTCCTTGCGACGGGCGGTGAGCACCACGCGGTAACCGGCGGCGGCCAGCTGCCGGGCGGTCGCGGCGCCGATGCCGCTGCTCGCGCCGGTGATGACGGCGATGGGGGTGGCGGCCATGGCGAACTCCTCGGACAGCTGATCGGTACGGGCCAAGGATAGGCAGGCCGTCCAGGCCCGGGCCGGGCGGCCGGGGGCCCGCCTTCCGGACGCCTCGATGCCGGGGAGGCGAGGCGGCCTCGGTGAGCGGCGCCTGCCGGGGCGGAGAGGCGGGGCAGGGTCCGGCGGGTCTCAGTGGTTCCGCGGCGCGTACATGATCAGCGCCATGCCGGCCAGGCAGATCAGCGCGCCGGTCACGTCCCACCGGTCCGGGCGGTAGCCGTCGGCGACCATGCCCCAGGCGATCGAACCCGCGACGAACACCCCGCCGTACGCGGCGAGGATGCGGCCGAACTCGCCGTCCGGCTGGAGCGTGGCCACGAAGCCGTACGCGCCGAGCGCGATGACACCCGCGCCGATCCAGATCCAGCCCCGGTGCTCGCGCACGCCCTGCCATACGAGCCAGGCACCCCCGATCTCGAAGAGCGCGGCGACGACGAACAGTGCGACGGAGCGGGCGACGAGCATGGGGTCAGCGTGTCATGCGGGGCCGGGCGCCGGACGACGGTGGGCCGTGCGGGTGGGAAGGACCGAGGAACCGAGAGGCATACAGGGAGCTTTGGGTCCGATCGGTATGTTCGGCGCATGCGAGTGACGCGTAGAGCAGGGCTGATGCTGTCCGCCGCTACCGCGATGGCGGCGACCGTGGTGCCGGGGCCGGGACTGTCCGCGGTGGCCGAACCGGCGGCCCGGCCCGCTGCATCGGAGTCCCGGTCCTTCGCACCGGAGGCGGACGTGTCCCACCACGGGCGGGTCGCACTGCGCGACGAGCACCTCGGGGTCATGGTGCGGACGGAGAACAGCGGGCCGTCGTCGCTCGTGGACGCGACCGTACGGCTGCGCTTCTCCGTGCCGCTCGCCGCCCGGCAGCAGCTTCCGCGGGACTGCCTGCGCAGCGGCGACCGGGCGGTGCTCTGCGCGACCGGGGCGCTGGGGGCGGGTGGCGACGCACGGCGCACGGCTTTCGGCCTGCGGCTCACGGGCAGGCCGGCCGAGGTGGTCGTACGGGTGGACACCGTGTGGAACGGCGGCGCCAGCGACCGGGACCGGCGCAACGACACGCACGAGGTGCTGGCGCTCTCCACGGGCGACGCCTACGTGTTCTGAGAATCCGCCGGATCGCGCCGCCGAGCTCATCGGCCGAGGGCGCGGTCCAGGGCCGCGGGGTCGGGGTGATCGCTCGCCCAGGCGATGTGTCCGTCGGGGCGGACGAGCAGCGCGGTGGTGCGCTCCCCGGCCCAGTGCGCGTGGACGAGCGGTACCGGGGAGGCAGGGGCTGCCGGTATGCCGGTGGCCCGGGGTGTGACCAGGACGAAGGAGCCCTCGCGCAACAGCTCGAGGAGGCGGCCCTCGGCGAGGTCGAGGTCAGGGGCCCGGGTGCCTGTGAGGCGGTGGCTGCCTCGCGGGGCGCCGTAGGCGATGCCGATGCCGGAGATCCTGCCGATGGCTCGGTCCGAGGCCGGTCGCGCGACGGTCAGCAGCCGCGTGACGGCTGTGCGCACGGCCCGCTGCAGGGGCGTCCTGGCCATGGCGAGGCGGACGATCGCACCGCTGGCACGCAGGACCCCGGCGCCGACCGGATGCCGTTCGCCGTGGTAGCTGTCGAGAAGGGCCTCGGGGTCCGCGGAGTGCCCGTGGAGGACGGCCGCGAGCTTCCAGGAGAGATTTCGCCGCGTCCTGGAGGCCGGTGTTCATGCCCTGCCCGCCCGCAGGGGAGTGGACGTGTGCGGCGTCTCCTGCCAGGAAGACCCGGCCGACGCGGTAGGCGGGCACCTGACGCTCGTCGCTGTGGAAACGCGAGATCCAGCGGGCGTCGTGCATCCCGTAGTCGGTGCCCAGTGCGAGGCGGGCGATCCCACGCAGCTCGTCGAGCTCGACGGGCTCGCTGTCGGCGGCCTGCCGGGTGCGGTTCCAGCCCATGACGCGGTACCAGCCGTCCCCGAACGGGGCGATGAAGGCGAACGCCTCCCCCACGCCGTTGACCGTGAGCAGCCCTGGTGGGGTGTCGGTGAGCCGTACATCGGCCAGGACCATGGACTTGATCACGGATTCGCCGGGGAACGGCAGCCCGAGGGCGCGGCGAACGGTGCTGCGCACACCGTCGGTCCCTACGAGGAACCTGGCCTCGACGGTGGAGCGGGCCCCGGCGGGGTCGCGTATGTCCGCGGTGACCGTCTCGCCGGTGGTGGACCTGACGAGGCCGAGCAGCTCCGTCCCGTACCGGAACTCCACGCCCGCCTTGAGCGCACGCTCCCTCAACAGGTGCTCCACCTCGTACTGCGGAGTGATGAGGAGGAACGGGAAGCGGGTCCGCAGCCGGGAGAGGTCGAGGGAGAGCCGGCCGAAGAGCCGCATGTCGGTGAGGGTCGTGCCGGCTGCGATCAGGGCGTCGGCGAGGCCGCGGGCGTCGAGCAGCTCCAGGGTGCGTGCGTGGACGGCGAAGGCCCGGGTCGTGTTGCCCGTCTCGCGGGGGCGGCGCTCGACGAGGGTCACCGACACGCCCCGGACGGCGAGGTCACCGGCGAGGAGCAGGCCGGTGGGGCCCGCGCCCACGACGAGTACATCCGTGGTGGCTGTGGCGTCGGCGGAGCTGGATCCCGTGCTGGACGTGCCGGTCATGGCGGCCTCCCGAGCGAATACCAACGACTGTTGGCCAACGGTCGTTGGTCAACGCTTGTTGGCAACAGTAGGGCGGCGCGTGATGGCGTGTCAACGCTTGTTGGCCTACGATTGTTGGCATGACAGCGCACGCTTCCTCAGCCACCCCGCGCCGCTCGGACGCCACGAGGGCGGCGATCCTCGAAGCGGCCCGGGAGCGGTTCGCCGCCGACGGGTACGAGCGCGCCACCATCCGGGCCGTCGCCCGGGACGCGCGCATCGACCCGTCGATGGTGATGCGCTACTACGGCTCGAAGGAGGGCCTGTTCGCCGCGGCATCCGAGATCGATCTGCGGCTGCCGGGCTTGGGCGCCCTGCCCGGCAAACACGTCGGCGCCGTACTCGTCGGGCACTTCCTGGACCGGTGGGAGCAGGACGACGTGCTCACGGGCCTGCTCAGGGTCGGTGTCACCAACGACGCGGGAGCCGAGCGGATGCGGGCCGTCTTCGCCGAGCAGCTCGGGCCGATAGCCGCCGGTGTCTGTCCCGACCCCGCCGACGCGCCGCGCCGTGCGGCGCTCGTCGCCTCGCAGATCCTCGGCATGGCGCTCGCGCGGTACGTCCTGCGCATCGAGCCCGCCGTCTCCATGTCGCGGCAGGACACCATCGCCTGGCTCGCGCCCACGGTGCAGCGCTACTTGACGGCCGAACGCCCCTGACACCTTCCGCCCGGACCGGACCGGACCGGGACGGACCGGACCGGACCGGCCGGGCCGGGCGGGATCGGACGGGACGGGATCGGACGGGATCGGACCGGACTGAAGCGGATCGGACCGCGACCGGACCGGATCACGGAGCGGGGCCCGGTGGCGTGCGTCGCAGGGGAAGAGGAAGGCGCGGTCGGGGTTCTGCTCGAGCGGAGCCGAGAGCTCGGGGAAGAAACCCCTGGCAACTGACGACCACGTGTCGAGGCGAGGCGCCAGGGCACACGAGCCCGGCATGTCCCGAACGAGAGGCCACCTGATCCGTGTTCGCGTACGGCCGGGGCCCGGCCCGTGCCTCAGGCGGAGGGCCTGGTCCCGGTCCCCGCCTCACCGAACTCGCGCACCGCGTCCGCCACGATGACCTCCAGGCGGCTGTGGTGGGCGCCCCGCCAGTACACCCGCCCGCAGGCGGTGCACTGCGCGAACACGTCGTAGGTCCGTTGGGTGCCCTGCTCCAGCCGGCCGCTCACGGAGTCCTTGTCGGCCTCCGCGAGTTCCCCGTTGCAGGCGGTGCAGCGGGTCCAGGGTGCGAGCGCCGGGGTGAAGCGGCTCAGGACGTCGCGCAGCTGCTCCTCGGGGCGGTCGCTGTAGAGGTAGGCCCCCGCCCAGATCTCCCTGCGCCTGAGCAGGCCCCGGTCGCGGGAGAGCAGTACCCGCCGCTCCTGCGCCGAGAGGGTCGCGAGCGCCGGGTCGCCGATGTCCGTGCTCTCGTACGCCGCGTCCACGCCCAGCAGGCGCAACCGGCGGGCCAGCGTTCCCAGATGGACGTCGAGCAGGAAGCGCAGCGGCGCGCCCGGCACCTGCTGGGGGCGTCGCACCGCCCGTACCTCGATCCGCTCGCCGGCCACGGGGATGTGGGAGGCGGGCACGGGGCGTCCGTCGACGAGGAGCTGCCCGGCCTCGGTGAGCGGGACGCCGAGGGACTCCACGACGTGCCCCAGGGTCGAGGAGCCGTCGGTGACGACGGCGGTGCGCCCCTGGCGGCGCTCGTGGGCGACGAAGAGCCGCAGCTCCGGGGCCACTTCGAAGTCGATCTCGGGTCCGTTCACCCCGTCAGGATGCCACTGCGCGGGCCGCGGCGACGAGCGGTCGGAGGCGGGCGCGAACCCGGGGGACGAGCCCGGGGGTGTGAGCTCGGAGGCGTGAGCACAGGAGTGTGAGCTCGGGGGTGTGAGCTCAGGGGTGTGAGCTCGGGGGTGTGACGTGCACGAGGGCCCTCGGGCTCCAGTTGGCGGGCGCACCGGCGAGGCCGCGGTGTCAGCGGGGTGCGAACGCCGTCGGCGGCGCGCCCACCGTCGCGGTGAAGTCCCGCACCATGTGCGCCTGGTCGCTGTAGCCGAGATCGGCAGCCAGCGCGGCCCAGTCGGGCTCCGGGTCCGTCCCGGCGCGCTGCAGGGCCTCGTGGATGCGGTGCCGGAGGATGACCCACTTGGGCCCGACACCCACGTACGTGGAGAAGAGCCGCTGCAGTGAGCGCGCCGACAGGCCCTCCGCCCGCGCGAGCGCGTCGACCCGCAGCAGCGAGCGGTCCGTGCGTACGAGCTCGGCGAGCGCCATGGCGCGGTCGGCCTGCGGGTCCGGCCGGGGGGCCAGTGGCAGCAGGTACGCGTCGAGGGCCGCGACCCGGGCGTCCTCATCGGGGGGATCGAGCACCGCCCCGGGCGCGGGGGCGGCCAGCACCTCGGCGGCCGGAACTTGCCGCCCGGTCCACGCCGACACCGGCCGGTGCGGGGCGAACGGCCGGAAGCCGCCGGGCCGGAACTTGACACCGCACACCCGGCCCCGGCCTTCGAGCCGGCGGCTGAAGAGCCCTTGGACGATGCCGTAGACCTCGGCGTGTCCGGCGCGCTCCGCAGGGCTGCCCGACTCGGACCGCTGGAAGACCAGATGCACCGAGGGGTGCGGCACCACCTGCGAGACGTAGGGCTCGGTGAGGTCCCAGTCGATCAGCCAGTAGTGCTCCAGCCAGTGCCGCAGCCCGGGCGCGGGTTCGCGGAGCCGGAAGCGCACGCGCGTGAACAGGTCCGGAGCGTCGACGATGCCCCGCGTCTCGCGTGGTGAGGCGGCCATGTACCGGATCCTAGGCCGCCGGTTGCCGGTTGCCGGTTGCCGGTCGCTAGTCGCCGGGCCGCTGTCGCGTCTGTTCAGGACGACGGGCAGGGCCGGGCGCGACGTCACATCCATGAAGAAGGTCGGTGAACTCCTCGACCGGGCCGCGGCGCAGGCCGGCCCCGTCGTGCAAGGGATCGGTGACAGGCACCCGGGACCTGGCGCGGGCGGACGGGCCAAGGCTTCACGCCCGCCCCCGAGGGGTGGCGGAACCGGAACCGGGGCTCGCCGAGAAGACCCCGCAGGCCAGGCGGACGAGGGCGTTCGGCGGGCCCTTCCCCCGTGGCGTCCGGGACTACCGCCTTCGAGCGGGTACCGGCAGTGACGGGCCGCGATCCTCAGTGGCGTGCGTCCCGCCTCGGACGGTGGGGGTGCGCGCAGCCGGGTGCGGGGCGGGTGGGTCGTCGTAGAGCCCGCCCAGGGTGGCGTAGGCGCTGCCGACCGCGGCCTCGGCGAGGATCACGGCGTCGCGTGCGGCGAGACGGGCTGCCTGGCGGGTGTACGGGGACGGAGGACGGTCGCGATGCCGTCGGCATCGCCGGTACGAGTACACCCCGCTCGCGATGACCACGGCCGGGACGGTCAGGATGAGCAGCAGGTCATCCATGCAGAGGCCTCCTCCGGAGTCGTTCTCCCAGCATCGGCAGACCCGGCGCAGCGACTGAAGAGCGGTCTTCGGCCAATGATTGGCCGAAGAGTGCTCGCGACGCCGTCGAGCGGGCCGAGCCGCCGTTGGGGACTCTCCGGCGCCCCACTCCCGGCCCGGTCCGGTGCTCGTGCGTCGGCGGCTCCGCGTTCGCGCGTCAGTCTGACTCCGCGTTCGCGCGTCGGCGACTCTGTGCCCGTGCGTCAGCCTGACTCCGCGCTCGTGCGTCGGCCGAGCCCTGCGTACGTGTCGTCTACGCGCTGCGCCGGTGCCCGTAGGGGCGGCTCGCCGTCTGCGGGGGCGCGGCGGCCGCCTCGCAGAACGCCGAGAGGCCGGTGGCGAGGGCGCGGCGGGCGGTCGGGGCCATGTCGTTCATGGTCTCTCGCAGGAACTGCTGTCGACGGTGCCTGAGTACGCCCAGATGCGCCGCTCCGACGTCGGTGAGTCGCAGCTGTACCTCACGGCGGTCCTCGGCCGTCGAAGTCCTGCGGAGGAGACCGGCGGCCTGGAGCCGATCGCACATGCGGCTCACCGAGGGCGCGGCCATCGCGAGCTGCCGTCCCAGGTCGCCCATGTTGATCCCCGGCATGCGGTCGACGACGTCCATGACCCGGGTCTGGTTCGGAGGGACGGGATCGGTGTCGAAGGCGTCCCGACTGCGTTCCCAGGCGCGTTCGATGAGGTCCAGCATCTGCCCGGCATCGGAGAGGCCGTCCGGTGCCTCCTGGGGGGCCGGGGCGGAATCCTCGCGCATGTGTCACTCCCGGGTGAGCGCTGGGAAACGAGCCGGCCGAGCCGGCCGGTGCGAGCAGCCGCGTCATCGACGATAGGCCATCGGGAGGCGGTGCCGTGCCGGTCATGCCGTGACTGACTCGGTCGGCCGGGGGCAGGCTGAGGAGATGGGCGCAGGCTTCTTCGTCCGGCACGCCGCCCCGCCCGCGACCGCGCCCGGCACGGACTGTGTGCTTCTTGTGAAGGTTCGCCGGGCAGACGATGTGCACACTGCTCCGGAAGGACCCAGTGGCGCGAGGGTGGGTTGCCATCCGCTCCCCGACTGGGCAATGGTTGCCGGGAGGAAAGTATTTTTCGTCGTCCAGTTGGAAGGTGGTGCGACTCGCCACAGGCGGGTCCCCCCTCATGGCCCGTCTGAAGGAACACATCGCCACGAGAACCAAGCAACATGCAGAGTCCGACCGGTGGGGCCAGGCCCCGTACGCCGCCGTCGTCGTCGACAGAGCGGGAAACGTCGTCGACCTGAATCCGGCCGCCGCCGCGCTCCTCCAGGACGTGGGCCGGGGCCTCGCACTGTCGGAGGCGGTGCCGTCCTGGCTGGCTCACGCCCATCAGGAAACGGTGAACCTCGCCGGCCGTCCGGCCGGTGCCGTTCCGGCGTCCGCGCCACGCCCGCCGGCTTTCCGCGGCCGGATCGGTACGCGGAGCTTCGTGGCGCATCCCGCGCCGAACCAGGACGGCGACGTGGTGTGGTGGCTGGTCGACGACACCGGCAGGCATCTCATCGAGGAGGAACTGGCCACGGAGCGGGAGCGCACCGCCTTCCTGGCCGAAGCTTCGAACATCCTGCTGGCTTCGCTGAACACCGACCGCTGCATGCAGGTCACCGCCCAGCTCGCTTCCCAGCACCTCGCCGAGGCCGCGGTCGTCATCGTGCCGGCCTCCGGGCGGAAGCTGCCCATGGCCTACGCGGTCGGGGGCGGTGCGGCGGACCGTGGGACGGTGACGGCGGACCCCGCCCGGGTCCCCGGTCTGAGCGAGGCGCTGCAGGGCTTCCCGCCTGTCCCTTCCCGGTGGATCGACCCGGCCTCACTGCCCGACTGGCTCCTTCCGGAGCAGTTCACCGGCACCGTCGGTTCGGCTGCCATCACCCCGCTGCCCGGCCACGGAGTACCGGCAGGCGTCCTGGTCCTCCTGCGCAGCACGGGCTCCACCGAGTTCGACGAGACCGAGGAGGTCTTCGCCCGGCTGTTCGCCGCCAGGGCCGGGGCCGCCCTGTCCGCCGCGCGGCTGTACGCGGAGCAGAGCGACATAACGCGGACCCTGATGCGGGACCTGCTGCCACCCCGGCTGGACCGGGTGAACGGGGTCGAGTTCGCGGGCGGCTACCAGCCCGCTGCCGCGCGGGACCGGGTGGGCGGCGACTTCTACGACGTACACCCCGGCAGCACCCCCGGCGACGCCTCTCTGGTGGTCCTCGGTGACGTGTGCGGAAAGGGCCTGGACGCAGCGGTACTCACCGGCAAGATCCGCAACACGGTCCAGGCGCTGACGCCGATGGCGGACGACCACGAACGGATGCTGCGGCTGCTCAACGGGGCGCTCCTGAACTCGCACCACACACGCTTCGCGACCCTGGTGCTGGCTTCGGTCCGCCGCGAGGAGAACCGGGTGCGTCTGCGCCTCACGTCGGCGGGCCACCCCGCCCCCCTGGTGATCCGCAGCGACGGCCGTGTCGAGGAGATCGACACCCGGGGCACCCTGGTCGGGGCGCTGCCCCACATCGAGGCCCACACGGTGGAGGCCGGTCTCGACCCCGGCGAGACGTGCCTGCTCTACACCGACGGCGTCACCGAGGCGCGAGGCGGACCCCTCGGCGACGAGCTGTTCGGCGAGGAGCGGCTGATGCGGGCCCTGGAGGAGTGCGGGGGCATGCCGGGCACCGCCGTGGTCGAGCGTGTCCAGATGCTCGTGTCCCAGTGGCTGCAGGACGGCCGGCACGACGACATGGCGCTCGTCGCGATCACCGCCCCGCTGACGACCCATCTGAGTGCGGTGGACGGCCACACCCGGGGCAGGTACACGGCATGAGCACACGGACTCCCGCCGCGCACCGGACACGCGGCCTGCAGGACCGGTTGTGGGTCGCGGTCATCGAGCGGAACGAACACGCCGCCGCCCAGGTGGTGTTCACCGCCCTGGACGACGGGATCGACGCGGAGGCCGTGCTGCTGGACGTCATCGCCCCCGTCCAGGCACGGGTGGGCTCCGAGTGGGCGGCCAACCGTCTCGGCGTCGCGCAGGAACATGCGGCGAGCGCCATCGCCGAGCGGATCATCGCCGCGCTCGCCCACCACCCGGCCGTGCGCGTCACGCCGCGGCTGGGGCGGGTCACCGTGGCCTGCGTGGACCAGGAATGGCATGTGCTGCCGGCCCGTCTGCTGGCCGAGGTGCTCACGCTGCGCGGATGGCAGGTCGACTTCCTGGGGGCGCAGGTGCCCACACCGCAGCTCGTCGCACACCTGCACAGCAACGGGGCGGACGTGGTGGCGCTGTCCTCGTCCCTCCCCGCCCGGCTGCCCACCGCGCACGCGGCGATCACCGCCTGCCAGGCGGCAGGGGTGCCCGTACTGGCGGGTGGGGCGGCGTTCGGGCCCGACGGCCGGTACGCGCGCCGCCTGGGTGCCGACGCCTGGGCGCCTGACGCGCGCTCCGCGGCGCGGCGCATCGCGGACCGCATACCGGTGCCGGTCCCGGCCGCCGGCCGGCAGCAGATCGACGATCTGCCGCACCTCGGCGACCAGGAGTACACCCTCGTCGTCCGCAGCAGGCCGCAGCTCGTGCGGGCGGTGCTGACCCAGCTCGAGAGCCGCTTCCCCGCGGCAGCGGCCTACACGGAACGGCAACGCGAGCACACGGCACAGGACATCGCCCACATCGTCGAGTACCTGGGCGTGGCCCTCTACATGGACGACGGCGAACTGTTCACCGGCTTCCTGGCGTGGACGGCGGGCATCCTCGAAGCCCGACGGGTTCCGGCCGCCTCCTTGCCACCGGTCCTCGACGTCCTGGAGACGGAGCTCAAGGACTTCCCCCGATCGACCCGGCTGCTCGGCCAGGCGCGCGCCGTTGTGGACGCCCTCCTGGCATCCGCCGGCCACAACCCCGGAGCCTCGGATGACCGATCGTCCCTGTCCGCCCCTCACCCTGGCAGTCGAAGCCGGTCCGGGTGCCGTACGTCTGCGTCTCGCCGGTGACCTGGACTACGACACCAGTGATCAGTTCGTGGAGCGGGCGCAGGCCTGCCTCGCCGCCGATCCGGGGCTGCGTGACCTCTTCCTGGACTGCGCCGGGCTACGGCTGTGCGACTCGACGGGTGTCTCCGGCCTGCTGCTGATCCACCGCGGCACGACGTCCCGCGGCGTGGTGCTGCACCTGGAGAACCCGCCCGCCTTCCTCCTGAGGATCCTGGACGTCACCGGGACCCGCCGGCTCTTCGCCCTCGACGGCGCCGGCCGGCAGGCCGAGCGGACGGAGGACGGCCCCCCGCTGCCCGCCGAGGCGCGGCGCCAGGCCGTGCCGCCGCCCTCCCCCTCCGGCTGACGCGGCGCCGCATCGGCGGGCGCCGGTCAGGAGATGGCCACGGTCACAAGGCGGGCGCCGGTCAGGAGGCGGGCGGCGGCGCGGCGAGGGCCGCGTCGAGCGTGGGATGGATCCGGAGCACCTGGTCGACCCCCGCGATCCGCAGGAGCCGTGTCAGGGCCGCTCCCGGTGCGGCGATGCGCAACTCCGTCCGCTGGTGCACCTCGAGGAGCAGACCGAGGAGCGAGGAGTCCGCGAACGTGACCGCGGACGCGTCCAGGACGACCACCTCATGCCCCGGGACGGCCTGCCACATGGCGAGGAAGAGCGGATCGACGGTGTCCGAGTCGAGATCACCCTGGGCCCGGACGACCCAGTACCCGTTGATCGCGCCTTCGGCCACGACCACGGACGAGGCCGGCGCGGAGTTGTCGAAGGGCTCGCGGACCATGGGGAAATTATGCCAACTGCCCGCCTCCGCACGCGCGGAGGGCGTCCCTACGGGCGCCGGCCCTTCGTGACCCTCGCGGGGGGAGGAGGATTGCCCCGACGCCTCGTTCAGACGAGTGCCACCAGCGCGACGATGTGCTTGCCGTCGGGGAGGTACGTGATGGCGACGCGCTTCGCCAGCCGGCGTACCAGGAGCCAGCCGTAGCCACCGTCGGGTGCGGCGGCCGGATCACGTTCCGTGGTGACCGGTGGCCGTGTACTGGCGTCGGTCACGGTGAGGAGGAGGCCGTCGCCGATGATCTCCGCCCGGAACCCGGTGAGCCCGCCGCCGTGCCTGACCGCGTTGGTCACCAGCTCCGAGGTCACCAGCAAGGCGTCGGCCACCACGACATCGGCCGGTCCCTCACCGCCCAGCCCACAGAACTGCGCTTCCAGGAGCCGGGTGACGGCGTCGCGCGCGGCAGCCGCGTTCCGCGGCACGCCGCCCGTGCCGGCAGGTCCGTCCTGAGCAGCTGGGCCGACGGCGTCCTCCGGCCCATCGGCCGGAGCCCCGCCGTCCCACAGCTCGTCTCGTTCCCCGTTCATCGCTCCGTCACCTGCCCGAACGGCGCCCGGTCACACTCCTCGGCACGAAGCCCGCCGAGGAGCGGCGCGGGCAGGCGGTCAGCATGTCAGCGCCGCGTCCACCGAGTCGGCGAACGTGAAGGCGCCGGAAGTGCCCGAGACCTCGAAGAGCCTGAGCACCGCCGTGCCGAGCGGCCCCGCCAGCACCAGCCGCACCCCGGCCTCGGCATGGCGGTGCTGTGCGTCGAGCAGGGCGTGCAGCCCCGTGGAGTCGGCGAACTGCAACCGGGACAGGTCGGCCACGGTCAGCCGCCCGCCGCTCCTGGCCGCCTCCTCCAGCGCCCCGACCAGCGCGGAGGAGCCCGACCACCCGTCCAGGCTCCCGCGGACACGGATCAGGACCACGCCGTCGTCCGTGGTCTCCACGACCACGGGCACCTCATCTGCCGTCATGCGTCATATGTTCTACGACCGGGCAGACGCGGAGTGACCAGGGGTGGCAAGCACTCAGGGCCACACCAGGCAGTAGGCCTGGTGTCCGGCGTCATGCAGCCGGTACGAGAAGTCCTGCCACTCGTGGAGAAGCTGGTAGACGTTGAACGCGTCGCGCGGCCCCCCGCGGTCCGGCACCGTGGACCAGATGAAGGCGGCGGCACCGACCGACTCCTCGCCGACGTCCCTCAGCGGGTCGACGACCGTCATCGGGAGCTTGACCACCGCGTAGTCGGGATGGAGCACGACCAGTTCCAGCGGGGGGACCTTGTGCAGGGGTATGCCCTGTATGCCGGTGAGGACCATGGCCGCCACCGTCTCCGGCTTGATCTTGCTGAACATGCCTCCCATGCCCAGTTCGTCACCACCGAGCTCCTCGGGCCGCATGGAAATGGGCACGCGTGCGGCAGTGGCCCCGTCGGGGGCCCCGAAATACTTGTAGGTCACCCCCACCCGTCCACTGCTCCTGCTCCCGGGCACCTCGACACCGGCCGCCCGGTCGTCCCGTACCCGCTCGGCCTCACGCCGGTGCCGCCCTCGCCGGGCAGGCTCGGGCCCCAGGTCGTCGGTCCCTTCGCCCACTCCGCCACCGCGATGCATATCTCATCCACCCGACTACTTCTTAGGAGACACAGCCCCGCCGCGCAACCCGATCACCGTCTCAGTGACCTCCCCAGCGAACGTGCGGTGAAACACCTGTCCGCAAGACCGCGTGTGCCTCTGACACCATGGCATGTGTGAGCTTTCCCTATGACGCCCCAGTTTTGCAGACGCGAGGAGACTGACGCCCTTTCGTTGTACGAGCCTCATACGGGGAGAGTGCGCTCCCTGCTCACCGGTGGCCGGAGATTCCGGTCGTGCCCCCGACCCCCCCGAATCGCAGATCAGGACCAAAGTGGCGTATTCATACGAAGCCCCAGTTTCACAGACGCTTTTCGACCGCGCGTCCCGCGTGACGCCCGGCGGCGTGAACTCTCCCGTACGTGCCTTCCGGGCCGTGGGCGGTACGCCCCGGTTCATGGTGTCCGGTACGGGTCCGTACCTCACCGACGCCGACGGCCGTGAGTACGTCGACCTCGTGTGCTCCTGGGGGCCGATGATCCTCGGGCACGCGCACCCCGAAGTCGTCGCGGCCGTGCAGGACGCGGTGGCCCGCGGTACCTCCTTCGGTACGCCGGGTGAGGGCGAGGTCGCGCTCGCCGAGGAGATCGTGTCCCGGGTCGAGCCCGTCGAGCAGGTGCGGCTGGTGTCGTCCGGCACCGAGGCGACGATGTCCGCGATCCGGCTCGCCCGCGGTTTCACCGGCCGGGCGAAGGTCGTGAAGTTCGCCGGGTGCTACCACGGGCACGTCGACGCGCTGCTGGCCGCAGCCGGCTCCGGGGTCGCCACTTTCGGCCTTCCCGACACGCCCGGGGTCACCGGCGCCCAGGCCGGTGACACGATCGTGCTGCCGTACAACGACCTGGAGGCCGTGCGCGCGGCGTTCGCGGCGCAGCCGGGCGAGATCGCGTGCGTGATCACCGAGGCCTCACCGGGCAACATGGGCGTCGTCCCGCCCGGGGACGGCTTCAACGCCGGGCTGAAGGAGATCTGCGCGGCCGACGGCGCGCTGTACATCTCCGACGAGGTGATGACCGGATTCCGCACGTCCAAGGCGGGCTGGTACGGCATCGACGGCGTGCGGCCCGACCTCATGACCTTCGGCAAGGTCATGGGCGGCGGCTTCCCCGCCGCGGCCTTCGGCGGCCGTGCCGACGTGATGGCGCACCTCGCCCCCGCAGGGCCCGTCTACCAGGCGGGAACCCTGTCCGGGAACCCCGTCGCCACCGCAGCCGGTCTCGCCCAGCTGCGGCTGCTCGACGACGCGGCCTACGAGAAGGTCGACGCGGTCTCCGCGGAGCTGCGGGCGCTGGTGAGCGAGGCGTTCACCAAGGAGGGTGTCGCGCACACGGTGTCGGCGGCGAGCAACATGTTCTCCGTCTTCTTCACCGACCGGCCCGTCCGCGACTACGAGGACGCGAAGAAGCAGGACGCCTTCCGCTTCACCGCCTTCTTCCACGCGATGCTGGAGCAGGGTGTCTACCTGCCGCCGTCCGCGTTCGAGTCGTGGTTCGTCTCCACGGCCCACGACTCCCGGGCGATCGAGCGGGTCGCCGCCGCCCTGCCCGCCGCCGCGCGCGCCGCATCGGAGGCCACCGCATGAGCGAGAACAGTGCGAAGGACATCACCGTCGTCCACCTGATGCGCCACGGTGAGGTGCACAACCCGGACGGGGTGCTCTACGGGCGCCGCGCCGGCTTCAGCCTCTCCGAGCTCGGACGGGAGATGGCCGACCGGGTCGCGGAGCACCTGGAGAAGCGCGACGTCACGTACGTCTCGGCCTCCCCGCTGGAGCGCGCCCAGGAGACGGCCACGCCGATCGCCAAGTCGCACAGCCTGGACCTGGCCACCGACGAGCGCCTCATCGAGGCGGCCAACGTCTTCGAGGGCAAGACCTTCGGGGTGGGTGACGGCGCGCTGCGCAAGCCGGAGAACTGGCGCCACCTCACCAATCCGTTCAAGCCCTCCTGGGGCGAGCCGTACATCGAGCAGGTCGTACGGATGATGGGCGCCCTGGACGCGGCGCGCGACGCCGCCCGCGGCCACGAGGCGGTCTGCGTCAGCCACCAGCTGCCGATCTGGATCGTGCGGAGCTTCGTGGAGCGGCGCAGGCTGTGGCACGACCCGCGCAAGCGGCAGTGCACCCTGGCCTCGCTGACGAGCTTCACGTACCAGGGCGACAAGATCGTGTCGGTCGGGTACACGGAGCCGGCCAGGGACCTGGTGCCGGCGCATCTGCTGGCCGGGGCCAAGCCGGGCAAGGGGACGTCGAAGGCGTTCGGGGCGTAAGGGCTCTCGCCCGGAGCGTGCCGGCCCCGTTACGGGCGAAGGACCTGAAGCCCGATACGCCCGGCTGTCCGGCCATCGTTATGTGGAGTACCTGTAAGGGTCTGATCACGTAACAACTTTTATGATTATCAGTGGAACCACCGTGTTGGTCGCCTCATCTAAGCCATCGCCAGTTTGTATGGCAATGAGGTAAAACGACCGCAGATGGGGACGCTATGCGTGAGATCGACCGAAGGGGCCTCCTCGGGGCCGGACTCGGAGCCGCAGCCGCACTCTCGATGACCGGCTGCGGCTCCTTCGGCTCTCCGGACAACGGCCGGCCCGGACCTGAGAAAAGCCCCAAGGGGGACAAGGGCACGCACGGGAACGGCGGGGGGCCTCCCAAGAAGCACGTCCGGCTCATCGGTGACGGTTCCACGGCCGACACCGGAAAACAGCCGAATCAGCCCACCGCACCGGTGCCGCTCGAACCCGGCCAGACGCCGCCGCAGTTCGTGATCTTTTCCTGGGACGGGGCCGGCGAGGTCGGCAACGGCCTCTTCCCGCGCTTTCTGGAACTCGCCAGGGAACACGACGCGGCGATGACCTTCTTCCTCTCCGGTCTGTATGTACTGCCCGAGTCGAAGAAGTCCCTCTACCGGCCGCCCAACAATCCCCGGGGCGCCTCCGACATCGGCTATCTCACCGACGACCACGTCAAGCAGACCCTCACCCACGTACGGCAGGCCTGGCTCGACGGGCACGAGATCGGCACCCACTTCAACGGGCATTTCTGCGCCGGCTCCGGATCCGTGGGGAACTGGACGCCCGCGCAATGGCAGAGTGAGATCGACCAGGCGATCTCCTTCGTCACCGAATGGCGGACGAACACCGGCTGGGAAGACGTCGAGCCGCTGCCGTTCGACTACCGCAAGGAACTGGTCGGCGGACGCACTCCCTGTCTGCTCGGTCAGGACAACCTCCTGCCGACCGCGAGACAGCTGGGCTGGCGCTACGACGCGAGCTCACCCGGCGGCCTGCAGATGTGGCCGGAGAAGCGCCAGGGAATCTGGGACCTCCCCCTGCAGGGCGTGCCGTTCCCGGGCCACTCCTTCGAAGTCCTCTCCATGGACTACAACATCCTCGCCAACCAGTCGAAGAATTCGACCAAGGGCATGCCGTCGCGTTATCCGGGCTGGCGCGACCAGGCCACCGGCGCCTACCTCGCGGGTTTCGACCGCGCCTACGAGACGAATCGCGCGCCTTTCTACATCGGCAACCACTTCGAGGAGTGGAACGGCGGTATCTACATGGACGCCGTCGAGGAAGTGATCAAAAAGATCGCGGGCAAGCCGGATGTGCGCCTCGTCTCATTCCGGCAGTTCGTCGACTGGCTCGACGTCCAGGATCCGGCGGTACTCGCGAAACTGCGCACGCTCGAGGTCGGTCAAGCTCCGGCCGGCGGCTGGAACGCCTTCTTTAAACAGGCCTGACAAGGGGCTTTACGGGCATCGAGGGGGGTGCGGAAGATCTTCGGAACTGCCATGCGAAACTTTTCACATGAGCTCTGGCCGCGCACCCCGACGCCGCTCCATCCTGCTCGCCGCCACCGTGGTGGCCGGCGCCCTGACGCTGTCCGCGTGCGGTGGCGACGACATCAAGTCCGGCGGCGGCGGCAACACGAACTTCGTCACCGGCAGCAGCGGCATCTCCACCGTCGCCGCGGGTGAACGCACCGACGCGCCGAAGCTCGACGGCACCACCCTCGACGGCAAGCCGCTGGACGTCGCCGACTACAAGGGCAAGGTCGTCGTCCTCAACGTATGGGGCTCGTGGTGCGGTCCCTGCCGCGCGGAGGCCAAGCACCTGGTGAAGGTCGCCGGGGAGACCGAGGGTCAGGGCGTCCAGTTCGTCGGCATCAACACACGCGACCCCGAGAAGATGCTGGGGGTCAACTTCGAGAAGAACTACGGCGTCACGTACCCCAGCCTGTACGACCCGACCGGAAAGCTCATCCTCCGCTTCCCCAAGGGCACGCTGAACCTGCAGACGATCCCCTCCACCGTGGTCATCGACCGCGACGGCAAGCTCGCCGCCCGCAAGATCGGCGGCCTCGACGCGGAGAAGCTGCACCAGATGATCGACCCGCTGATCGCGGAGAAGTGACCCCGTGTTCCAGCTAGCCGCGTACACGGGGGACAACGAGACCGTCCTCAGCGGGGCCCTTCTGGTGGCCCTGCCCATCGCCCTGCTCGCCGGCCTCGTCTCCTTCTTCTCGCCCTGCGTCCTGCCCCTGGTGCCCGGCTACCTGAGTTACGTCACCGGGGTCAGCGGCACCGACCTGGCAGAGGCCCGGCGCGGCCGGATGGTCGCGGGTGCCTCGCTGTTCGTACTCGGCTTCACCGTCGTCTTCGTCTCCGGCGGTGCGCTGTTCGGCTACTTCGGCCAGAACTTCCTGGAGCACAGCGAGATCCTCACCAAGGCCCTCGGCATGCTGATGATCCTGATGGGGATCTTCTTCATGGGGCTGATGCCCTGGATGACCCAGCGCGAGTTCCGCATCCACAAGAGGCCGGTGACCGGGCTGGTGGGCGCGCCGGTGCTCGGCGCGCTCTTCGGGATCGGCTGGACACCGTGTCTGGGCCCGACCCTCTCCTCGGTCACCGCTCTCGCCATGCAGCAGGGGACCGCGGGCCGCGGAGCCGTCCTGTCCGTGGCGTACTGCATCGGGCTCGGTGTCCCCTTCGTCCTGGCGGCGGTCGCCTTCCGCAAGGCACTCGGCGCGTTCGGCTGGGTCAAGCGCCACTACGCCTGGGTCATGCGGATCGGCGGCGGCATGATGATCGTGACCGGGATACTCCTGCTGACGGGTGCCTGGGACGCGCTCATCCAGGAGATGCGAGTCTGGTCCGACGGCTTCACTGTGGGGATCTGAGTTTTCATGAGCAACCTGAACACCACGGACGAGCGCGACCTCGGCGAGGCCGGAGAGCAGCTCTCCACCGCACCGCGCGAGGAGTCCGCGGCCTCCGTACCCGCCATGGGGGTCATCGGCTGGGCCCGCTGGTTCTGGCGGCAGCTGACCTCGATGCGGGTCGCGCTGATCCTCCTCTTCATGCTGTCGCTCGGCGCCATCCCCGGATCGCTGATCCCGCAGAACAGCGTGGACGAACTGAAGGTGCAGACCTTCAAGAACGCCCACACCACCGTCAGCCCGCTCTACGAGAAGCTGCAGTTCTTCGACGTCTACAGCTCGGTGTGGTTCTCCGCGATCTACCTCCTGCTCTTCGTCTCGCTGATCGGCTGCATCGTCCCGCGCACCGGCCAGTTCGTGGGCCAGCTGCGCGGCCGCCCGCCCGGCGCGCCGAAGCAGCTGACCCGGCTGCCCGCCTACACCACCTGGCGCACCGGCGCCGCGCCCGAGCAGGTCCGTGAGGCGGCGCTCGCCGTCCTGCGCAGGCGGCGCTTCCGCTCGCACGCCGTCGGTGACGCCGTCGCCGCCGAGAAGGGCTACCTCCGCGAGGCCGGCAACCTGCTCTTCCACATCGCGCTGATCGTCATGCTGGTCGCCTTCGCCTGCGGACAGCTCTTCAAGTCCGAGGGCGGCAAGCTCGTCGTCGAGGGTGACGGGTTCTCCAACACCCTCACCCAGTACGACAACTTCAAGTCCGGCTCGCTCTTCGACGCCGACGACCTCACCCCCTTCACCTTCGACCTCGACGACTTCAGGGGCAC
This sequence comes from Streptomyces sp. B1I3, assembly GCF_030816615.1. Lineage (NCBI taxonomy): Bacteria > Bacillati > Actinomycetota > Actinomycetes > Kitasatosporales > Streptomycetaceae > Streptomyces > Streptomyces sp. B1I3. The sequence continues at coordinate 4,655,870 of NZ_JAUSYD010000001.1, forward strand.
GTACGAGCGCAGCGGCCCCCAGCGCGGCACGGCCCGGACCTACGAGGCCCGCGTGACGTACTCCGAGGGTGCCGACGGTCAGCCGCGGAAGAAGGTCATCGAGGTCAACAAGCCGCTCGTCGTCGACGGCACCAAGGTCTACCTCAACGCCCACGGCTACGCCCCGGTCGTCTCCGTGAAGGACGGCACGGGCAAGGAGGTGTACCGCAACGCCGTGCCCCTGCTGCCCCAGGACAACAACATCACCTCCACCGGCGCGATCAAGGTGATGGACGGGTACGAGGGCACGGACGGCAGGAAGACGCAGCTCGGTTTCCAGGCCTTCTTCGTGCCGACGTTCGCGGGCGCAGGCAAGGGCACGATGTTCTCGCAGTTCCCCGCGCTCGACTACCCGGTCCTCGCGCTCAACGGCTTCCACGGCAGTCTCGGCGTCGACTCCGGGCTCCCGCAGAACGTCTACCAGCTCGATCCGTCCAAGATGACCGCGTTCAAGGACAGCAACGGCGACCAGCTCAAGCAGCGGCTCCGCCCCGGCGAGACCATGAAGCTGCCCGACGGCGCCGGCTCCATCACCTTCGTGGGCGTCGAGGAGTGGGCCAGCTTCCAGATCTCCCGCCAGCCCGCGAGCGGCTGGGCACTGACGGGCGCCGTGGCCGCCATCGCCGGACTCGCCGGATCGCTCTTCATCCAGCGCCGCCGGGTGTGGGTGCGGGCCGTGCCGGGACCGGACGGGGTCACCGTCGTCGAGATGGCCGGCCTGGGCCGCAGCGAGTCCGCGAAACTCCCCGAGGAGCTGGCCGATCTCGCGGTCGCGCTCAACACCGTGGCGCCCACCGCGCCCGACCCCGAACCCGAGACCGAACAACCCTCCGAAGAGCCTGCCGAAGGGGCTGAGAAGTGAATCTCGCCGCCGCAACCAACGAGAATCTGGCGCACACCAGCAATGTGCTGATCTATTCGTCGATGGCCGTCTACACCCTGGCCTTCTTCGCGCACATCGCGGAGTGGGTCTTCGGCAGCCGCAGCAAGGTCGGCCGCACGGCCGCCGCGCTGAAGCAGGGCTCGGCCGCCGCCGGTTCCCCGGTGACGGTGCAGGTCGCGCAGCAGGGCGGCACCGCCGTGCTGGAGCGCCCCAAGGTCGTCACCCGCTCCGCCGCCGGCACCCGTGACGTCCCGGACGGTCCCGGAGCGGCGGGCGGCACCTTCAAGGGCGACCTGTGGGGGCGTATCGCGGTCTCGCTGACCGTCGTCGCGTTCGCGGTCGAGGCGGGCGGGGTCGTGGCACGCGCCCTGTCCGTGCGGCGGGCCCCCTGGGGCAACATGTACGAGTTCTCGATCACCTTCTCCACGGTGGCCGTCGGCGCCTACCTCATCCTTCTGGCGCTGAGGAAGAACGTCCGCTGGATCGGCCTGCTGCTGGTGACGACGGTGCTGCTGGACCTCGGCATCGCGACCACCACGCTCTACACCGACAGCGACCAGCTGGTGCCCGCGCTGCACTCCTACTGGCTGTGGATCCACGTCTCCACCGCCATCATCTGCGGTGCCGTCTTCTACCTCGGCGCCGTCGGCACGCTGCTCTACCTCTTCCGCGACGGCTACGAGAACAAGCTCGCGAACGGCGGCACGCCCGGGAAGTTCGCCACGTCCGTCCTGGAGCGGCTCCCCGCCGCCAAGACCCTGGACACCTTCTCGTACCGCATCAACGCGGCCGTCTTCCCGCTGTGGACGTTCACGATCATCGCGGGCGCGATCTGGGCGGGCGACGCCTGGGGCCGTTACTGGGGCTGGGACCCCAAGGAGGTCTGGTCCTTCATCACCTGGGTCGCGTACGCCGCCTATCTGCACGCCCGCGCGACGGCCGGCTGGAAGGGCCGCAAGGCCGCCTACCTGGCGCTCGTGGCCTTCGGCTGCTGGCTCTTCAACTACTACGGCGTGAACATCTTCGTGACCGGCAAGCACTCCTACGCGGGAGTCTGACCGCCCCACGGGCGAAGGGCGCGACCGCAGGTGAGCGGTCGCGCCCTTCGCGCGTGTGGGGACGGCCGCGGCTCAGCCCAGCGGGGTGTCCAGGACCGCCTTGCGGTGGCTGAACGTCTCCAGCGAGTACCGGCCGTGGTAGCTGCCCATGCCGCTCTCGCCGACGCCGCCGAACGGCAGGTCCGACACGGTCAGGTGGGCCAGGGGCAGGCCCATGCCCACCCCGCCCGACGAGGTCTCGGTCAGCAGCCGTTCCCGTACGGCGGGGGACTGCGTGAACGCGTACAGCGCCAGCGGTTTGTCCCGGTCGTTGATGAAGCCGATGGCCTCGTCGAGCCCGTCCACGGTGATGATCGGCAGAACGGGGCCGAAGATCTCCTCACGCATGACGGGGGCGTCCGGGGCGACGTCGGCCAGCACGGTGGGCGCGATGTACTTCTGGCCGCGGTCGTGGGCGCCGCCCGTCACCGTGCGGCCGGAGTCCAGCAGTCCCACCAGCCGGTCGAAGTGACGCTCGTTCACGATCCGGCCGTACTCGGGGGACGCGGAGGCGTCGGGGCCGAACCGGTCCTCGACCGCCGCGGCGAGCGCGTCCTCCAGGGCGGCCGCGGTCTCCGGGTCCGTCAGTACGTAGTCGGGGGCGACACACGTCTGGCCGGTGTTGAGGAACTTCCCGGAGACCAGCCGGGAGGCCACGGTCTTCAGGTCCGTGTCGCGGTCGACGAAAGCGGGCGACTTGCCGCCCAGCTCCAGCGTCACCGGCGTCAGGTGCTTCGCCGCGGCGGCCATGACGATCCGGCCGACCGTGCCGTTGCCCGTGTAGAAGATGTGGTCGAAGCGCTCGGCGAGCAGTGCGGTCGTCTCCGGCACCGCACCCTCCACCACGGCGACCGCGTCCGTGTCCAGGTACTCCGGCAGCAGCCGCGCCACGGCCGACGAGGTAGCGGGCGCCAGCTCGCTGGGCTTGGCGACCACGGCGTTGCCCGCGGCCAGCGCACCCGCGACGGGCGCGAGCAGCAGTTGCACCGGGTAGTTCCAGGGCGCGATGACGAGGACGACACCGAGCGGGTCCTGCCGGGTGTGGGCGGTGGCCCCGGCGAGAACCGCCGGCACGGGGGCGGGCTCGGGCTCCAGCCAGCCCGCCAGGGCGCTCCAGGGTGTGGTCGATCTCGCGGACCGTGAAGTCGATCTCCGTCCGGTACGCCTCCTTGCGGCTCTTGCCCAGGTCGGCGTGGAGGGCCTCGGCGAGCTCGTCGCCGCGCTCCGTGAGCAGTGCGCGGAGCCGCGTCAGCTGTGCGGTGCGCCAGTCGAGGCCCTTGGTGCGCCCGGTGCGGAAGGTGGCGCGGAGGCGGGTGACGACCTCGGCCGGGGACTCGGCGGTGCCGGTGCTCACAGGGCCTCCACGATCTCGCGGGCCAGTTGTTCGGAGGAGGCGGGGTTCTGGCCGGAGTGCAGGTTGCGGTCGTGCACGGTGTGCACCGACCAGGCGTCCCCGGCGGAGTACTGGGCGCCGAGCTCGACGAGCCGGTCCTCCAGCAGCCACGGAGCCTTGTCCGCGAACCCGGCCTGGGTCTCCTCGGCGTTGCTGAACCCGGTCATGCGGTAGCCGGCGAAGGGCCAGCTGCCGTCGTCGCGGCGGGCGGGCAGCAGGGCGGCGGGGGCGTGGCACAGGACGGCGACCTGGGCTCCCGAGTCGAGCGCGGCGGTGAGCAGCCGGCCGGAGGCCTCGTTGACGGCCAGGTCCTCCATGGGGCCGTGGCCGCCGGGGTAGAAGACGACGTCGTACGAGGTGGGGACGGTGTCCTCCAGCCGGGCGGGGATGCGGAGCGTCTCGTCGATCGAGGCGAGGTACGAGGCGACGGCGTCGGCCTGTTCCTGGCCCCCGTTGGCGTCGGCGGCCAGGCTCGCGGTGTCCACGGTCGGGGCGACGCCGCCCGGGGTGGCGATGGTGATGTCGAACCCCGCCTGCGAGAAGACGCGGTGCGGGGCCGCCAGCTCCTCGGCCCAGAAGCCGGTGGGGTGGGTGGTGCCGTCCTTGAGGGTCCAGTGGTCGGCGCCGGTGAGGACGAAGAGTACGGAGGGCATGGGGGGGGTGCTCCCTACGACATAGGCAGGACACAAGGAAGCTTGATATGCTCAAGCAATAAAAGCCATGTAACTGCCAAAAATTGGGCATGTCAAACGAATGCGGCTGTGTGGCGTCATCTGTCCCGGGGCCGCCGGGCCATGCGCACCGATCGAAGGATGACCGACCATGACGACGGAACCGGCACCCCGCGCCGTCCCTACTCCGGACGAACTGCTGGAACCCCTCGCGCTCGTCGTCCGCGGTCATCACGACGACCTCACCGCCGTCGCGGCCCGGCACGGACTCAGCACCTCGCAGGCGCGGGCGCTGATCGCGCTCGGTGAGCCCATGCCCATGAGCGCACTGGCCCGTCACCTGGTGTGTGACGCGTCCAACGCCACGGGGCTCATCGGACGCATGGAGAGCCGCGGCCTGGTCACCCGCGCCCCCGCCCCCGACGACCGCCGCTCCAAGGTCGCCGCCCGCACACCCGAGGGCACCGAGCTGGCTCACCGCATCCGCGCCGAGATGCGGGTGGTGCACGGCGCCCTGGAGGCGCTCACCCCCCAGGAGCGCACAGCGCTGCTGCCCCTGCTCGACCGGCTGGGGCGGCTGCTGTCGTCGTGAGCCCGTCCCGTGGCGGTATGGGCGGACGGAGTGGCGGTGCGGGCCCACGGAGCGGCGGGGTGGGCCCCTGCGCGGCGGGGGCGAACCTACGAAGTGGCGGGCGGGGCGGACTCGCCGGGTCCCGCGTTGCCCTCGGGGCGCTTGATCTCCTCCTCGCGGCGGCGCAGGTCCGCCTCCCAGTCCTTGAGGAGTGACTCGTCCCTCTTGTTCTCGTCCTTCAGCGACTTGAGGAAGTCCGGATTGTCGTCCGGTGCGACCCAGGTGGTGCGGTGGTTGCGGTGCCACTCGGAGGGCGTACGGCCCCCGGCGGGTACGTGGCGCAGCTTGCCGGCGGCGAACCAGACGATCGGGCCCACGATCCAGAACAGCAGAATGATGAAGACCCAGGCCAGCTTCGGCAGATGCCTGGCCTCGTCCTCCGGGGTGTTCAGGCAGTCGATGAACGCGTAGATCGTCAGCGCCAGCGGCAGAAGATAGATCAGGGCCCGCAACATGGTGGAAGGATCCCCCGAGATGAGGTGAGGGGGCGCACTGTCCCGCCCCGGTGACGGGCCCAGGGTAGCGGGTGGCCGATACTGGACGGCATGGCTTACGACGATCTTCGCTCCCTGCTCCGGGCTCTGGAGCGCGAGGGCGATCTCAAGCGCATCAAGGCCGAGGTCGACCCGCACCTGGAGGTCGGCGAGATCGTCGACCGCGTCAACAAGGCGGGCGGCCCCGCGCTGCTCTTCGAGAACGTCAAGGGGGCGTCCATGCCCCTGGCCATGAATGTCTTCGGGACGGACCGCCGCCTGCTCAAGGCGCTGGGGCTGAAGTCCTACTCCGACATCAGCGACAAGATCGGCGGACTGCTCAGGCCGGAACTGCCGCACGGTTTCGTCGGCGTCCGGGAGGCGTTCGGCAAGCTGGGCTCGATGGTCCATGTGCCGCCGAAGAAGGTGAAGCCCGAGAACGCCCCCGTCCAGGAGGTCGTCCTCACGGGCGACGACGTGGACCTGGACCAGCTGCCCGCGCTCTTCACCTGGCCCGAGGACGGCGGCTCCTTCTTCAACCTGGGCCTCACCCACACCAAGGACCCCGAGACCGGCGTGCGCAACCTGGGGCTCTACCGGCTCCAGCGCCACGACAGGCGCACCATCGGGATGCACTGGCAGATCCACAAGGACAGCCGTAACCACTACCAGGTCGCCGCCAGGCGTGGTGAGCGGCTGCCCGTGGCCATCGCGTTCGGGGCGCCGCCCGCGGTCACGTACGCCTCGACCGCGCCGCTGCCCGGGGACATCGACGAGTACCTCTTCGCCGGTTTCATCCAGGGCAGGCGGGTCGAGATGGTCGACTGCAAGACCGTGCCGCTGCAGGTCCCCGCCCAGGCGGAGGTCGTCATCGAGGGGTGGCTGGAGCCGGGCGAGATGCTGCCCGAGGGCCCCTTCGGCGACCACACCGGTTTCTACACGCCGCAGGAACCGTTCCCCGCACTGAAGATCGACTGCGTCACCATGCGCAGGCGCCCGCTGCTGCAGTCGATCGTGGTGGGCCGGCCGCCGACCGAGGACGGGCCGCTGGGGCGGGCCACCGAGCGGTTCTTCCTGCCGCTCCTCAAGGTGATCGTGCCGGACATCGTGGACTACCACCTGCCGGAGTCGGGCGGCTTCCACAACTGCGCGATCGTCTCGATCGACAAGAAGTACCCGAAGCACGCCCAGAAGGTGATGAGCGCCGTCTGGGGTGCGCACATGATGTCGCTGACCAAGCTGATCGTGGTCGTGGACGCCGACTGCGACGTCCACGACCTGCACGAGGTCTCCTGGCGGGCGCTCGGCAACACCGACTACGCCCGTGACCTCACCGTCGTCGAGGGCCCGGTCGACCACCTCGACCACGCCTCCTACCAGCAGTTCTGGGGCGGGAAGGCGGGCATCGACGCGACCCGGAAGTGGCCCGAGGAGGGCTACACCCGGGACGGCGGCTGGCCGGCCATGGTCGAGTCGGACCCGGATACGGCGGCCAAGGTCGACCGCCGCTGGAAGGAGTACGGACTGTGAGCACCTCCGCTTCCACCGCTGCCGTGCCGCAGCCCCGCAGCAGGCCCCGGGCGTTCCTGCGGTTGGTGATGATCGAGCACTCGGTCTTCGCGCTGCCCTTCGCGTACATCGCGGCACTGACCGCGATGTTCCGGCTGGACAAGGACATCCACTGGGGCACGCTGCTGCTCGTGACCGTCGCGATGGTCGGGCTGCGGACGTTCGCCATGGCCGCCAACCGGATCATCGACCGGGAGATCGACGCCCGGAACCCGCGGACGGCGGGCCGTGAGCTGGTCACCGGCGCGGTCTCGGTGAAGTCGGCGTGGACGGGTGCGATCGTGGCCGTCGTCGTCTTCCTCGGAGCGGCGGCCCTGCTGAACCCGCTCTGCCTGGCGCTGGCGCCGGTGGCCGTCGTGCCCATGGTCGTCTACCCGTACGGCAAGCGGTTCACGAACTTCCCCCACGCGATCCTCGGCGTCGCCCAGGCCATGGGGCCGATCGGCGCCTGGCTGGCGGTGACCGGGAGCTGGTCGTGGGACGCGGTGATCCTCGGGCTCGCAGTCGGCGTCTGGATCGGGGGATTCGACCTGATCTTCGCCTGCCAGGACGTGCAGGCGGACCGGGCCCACGGTGTCCTCTCCTTCCCCGCCCGCTTCGGGATTCCGGCAGCCCTGTGGGGTGCGCGGGTCTGCCACGTGGTGACGACCGGACTGCTGGTCTGGTTCGGCGTGGCGACGGACGCGGAGCTCTTCTACTGGATCGGCATGGTGATCGTCGCCGTTGCCTTCGTGTACGAGCACCGGGTCGTGCGGCCGCACGACCTGTCCCGGTTGAACCGGGCGTTCTTCTCGGTCAACGGATTCATCGGCATCGCCCTGTTCGCGTGCGCGCTGCTCGACCTGCTGGTGCGGGGCCTCACGCCGTGACGTACCCCTTCGGGCCCTGGGCGCGGCGGGGACGGCGGAAGGCGAACGCCGCCGCCACGCCGCCCACGAGTCCGAAGAGGTGGCCCTGCCAGCTGATGCCGGAGTCGGTGGGCAGCACACCCCAGAGCAGCGAGCCGTAGGCCGCGGCGATGATCACGCCGACCACGATGTCGAGGGGGCGGCGGTCCACGAAGCCCCGGACCAGCAGATAGCCGAAGAGGCCGAAGACCACACCGGACGCGCCCAGCGTGACCGTGTTCGGGGGAGCGGTGAGCCAGACGCCGATGCCGCTCGTCACGACGACCACGAGCACCACGGCGGCGAATCTGCGTATCCCCGCCAGGGCGGCGATGAAGCCGAGGACCAGCAGCGGGACGCTGTTGGAGGCCAGGTGCTCCCATCCGCCGTGCAGGAAGGCGGAAGGCACTATGTCCGCCAGCTCGGCCGGCTCGCGCGGACTGACGCCGTAGGAGTCGAGGGAGTGGCCGGTGATCGTGTCGATGCCTTCCAGCACCCACAGCAGTGCGATCCAGGCGAGCATCACCACGCCCGCCGTGACCGCGCGTGCGGTGGCTCCGGTGCGTGTCTCCGTCATGGTCACCCCCTGTCCATGCCAGTCCTGTCGTCCGTTGCAACGTACGGAGCCCCTGCCTCGGTTCCTGGCGCCGGGTGCCGGATAGGCTCGGGCGTGTGGAATCCGGGACTTCAATGAGTCAGCACCAGCGACGGCCTTGGATTGTCGGGGTGTCGGGAGCGTCGGGGACCCCCTTCGCGGCCTCCGTCCTACGGGGGCTGCTGGCCGCGGGGGAGAGCGTGGACCTGGTGGTGAGCCGGGCCTCGCGGCTCACGCTGCTGGACGAGACGGGGATCGCGTTCCGCGACGCCCACTGGCAGGAGGACCTGGGGAAGTGGCTGGCCCGGGGGGCGGACGGGAAGCCGGACACCTTCCGGCCGGACCTCGGGGGCGTGCGGCACTGGGCGGCCGGAGACCTGGCCGCCGGGCCGTCCTCGGGCTCGTACCCGGCGAAGGGGATGCTGATCGTCCCGGCGTCCACGGCGTGTGTGGCCGGAGTGGCGCTCGGACTCTCGAAGGATCTGCTGCAGCGGGCCGCGAGCGTGACGCTCAAGGAGCGGCGGAAGCTGGTCGTCGCCGTGCGTGAGACGCCGCTCGGCGGCTCGACGCTGAAGCAGATGGTCGCGCTCGACGAGGCGGGCGCCGTGGTGCTGCCCGCCTCTCCGGCGTTCTACGCGGGGGCGACGCACATCCAGGATCTGGTGGACTTCGTCGCCGGGCGGGTGCTGGACGCGGCGGGGGTGCCGCACCAGCTGTACCGCCGGTGGGAGGGAGAGCTCGGTGGCGGCTCCCGTGGCTGACCCGGTGGGGTCAGTGCTTCTTGGCCGCGCGGCGGGCGCGGGTCCGGGTCCGGTCGACGCGGTGGGCGGCGGCGGGCTCATGGGCACGCGAGCGGTTGGCCAGGTCCTGCAACTCACGCATGCGGGCGTAGGCCATCTCGATCGAGTACACGGTGTCGTTCACTCCTGAAGATTCGAAAGCGTTTCTTGGATGATCTGAAAGATTCGCAGGGTGAAAACCCTGTTGTGCCTTAGATTCTACACATAAACTCGCGGTACTGCTGAACAATGGAAGGTTTCAGTCACATGGACGCGGTGGACAGGCAGCTCATCCAGGCCCTCAGAGAGAACGGCAGGGCTTCGTACGCCGAGCTGGGGCGGCTCGTCGGGCTCTCGGGCCCCAGCGTCACCGACCGCATCAACCGGCTGGAAACCGCCGGTGTCATCACCGGCTACCGCGCCACTGTCGACTCCGCGTCGCTGGGGCTGGGCGTCACGGCGCTGATCGGGATCTCGCTCTCCGACGCGGCGGACCACGAGGACGTCGCGCACCGGCTGAAGGACCTTGCCGAGATCGAGGACTGCTGGTTCATCGCGGGCGACGACTCCTACATGCTCAAGGTGCGCGTCGGTGACGTGGACGGTCTGGAGAAGACGATCCGCAGGCTGAGCGGGACGAAGGGGGTCTCGAGGACCCGCACCACGATCGTGCTGTCGACCAAGTGGGAGAACCGGGTCGGAGAGCTCCCGGGCGAGGACTGAGGCGCAGCGCCGGACGGTGGTGACCGCGGCCCGGGGACGGGGGAGTACGGTGGGCCGGAGTCTGTTACGTAGAGGTATGGGAGGCCACTGGTGGACGCGGGACTCAAGCGCGAGCTGGAGGAGAAGGTCCGGGCCGGCGAGCGGCTGACCCGCGAGGACGGGATCGCGCTCTACGAGTCCGACGACCTGGCGTGGCTCGGCGGGCTGGCCCACGAGGTGCGTACGAGGAAGAACGGCGACGTCGTCCACTTCAACGTCAACCGGCACCTCAACATGACCAACGTGTGCACCGCGTCCTGCGCCTACTGCTCGTTCCAGCGCAAGCCGGGCGAGAAGGACGCGTACACGATGCGCATCGAGGAGGCCGTCCGTCTCGCCAAGGCGATGCAGGGCGAGAACCTCACCGAGCTGCACATCGTGAACGGTCTGCACCCCACCCTCCCCTGGCGCTACTACCCCCGCTCGCTCAGCGCGCTGAAGGAAGCGCTCCCCGAAGTGGCGCTCAAGGCGTTCACGGCGACGGAGATCCACCACTTCGAGACCATCTCGGGGCTCTCGGCCTCCGAGATCCTCGACGAGCTGATCGAGGCCGGTCTGGAGTCGCTGACCGGCGGTGGCGCGGAGATCTTCGACTGGGAGGTCCGCCAGCACATCGTCGACCACAACACCCACTGGGAGGACTGGTCGCGCATCCACCGTCTGGCGCACGAGAAGGGTCTCAAGACCCCGGCGACGATGCTGTACGGGCACATCGAGGAGCCCCGCCACCGCGTCGACCACGTGCTGCGGCTGCGGGAGATGCAGGACGAGACCGGCGGCTTCCAGGTCTTCATCCCGCTGCGCTACCAGCACGACTTCGTGGACATGAAGGACGGCAAGGTCCGCAACACGCTCCAGGCGCGCACGTCGATGGCGACCGGCGCGGAGGCGCTGAAGACCTTCGCGGTCTCCCGGCTGCTCTTCGACAACGTCCCGCACGTCAAGGTGTTCTGGGTGATGCACGGTGTGCAGACCGCGCAGCTCGCCCTCCAGCACGGTGCGGACGACATGGACGGCTCGGTCGTCGAGTACAAGATCACGCACGACGCGGACGACTACGGCACGCCGAACAAGCTCGGACGTGAGGACCTGCTGGACCTGATCCGTGACGCGGGCTTCCGCCCCGTCGAGCGCAACACCCGCTACGAGATCCTGCGCGAGTACCCGGGCCCGGACGCGGGGCGGCGCGAGTCGCCGCAGCCGATGCGCGTCTGACGCGTACAGCCCGGCGCGGGAGTCCCGCTCTGTACGAAAGCCCCGGTCCGCCGTCCCCCGGCCGGGGCTTTCCCGCGTGGTGGACGGCGTTTTGAGTACAGCCGGCGTAATGGCTAATCTGCCGCCATGGCGCTTACATTCGAAGTGGATCCCGCACTCGACCGGGCACTGAGGGACGGCATCACCGCGCTCTGGGTCGACGTCAGCAACGCCGGCGGAGCGGTCGGCTTCGTGCCGCCGGTCACCACCGAAGAGGTGCGGCCGGAGCTGGTCAGGCACCTCTTCGGTATGGCCGAGGGACGCACCAGCCTGGTCGTCGGCCGCGACGAGGACGGCACCGTCGCCGCCACCGCCTTCCTCACGCACAACACCCACCAGCTGATGCGCCACTGGCTCTGGATCTACACGGTGATGGTCCACCCGCGCCACCAGGGCAAGGGCTACGGGCGCGACCTGATGGCCGCCGCGGCCGATGCGGCCCGCGCGATCGACGGCATCGACGCCATCCGGCTCACCTGCCGAGGAGGCACCGGCGCCGACCGCTTCTACGCCTCCTGCGGGTACAAGGAGGTGGGCCGGGTCCCGAACGCCATCCGGGTCGCCGATGACGACTACCGCGACGACATCATCATGCTGCTCCCGCTCTTCCGGCCGTAGGGGGCGGCGCGCCCCGGAAGGAACCCTGCGAACTGATCGAATTCGGGGCATGCTTCACTGGTCGGGCAGGATTCCAGACTGCACGACCGCAGGAACGTCGGACGTAGAAAGAGGTCAGCCGTGTCCGCTGCCAAGCCGAGCGCCACGATCCGGTACACCGCGCTGCGCGTGCTGATTTTCGTCGGCTGCTTCTTCGTCGCCGGTGTCGCGGTCCACTTCGGCCTGCTGCCCGCCGGAGCCGGCGGCTCCAACGCGGTCTGGGTCATCCTCCTCGGCCTGCTCCTGTCGGCGCCCCTCAGCTACGTGCTGCTGCGCAAGCAGCGTGACGAGATGTCCGCGCAGCTGATCTCCACGGTCGACCGGACCAAGGCCCGGCTCGAGGCCAACCGCACGCGCGAGGACAGCGTCACCCGGTAGGCGCCGCGTAAGGTTCCTCACACCGCACCCAGTACACACCGGACCCCGGTACCGGAGCAGCCGCTCCCGTGCCGGGGTTCCGGCGTGTGCGGGCGCGGGCGTGTGCGGGTTCCGGTGCGGGCGGGCGGTCACGATCAAAGCAGACCTTTGAGGTTCCCAAAGTTCAAGTGTTAACGTATTCGACATGAACGCTGCAGCGCGCCCCCTTGACGCCATGAGCCCCCCGCTCGTGGCGCGCCTGCATGTCGATCTCTGCCGCTGTATGTCCGCGGTCTGTTGCCGCAACGTCTGAACCGGCATCATGCAGCGGCGCCGCCCTTGACGCGGGCGCCGCACCCCCGTCCCCGTTCGACCGCACGACCGTACGTCTGTCCTCGTACGTCCCGCTGCGTCCCCTCAGGAGTGTGTCCGTGTCCGCGAATTCCGCGCCCCCAGCCGCGACCGACGCCGGCAAGCCGTCCGGCTCCGGCTTCCGCCTGCCCAGCGTCCCGTTCTGGGCCCAGATAGTCGCCGGTCTCGTCCTCGGTGTCCTGCTCGGCTGGCTCACCCGCAGCCAGGACATCGGCTGGCTCTACACCACGCTCGACAAGGTCGGCCACATCTTCGTCCAGCTGCTGAAGCTGGCCGTCGCGCCCCTCGTCTTCTTCGCGATCATGGTGTCGATCACCAACCTGCGCAAGGTCAACAACGCCGCGAGGCTGGCCACCCGCACGCTGCTCTGGTTCATGATCACCTCGTTGATCGCGGTCGCGATCGGCCTCACGATCGGCCTCGTCACCAACCCGGGCGCCGGCACCGGCCTCACCCCCAAGGACGGTGCCAAGCCCGAGAACGCCGGCTCCTGGCTCGACTTCCTGACGGGCATCATCCCGAAGGACGTCATCACGCCGTTCACCGAGCTGAACGTCCTGCAGATCGTCTTCATGGCCGCCGTCGCCGGTATCGCCGCGCTCCAGCTCGGTGAGAAGGCCAAGCCCATCCTCACCCTCAGCGAGTCGATCCTGGAGCTCCTCCAGAAGGCCCTGTGGTGGGTCATCCGCCTCGCTCCCCTCGGCACCGTCGGCCTCATCGGCTACGCCATCGCCGACTACGGCTGGGACCTGATCGGCAAGTACGCCACGTTCACCGCCGACGTCTACATCGGCTGCGCCCTGGTGCTGTTCGGCGTCTACCCGCTGCTGCTCGCCACGGTCGCCAAGGTCAGCCCGCTGCAGTTCTTCAAGGGCGCCTGGCCGGCGATCCAGCTGGCCTTCGTCTCCCGCTCCTCGGTCGGCACCATGCCGGTCACCCAGCAGGTCACCGAGCGTCTCGGCGTCCCGAAGGAGTACGCCTCCTTCGCCGTCCCGTTCGGCGCCACGACCAAGATGGACGGCTGCGCCGCGATCTACCCGGCGCTGGCGGCGATCTTCATCGCGCAGATCTTCGACGTCCAGCTCGGCATCGGTGACTACGTCCTGATCGCGTTCGTCTCGGTGATCGGCTCGGCGGCCACCGCCGGTCTCACCGGCGCCACGGTCATGCTGACCCTCACCCTGTCGACGCTGGGCCTCCCGCTGGAGGGCGTGGGCCTGCTGCTCGCCATCGACCCGATCCTGGACATGATGCGCACCGCCACGAACGTGGCAGGTCAGGCGCTGGTCCCGGTGATCGTCGCGGCGCGCGAGAAGATCCTCGACCACGACGCGTACAACTCGGCGTCGGCCTCTCCGGTCGACGAGGCCGAGACGCGCGACGCGGAGCCGAAGGGCGTGCCCGTCGCCGCGTAGCGGACACGACGGCCCCAGGAGCGCCCCCGGACATCCGTCCGGGGGCGCTCCGGCGTTCTCCGGTCCGTCAGGGCCGGTGGAAGACGACCTCGGGGTTGCCCTGGGTGGGGCCGTCCAGCAGGGGCTGGTGACGGCCGCGCAGGTGCTGGTCGAGGAAGGCGCCGACGTAGTCACGGGTGATCCGGACCTGCCGGTCGGTGGAGAGCGTGACCGTGGGGTCCAGCGTCACCCCCATCAGGTCCTCCAGTACGGGGACGTCGGTGAAGCTGGAGTGGCCGGAGCCCTCGACGCGGATCCAGCGTTTCCAGCCGTCCAGCCGCTGCCAGCCCTGGTCCCAGGAGGTGTCCCCGCCGCCGGGGGAGTGGGGCGCGCTGCCCAGCATCATGAACGGGCGCCGGCCGAGGCCTGAGGCGGGAATGCGCTCCATGAACGTGCCGTCCATGTTGATCCCCGCGTCGAAGCGCGGGTCGGCGAGCATCGCCGAGGCGGCCGCGCTCCCGCCGATGGAGTGGCCGGTCACGGCGACCCGGCGCCGGTCGACCATGCGGGAGTTCTTCCAGGCGGGACGGTGGCCGGTCAGCCGGTCCAGCACGAAGGAGAGGTCGGCGGCCCGGCCGGTGGAGACGAGCCTGCCCAGCTCCTCCCGGGCCTCCTCGGTGGGCGCGGACTCCAGCCTCTCGCAGGCCACGCAGGTCAGGAGCCGGCCGTCGGGCAGTTCCGTCCCGGCGGACTCGTAGGCATGGTCCACGCTCGCCACCACGTAACCGCGGCTCGCCAGGTCCTCGGCCAGCGAGGTCACCGTCGCCCGGGGGTTGCCGAACCCCGGGGAGAGCAGTACCAGGGGGAAGCGCCCGGGTGCCGTCCGGGCGCCGGTGCGGGCGTGGGTGCCGAGCGAGCTGAGCGTCGCCGGTGGCACGGTGCCTTCCAGCCCGGCGCCGGCCAGCACCAGCCGGGCCTCCTCGGTGCTCATGTACGGAGCGGTGGAACCCGCCCGCCCGGTGCGGGCGGGGTAGTACAGCGACACCATCAGTTCGCGGTCCCCGGCGGCGGGCACCCAGGGGTCGGTGCGCGCGTGGTCGGTGAGGTGCAGCACCTCGGTGCCGACGGCGTACGGGCCGGTCGGGCTGGGCAGTCGGGACGTGACGGCGGCGGGCGCGGCCGGTGCGGACGCGGGGGCGGACAGGGCCTGTGCGGTGGTGACGGGCGCGGCCAGCAGGAGCATGGCCGAGAGGGCGGCGACGGCCGTCCGTCTGCGGAGTCTCATCGTCATGTCAGGGACACTAGGCGGCGGTATCGGGCGCGGGCATCGGTCCCGAGGGCGACACCGGGGGCGACCGTGGTCGTACGGGACGTCCCCCTGAGGGTGGGGCGACTACCGGCCGCCGTGGCCGGGCCGCGTCCCTTCCGTACGACGGTGGACGGGACCGCGCCGTAGTCTTACCGAGGAGTAGCGCAGTGGGGGCGGGAGGGAAGTCGACGTGAGTGCAGTGAAGAGCAAACGCATGCCGCGCGCCGTGCGGGAGCAGCAGATGATGGACGCCGCGGTGCGGACCTTCGGGCAGCGCGGCTACCGGGCCGCTTCGATGGACGAGATCGCCGAGCTGGCCGGAGTGTCCAAGCCGTTGGTCTATCTGTACCTGAACTCCAAGGAGGAGCTCTTCACCGCCTGCATCCGGCGCGAGGCGAAGGCGCTGGTGGAAGCGGTACAGGCCTCGGTGGAACCGGGGCTGCCGGCCGACCGGCAACTGTGGGCCGGACTGCGCGGGTTCTTCACGCACACCGCGGAGCATCCGGACGGCTGGGCCGTGCTGCACCAGCAGGCGCGGGCGCAGGGGGAGCCGTTCGTCAGTGAGGTCGGGGTGCTGCGGGAGGAGATCGTTGCGTTCGTGACGGGTCTGATCGCGGCGGCCGCCCGCGAGGCGCACCACGATCCCGCGCTGCCCGACCGGGATGTGGCCGGGCTCGCGCAGGCGCTCGTGGGGGCCGCGGAGGCACTGGCGGGGTGGGCGAACGTCACCCCGGGTGTCTCGGCCAAGGAGGCGGCGGCCACCCTGATGAACTTCTCCTGGGCGGGCCTGGAGAACCTCATGCACGGACGCGGCTGGCAGCCTCGGGGGAACTGACCCGGAGCGTCAGCCCTCCCGTGTCATCCGGCCCGTGAGGTGGACACGGCCGGCGCCGCGCACCTCGAAGGCGGAGCCGGCGGCGGCGTACGTCACGGTGGCGGGCAGCAGGACGGGTGCCCTGAAGTCGGCCCGTACCGTACGGATCCGGCCGGGCGCGTCCGTCCCGGCCTCGGCCAGGCAGCGGGCGACGGTCCACATGCCGTGCGCGATGTGCCGGGGGAAGCCGAACAGCCGTGCCGGCAACGGGTGGAGGTGGATGGGGTTGCGGTCGCCCGAGGCGGCGCCGTACCGCCGTCCGAGGTCGCCGGGCAGACGCCATTCGGCGACGGCCGGCAGCTCCTCACCGCTCGCAGGGGTGGCCGTCCCGCCGGTCCGCGCGGAGGCCGGTGCGCAGGCTCCTCCGGTCGCGTGCCGGGACAGATAGCCGCTTCGCGACTCCCAGACGAGCTCGCCGGCCAGCCGTGCCTCGGTCACCATCGTGACCTCGGTCCCCCGCCGATGGGGCGTCAGTGTCTGCGCGTACACGGTGATTTCCGGGGCGTCCGCCGGACGCATCGGCCGGTGGCCGGTGATCTCGATCCAGGTGTGGACGAGCCCCAGCACCGGAAGCGGGAAGGCGCGGCCCGCCATCACCCGCATGGCGGGCGGGAAACCCAGGACGTGCGGGTAGGTCAGCGGCAGCACGTCCGGTCCGGTGAAGCCGCAGATCCTGTTGTACGAGGCGAGGCGGCCGGGGTCGACGCGCGCGGGCGGGAGCACCACCCGGGTGGAGGGGAGCGTGGCGCCGGAACGTCCCGCCCGCTTGAACGGCGAGGTGACTGCCCCGCGTACGAGGGTGACGGTCAGGCCGGTCACGGCGTCACGCACCCAGCAGGCTCTGGCCGCAGACCCGCACGACCTGGCCGTTGACGGCGCTGGAGGCGGGCTGGGCGAGCCACGCGGTGGTCTCGGCGACGTCGACCGGGAGTCCGCCCTGGGACAGGGAGTTCATCCTGCGGCCGGCCTCGCGGACGAGGAGCGGGACGGCTGCCGTCATCTTCGTCTCGATGAAGCCCGGTGCGACCGCGTTGACGGTGACGCCGTGGCCGGCGGCGGCGCGTGGGGCCAGGGAACGGACGAGCCCGATGATGCCCGCCTTGCTGGCCGCGTAGTTGGTCTGGCCGTTGTTGCCCGCGATCCCGGCTATGGACGCGGTGGCGACTATTCGTCCGCCGCGGCGGACGGTGCCCGCCTCCAGGAGCGCGTCGGTGGTGCGCAGGACGCTGTTCAGGTTGACCTCCATGACCGAGGCCCAGCGGTCGGCCGGCATGTTGGCGAGCCTGCGGTCGCGGGTGATGCCCGCGTTGTGGACCAGGACGTCGAGACCATCAGATGCGGTCGCTGCGATCAGGCCGGCCGCGTCGGGTGCGGTGATGTCGAGGGCCAGGGCGGTCGCTCCGAGGCGGTCGGCGGTACGGACCAGGTCCTCCCGGGCCTGGGGCACGTCCAGGCAGATCACCTGGGCGCCGTCCCTGGCCAGGACGGAGGCGACGGCGGCCCCGATGCCCCGGGCGGCCCCGGTGACCAGCGCCGTGCGGCCGGCCAGCGGCGCCGCCCAGTCGGCGACCGGGTCCGGGGCCGTGCCGTCGAGCTCGATGACCTGGCCGCTGACGTACGCGGACCGGGGGGACAGCAGGAAGCGGAGCGTGGACTCGGCCGATGCGGCGGCCCCGGGGGCGATGCGCAGCAGCTGGACGGTGGTGCCCCTGCCGATCTCCTTGCCGAGCGAACGCACGAATCCTTCGAGGGCCTGCTGGGCCGCCGCCTGGTGGTGGTCGCCGGCGGACGGCGGTGTGCCGAGAACGACGACGCGCCCACCGGCGGCCGACGACCGCACGACGGGGTGGAGGGCGGCGTGTACGTCGCCGAGTCCGGTGACGGTGGTGATTCCGGTCGCATCGAGGACGATGGCCGCCGGACGCTCCGCGCGCTCGGTGACCTTCAGCCCGGTCGCGGCGAGTACCGCGCCGAGTGTCCCGGGGTGGGCGGACGCACCCGCTGTGAGGTGCAGCAACGGCCCGTCCAGCGTGGGCGTCCCCACCGTCCACCGTCGCAGCGGGGCGGGTTCTGGAAGGCCGAGCCTGCGGGTCAGCAGGCGGCCGGGTGCTGTGCCGGTGAAGCGGAGATAGCGATCGGCCATTGTCCGGACTCCCTGCTCGGTCGTAGATTTACTCCAGAGTAAGGTTACTCAAGGGTCAGGAGCTGGTCGAGATGAGTTGGTCGAGTTGATTC
Source organism: Streptomyces sp. B1I3 (assembly GCF_030816615.1). Classification (NCBI taxonomy): domain Bacteria; kingdom Bacillati; phylum Actinomycetota; class Actinomycetes; order Kitasatosporales; family Streptomycetaceae; genus Streptomyces; species Streptomyces sp. B1I3. The sequence goes on from NZ_JAUSYD010000001.1 coordinate 4,674,101, forward strand.
CCCTCGCACTTCCGCAGCCGCGCCGGGTCGCCGTCATCGGCGGCAGCCGCATCCCGTTCGCCCGCTCCGACGGCCCGTACGCGCGGGCCTCCAACCAGGAGATGCTCACCGCCGCGCTGGACGGGCTGGCCGAACGGTTCGGCCTGCGCGGGCAGCAGGTCGGGGAGTTCGTGGCCGGAGCGGTCCTCAAGCACAGCCGGGACTTCAATCTGGCCCGCGAGACCGTCCTGGGTTCCTCCCTCGACCCGCGCACCCCGGCGTACGACATCCAGCAGGCGTGCGGCACCGGCCTGCAGGCCGTCGTCGCCGCCGCCAACAAGATCGCGCTGGGTGCCGTCGACTCGGCTGTCGCAGGCGGTGCGGACACCACGAGCGACGCACCCCTGGGCGTCAACGACCAGCTGCGGAGGATCCTTCTGGAGGCCCGCCGGGCGAAGTCGGCGGGTGGCCGGCTCAAGGCGCTGGCGGCCGTGCGCCCCCGTCACCTCGTCCCGGACATCCCCCGCAACTCCGAGCCGCGCACGGGCCTCTCGATGGGGGAGCACGCCGCTGTCACCGCCCGGAAGTGGGGGGTCGGCCGCGAGGAGCAGGACCTGCTGGCGGCCACCAGCCACCAGCGGCTCGCCGCGGCGTACGAACGCGGCTTCCTGGACGACCTCGTCGTCCCCTTCCTCGGCCTGGAACGCGACCAGAATCTCCGTCCCGGCTCCACGGCCGGGAAACTCGCCACGCTGAAGCCGGTGTTCGGCACGGACCACCCCGACGCGACGATGACCGCGGGCAATTCGACCCCGCTCACCGACGGCGCGGCCACCGTGCTGCTGGCGAGCGAGGAGTGGGCGGCGGATCGCGGGCTGGAGCCGCTGGCGTATCTCTCGCTGTACGAGACGGCAGCCGTGGACTACGTGAACGGCGAGGACGGGCTGCTGATGGCGCCCGCGTACGCCGTACCGCGCTTGCTGGAGCGGGCCGGGCTCACGACGGCGGACTTCGACCTCTTCGAGATCCATGAGGCCTTCGCCTCACAGGTCCTCGCCACACTGGCCGCCTGGGAGAGACAGGGGCTGGCACCCGTCGACAGGGCCAGACTGAACGTGGCCGGTTCCTCCCTCGCCACCGGGCACCCCTTCGCCGCGACCGGCGCGCGCATCGTGGCGACCCTGGCCAAGCTCCTGGCAGAGCGGGGAGCCCCGGGTCGCGGCCTGATCTCCATCTGTGCGGCGGGCGGCCAGGGCGTCACGGCCGTCCTGGAACGCCCCTGACGGCAGGGCCTCCGAGTGAGTCAGGATCAGCGTGGGAGTCAGGATCGGCCCGGACGCACCGAACCCCGGGCACCCGCCGCTCCCCGCCTGACGCCGACGACGCCGACGACGCCCGCCGATCACGCTCGACACCCGACGGCACCCGACGCCGCCGGCCACGCACGACGCACGTGTTCTACCCCGCGCACCCAGCAGCCGCACCGGCGCCGGACCCAGGGACGGGACCGCCGCCGGCCCCCTTGTCGAGGAGCCGCCCCGTGTCCACGCCCGCCTCTGCCGCCGTGCCCCCTCCGCCCGCCGCGCCCACCGTCCCGATCCTGGTCGAGCCGGCCAGGACCCGAGGGGCGGACGGCACCGTGCGGGAAGTGTCCGTTCCCCTGTTCGCGCCGACCGTCCGGCGAGGGTCACTCGCCGAGATCCCCTACGACAACGCGCGCGAGGCCCCGACCGAGGCCGTCCTCAGCCGTGAGCAGGCCGACGGCAGCTGGCAGGACGTGAGCGCCGCCGACTTCGCCACGGAGGTCCAGGCCGTCGCCAAAGGGCTGATAGCGGAGGGCCTCCAGGCCGGTGACCGGGTCGCGATCATGGCGCGTACGACCTACGAGTGGACGCTGCTCGACTTCGCCTCCTGGGCCGCCGGGCTGGTCACCGTGCCCATCTACCCCACCTCGTCCGCCTTCCAGACCCGCTGGATACTCCAGGACTCCGGGGCGGCGGCCTGTGCCGTGGAGAGCAAGGAGCAGGGCCGGATGGTCAGCCAGGAGCGGCAGCAGCTCGCCGGCCTCACCCATCTCTGGCAATTCGACGCGGGTGTCATCGGCCGGCTGAAGGAGCTGGGCACGAACATCCCCGACGCGGTCGTCGCCGCCCGCCGCGCCACCCTGGAACCGCACACCCCCGCCACCATCATCTACACCTCGGGCACCACAGGCCGCCCCAAGGGCTGCGTACTGACCCACGGCAACTTCTTCGCCGAGGTCGACAACGCCATCGAGCTGCTCCACCCCGTCTTCACCTCGGTGTCCAAGTACCCCGCCTCCACCCTGCTGTTCCTCCCCCTCTCCCACGTGTTCGGACGGATGGTCGCGATCGGCTGCATGCGCGCCCGGGTCAGGCTCGGGCACGCGCCGTCCATCCGGACCGAGGACCTGCTGGCGGACCTGGCCGGCTTCAAGCCGTCCTTCCTGCTGGCCATCCCCTACGTGCTGGAGAAGGTGTACAACACCGGCCGGGCCACCGCGGAGAAGATGGGCCGCGCCTCCTCCTTCGACCGTGCCGCCCGCATCGCCCAGCGCTACGGCGAAGCGGTCGAGGCCGCCGAACACGGTACCGGCCCCGGTCCCGGCCTCGGGCTGCGCGCCGCCCGCGCCCTCTACGACCCTCTGGTCTACCGCCGCATCCGGGCCGCTTTGGGCGGGCGGGTCCGGTACGCGATCTGTGGCGGCTCCCCGCTGGGGCACCGGCTCGCCGCGTTCTACGCGGGTGCGGGCATCCAGATCTTCGAGGGCTACGGCCTGACGGAGACCACCGCCGCCGCCACGGTCACCCCACCCCTCAGGCCCCGCCTGGGCACGGTGGGCTGGCCGCTGCCGGGCACGGCCGTGCGGATCGCCGACGACGGGGAGGTCCTGCTCAAGGGCGGCCAGGTCTTCCAGGGCTACTGGGACTCGGAGCGTGGCGAGGCCGTTCCGTGCCTGGAGGACGACTGGTTCGCGACCGGCGACCTGGGCGCGCTCGACGAGGACGGCTACCTCACCATCACCGGCCGCAAGAAGGACGTCATCATCACGTCCGGCGGCAAGAACGTCACTCCGGCCCCGCTGGAGGACTGGCTGCGGGCGCACCCACTGATCAGCCAGTGTCTCGTGGTCGGTGACAACCGCCCCTTCGTCACCGCCCTGATCACCCTGGAGCCCGACGGGCTGGCGCACTGGCGCAGGATGCGGAAGAAGGAGGGCGTCCCCCTGCCCGAGCTCGTCCGTGACGACGAGCTGCGTGCGGTGCTGCAGCGTGCGGTCGACGAGGCCAACCGGCTGGTGTCGCGCGCCGAGTCCATCCGTGCGTTCACGATCCTGCCGGAGGATTTCACCGAGGAGAACGGGCACCTCACGCCCTCCCTGAAGGTCAAGCGGGACGCGATCACCCGGGACTTCGCGGCGGAGATCGAGGAGCTGTACCGCGGGTGACCGGAGAGGGCCCGAAGGTGGCCGAAAGATGACGTCGGTAAATTTTGAATCGGGTGAAAACGGACAGGGGTGCGATTACCGTACGTCATCCTTCGCGCCCCTGAGGTGTCAATTGCAAGGTGGTGAGCATCAAGGGCCTTCGATGCGGTGAGTAGTTTGTTGATCTGGTCTGCCAACTCAAGGGTGAGACAGCGGAGTCTCACCCTCCGGATGTGGATATCGCAGCGCATACCGTCCTCTTCATGACTCAGCTGGATGCGCGGCCACAGGCCGGAGACACGGTAAGGGGAGACGCCCCGGCCGACGGCGGTGTACGCGAGAAGGGGCTCGGCGGGAACTCCGTCGGACTGATGGGCAGCGCCGTCATCGGCGTCTCCACCGTCGCCCCCGTGTACTGCCTCACCTCCACGCTCGGCTCCACCGCCGGTGAGGTCGGCGTGCAGATGCCCGCCGTGTTCCTGGCCGGATTCCTGCCGATGCTGCTGGTGGCCTTCGCCTACCGGGAGCTCAACAAGGTCATGCCGGACTGCGGCACCTCGTTCACCTGGACGGTCAAGGCCTTCGGGCCGCGCCTGGGCTGGATGTGCGGCTGGGGCCTGGTCATCGCGACGATCATCGTCCTGTCGAACCTGGCGGGCGTCGCCACCTCCTACTTCTGGCTGCTGGCCGGCGAGGTGTCCGGGAGCGACTCGGTCGCCGCCCTGGACGACAACAAGGCCGTCCACATCCTCACCTGTCTCCTGCTCATCGCCGTGGCGACGGCGATCAGCTACCGGGGGATGACGGCCACCAAGAGCATCCAGTACGCCCTCGTCGGCCTGCAGCTCGTCGTCCTCGCCGTGTTCGTCGTGATGGCGGTGCAGAAGGCGGGCAGCGGTGACTTCTCCGGCTCGTCGCTGGACTTCTCCTGGTCCTGGCTGAATCCGTTCGCCGTCCAGTCCTTCGCCGCCTTCACGGCCGGCCTCTCCCTCTCGATCTTCATGTTCTGGGGCTGGGACGCCTGTCTCACCGCCAACGAGGAGACCACCGGCAGCGAGAAGACACCGGGCCGCGCCGCGCTCATCGCGATGGTCGTCCTGGTCGGTTCCTACCTCGCCACCGGCATCGCCGCCCAGATGGCCGTCGGCTCCGGTGACTCGGGGCTCGGCCTCTCCAACCCGGACACCTCCGACAACGTCTTCGCCGCCCTCGCCGGCCCGGTCATGGGCCCCGGCCTCGGCATCCTGCTCTTCCTGGCGGTGCTGGCGTCGGCCGCCGCGAGCCTGCAGACCACGTTCATCCCGGTGGCGCGCACGGTCCTGGCGATGTCGGCCTACGAAGCCCTGCCCGCCTCCTACGCCCGTGTCCACCCCCGCTTCCGGACCCCCGGCAAGGCCACCGTCGTGGCGGGCGTCGCGACCGGTGTCTTCTACACGGTGATGACGCTGGTCAGCGAGCACGTCCTGGTCGACACGATCTACGCCCTCGGCCTGATGATCTGCTTCTACTACGCGCTGACGGCCTTCGCCTGTGCCTGGTACTTCCGCGCCGACCTGACCAGCTCCGCACGCGATCTCGTCTTCAAGGGCCTCTTCCCCGTCGTCGGCGGCATCCTGCTCACCGCTGTCTTCGGCAAGACCCTGTACGACATGTGGGACCCGGCCTACGGCTCCGGCTCGTCCGTCCTGGGCGTCGGTTCGGTCTTCGTCATCGGAGTCGGGCTGCTGCTGCTCGGCGTGGTACTGATGCTGGCGATGCAGCGCCGAAGCCCGGCGTTCTTCCGCGGCGAGGTGCTGACGAAGGAGACCCCCGCGCTGGTCGTCCAGGACTGAATCTCGGCCGACGCTCCGATCCGCCCGCCGCACGGCATACGTTGGGACCGCCACGGACGACGACGGAGGTGCCCTTCATGCGGATCGCCACAACGATCTTCCTCACCGACGGGACGATCACACCGGTACGGCTCGCGCGAGAGCTCGAACAGCGGGGTTTCGCCGGGCTGTACCTGCCCGAGCACACCCACATCCCTGTGGGCCGGGAGACCCCCTACCCGGCGGGCGGTGAGCTTCCGGCGGAGTACGGCCGCACCCTCGACCCGTTCGTCGCCCTGGGCCAGGCCGCGGCGGTCACCGAGCGGCTGGAGCTCGGCACCGGTGTCACGCTGGTCGCCCAGCACGACCCCATCGACCTGGCGAAAAAGGCCGCCACGCTCGACCACCTCTCGGGCGGCCGGTTCACGCTCGGCGTCGGTCTGGGATGGAACGTCGAGGAGGCCGCGGACCACGGCGTCCACTGGCCGACCCGGCGTTCGCTGGTCCGGGGGCGAATGGCCCTGATGCGGGCCCTGTGGGCGGAGGAGCCGACGGCGTACGAGGGTGAGTTCGGCTCCGTCCGGGCGAGCCACGCGTACCCGAAACCGGTACGGAAGCCCCGAGGCCCGGTCAGTGGCCCGCGCACCCTGATCGGCGGGACGGCGGGGCCCAAGCTGTTCGACCAGATCGCCCAGGACGCCGACGGCTGGCTGCCCATCGGAGGGCGCGGCCTCGCGGATTCCCTGCCGCGGCTGCGCACCGCCTGGGAGCAGGCCGGCCGGGACCCGGAGCAGCTCCACGTGGTGCCGTACGCGGTGGTGCCCGATCCGGGCAAGCTGGCGTACTACACGGACCTGGGGATCTCGGAGGTCGTCCTTCAACTGCCCCCGGCCGAGGAGGCGGAGGTGCTGCGCGCGCTGGACGCGTACGCGGCGTATCTGTGAGGAACCTGTGGCCGGGACGTGCCGGTGGTGATCTTCCGGTGCGGCTATCGACGCTAACATCGCCTCCATCACCTCCGGACATCGATGGTGCGGCCCGTGTGCCTGTGTGCCCGGCTGCCTGGGAGCGGGAGCACGATGAACAGGCCGTTGCGGCACATAGCCATCTTCTGCGGGCTCTTGATGCTGGCCCTGCTGGTACGCACCAACTGGCTCCAGTACGCCAGGAGCGAGGAGCTCGCCACCCACGAGCACAACCGGCGGGTCAAGATCACCCAGTTCGCGACGCCGCGCGGCGACATCATCGTGAACGGCAAGGCGATCACGGGGTCGAAGGAGGTCGAGGGGACCGACTTCAAGTACCAGCGCACGTTCAAGCAGGGCGCGATGTACGCACCCGTCACCGGCTACGCCTCCCAGGCGCAGGGCATGTCCCTCCTGGAGAAGACGTACGACAGCATCCTCAGCGGCCAGGACGAGCGCTTCGCCTTCCGGCACGCCAAGGACATCCTCACGGGTGAGGAGCGGCGCGCCGGCGATGTGATCACGACCATCGACCCCAAGGCCCAGGAGGCGGCCTACAAGGGTCTGACCGACCTCGACGCACGGGGTGCGGTCGTCGCCCTCGACCCGAAGACCGGAAAGGTCCTCGCCCTGGTGTCGACGCCCTCGTACGACCCATCGGTCTTCGCCGGCAACTCCTTCAAGGAGGGCGACAAGTTCCAGGCGCTGGTCGACGACAAGGGCAAACCGCTGGCCAACCGCCCGCTGCGCGAGACCTTCCCGCCCGGCTCCACCTTCAAGATCCTCACTGCCGCCGCGGCCCTGGAACACGGCGTCGTCACGGACGTCGACGCCCGCACCGACGCGGCGTCCCCCTACCCGCTGCCGCTGTCGAGCAGCAGGATCAGCAGTGAGGCGGGCGACGCGACCTGCAACAAGGCGTCGATGAAGACGGCCATGCAGCACTCCTGCAACAACGTCTTCCTGGACGCCGCCCTCAAGGTGGGCGACGAGGGGATGCGCGAGACGGCCGAGAAGTTCGGCTTCAACGAGGACGTCTACTCCGACGCCTTCGGCGACATGCTCGCGACGAGGAGTCTCTACCCCGAGTCGCTGGACAAGCCCGGCACCGCCCTCACCGGCATGGGCCAGGGCAGCCTCACGAGCACCCCGATGCAGATGGCGATGGTCACGGCGGCCCTCGCCAACGACGGCAAGCTGATGCAGCCGTACATCGTCGACGAGCTGCGCGGCCCGGACCTGTCCACCCTGGAGAAGAACGAGCCGCAGCTCAAGAGCCAGGCCGTCTCCGAGGAGACGGCGAAGAAGGTCCAGGAAATGATGGAGTTCACCGCCGCGGAGGGCAGCGCGAGGCGCGCGCTGATCGACGGCGTGACGGTGGGCGGCAAGACGGGTACGGCTCAGCGCGGCGACGACGTGAGCAAGGAAGTCCCGTACGGCTGGTTCGTCTCGTACGGCAAGAAGGCGGACGGCCAGTCGGTGGCGGTCGCCGTGTTCATCGACCCGACGGCGATGGACATCTCGCGGTCGGACATCTCGGGTGGTGGCCTGGGTGGCCCGATCGCGAAGAAGGTCATGGAGGCGGTGCTGGGCGAGTAGGCAGCCACCCGAGGGACGAACGGCCCCCGCCCGGACACGTGCCGGACGGGGGCCGTCCGTCATCCGAGGGGACGGTCCGGCAGCTCCGCGGGCGCCGGCGCGGCGGGCGGTACGGCGGGCGTGGGGCCGGCGGTCTCCGTGCGCCCTCCGGACAACCGCAGGGTCACGACCGTGGTGAGGCCGGCCACCAGGCCCCATGTCAGGGCGGCGGGGACGCCGTTGCCGAGGGCGCCGGACAGGTACTGCCACCCCCAGCGCATGCTCGAGTCCGCTCCGGTCACCGCTGTCTGCACCAGTTGGTTCGCCAGCAGACCGACGACCGTCGCGCAGACCGCGCCGACCGCCATGGCCGGCACGGTGGCCCGGGTGAGCAGGACGGGCAGCTGACGCAGCGCCCACCACACCACGGCGAGCAGCAGCACGTCGGCGACGCGGTACAGGAGCCAGTGGCCGAGCGCCCCGTCCGCCGGGGCCGACCAGCCGCCGAGCAGCAGCCACGTGCGCAGCAGGTCGCCCGGTTCGGTGAGCAGCCGTCCGGACAGGGAGACCCTCTGGAGGGATGCGGCAACCGACTCGTAGGACAGGACCACCGAAGACAGTGCGACCACGGCGGTACCGGCGGCGGCGGCCAGGCGGGCCGCGCGCACCGGCACGGCACCCAGGGGCAGTTCGCCCGCACCCTTGGCGGTGATCCGCGCCAGGGGGACGACGACCGCCGCTGTGACGAGCGAGGCCACGACGGTGATCTGCTGCCCGGAGGAGGCCATGCTCGCCAGCTGGGGCAGGAAGCGGTAACTGCCGCGCCCGTGCGAGGCGATCAGCCACGGCGCGGAGATCACCGACGCCAGGGCCCCGGCCACCATGCCCCAGGCCCACACCACGAGCAGGGCGGCCGGCATCCTTCTGCCCACCGGCGGCAGCCTGCGGACCAGGAGCAGCGCCCCGGGGACGAAGAAGGCGAAGACCGCGGCGAACCTGATCTGCATTCCGGTCTCGTGCAGCGACCGGTAGCGCTCGCCGCCCGGCATGTCGGCGCCGAACAGGAGGGAGTCCGAGGGATCGTACGACCAGGGGGTGAGCCAGTACTGGAGGTCGGCGACCGTCCGGCCGCCGAGCGCGTCGGTGGCGCCCTGGAGATGCAGCGCGTTCGCGCTGGCCCCCGCCCACCACAGAAGCACCGTGAGCAGCAGCCCTCCGGCCAGCGCCGGTATCGCCGCGCGCCGGTATGTCATGTTCTTCCCCCGCTGTGCTCGCATACCCCGCCAGTCCTCTGACGGTCGGAGGCTACGGGGCGCTGATCACGCGACGGTCACGGGCGTCCGCGGTGCGCCGACGGGCCCTCCGCCGGCCGAAACGCGCGTCGTCGTCAGCCCGCCTGCGGGACCTGCGCCGCCACGTCCGATGTGCGGCTCAGCGTGTCAGTTCGGGGGCCCTCGCGCCGGCGGGTTCGGCGAGCAGTCCCGGCAGGTCGGTCAGCGCGTTGATCCGCCAGTCCGCCGTCTCCGTGACGTCCGCGTGGTCGGCCCACCAATGGCCGTACGGGCCGCGGCGGATGTGGGCCGCCCGCAGGCCCGAGGACTTCGCCGGAAACAGGTCGTCGGCCGGGTGGTCTCCCACGTACAGGGTGGCGTGCGGCGGAGCGTCCGAGACGGCCAGTACGCGCGCGAAGAACTCCGGGTCCGGTTTGGTCACCCCCCACTCCTCCGAGGTGACCACCAGGTCCGCCGGCAGGTCCAGTGCCCGTAGCAACTCACCGGCGCGGCGGCTCCGGTCGCCCGCCACGACGACACGCAGGCCGAGCGCGCGCAGCTCCGCCAGCGCCGGGCGGACGTCCGGGTAGAGGTCCGTCTCGTCCAGGTACTCGCCCCGGCCGGCCGCCGCACGGGCGTGGTACGCCTCGGTGACGTCCATGCCGGGACGCAGGATGCCCAGCGCGTCGGCGCTGTCCCGGCCCTGGGCCACCGCGGCGCCCACGAGTGCGCTGACGGTGTGCGGCGGGACCCCGAGCCAGTCGGCCCAGGACGCCCAGTGGCGGTCGTCGCGCACGAGGGTTTCGCCGATGTCGAAGACGATCGTTTCCATCACCTCTCCGACCCTACGGTGCAATCGGGGCATAACGTCCAAGGCGCCAGGGGGGACCGGCGGGCCGGTCCGTCCTGAGGCGCCGGGCCGGCCGTCCGTGGCGGACAGAGGTCCTGGTCCGGGCGAGGTGGGGCGCTCGTATGCTCGGTTCATGACCGATCCTCAGCGCGGACGCCCGACCACCAACTCCATGCGGCGGGCCCTCAAGCGGGCCCGTGACGGAGTCGCACTCGATGTGACCGAGGCCGCCGTCCTGCTCCAGGCGCGCGGCGACGACCTGACGGATCTCGCCGCGTCAGCGGCCCGGGTGCGGGACGCGGGACTCGACGCCGCGGGACGGCCCGGAGTGATCACGTACTCCCGCAAGGTCTTCATCCCCCTGACCAGGCTGTGCCGCGACACCTGCCACTACTGCACCTTCGTCACGGTCCCCGGGAAGCTCAGGCGCGCCGGCCACGGCATGTTCCTGTCCCCGGACGAGGTCGTCGACATCGCCCGCAAGGGCGCCGCGATGGGCTGCAAGGAAGCGCTGTTCACGCTCGGCGACCGGCCCGAGGACCGTTGGCCCGAAGCGCGCGAGTGGCTGGAGGCCGAGGGGTACGACGACACCCTGGCGTACGTACGGGCCATGTCGATCCGGGTGCTGGAGGAGACGGGGCTGCTCCCGCACCTCAACCCCGGGGTGCTGACCTGGACGGACCTGCAACGGCTGAAGCCCGTCGCGCCGTCCATGGGCATGATGCTGGAGACGACGGCGACCCGGCTGTGGTCGGAGAAGGGCGGCCCCCACCACGGGTCCCCGGACAAGGAACCGGCCGTCCGGCTGCGTGTGCTGGAGGACGCGGGGCGGTCCAACGTCCCCTTCACCACCGGCATCCTCATCGGGATCGGCGAGTCGTACGAGGAGCGCGCCGACTCCCTCTTCGAGCTGCGCAGAACGGCCCGCGCCTATCACGGCCTCCAGGAAGTCATCGTCCAGAACTTCCGCGCCAAGCCGGACACCGCGATGCGGGGGATGCCGGACGCCGAGCTGGAGGAGCTGGCCGCCGCGATCGCCGTGGCCCGCCACGTCCTGGGACCCTCCGCCCGCATCCAGGCCCCGCCGAATCTCGTCGACGCCGAGTACGCCCTTCTGATCGGCGCGGGCATCGACGACTGGGGCGGCGTGTCACCCCTCACCCCGGACCATGTGAACCCCGAGCGGCCCTGGCCCCACATCGACGAATTGGCCGCGAAGACCGCCGAATCCGGCTTCGAGCTGCGGGAACGGCTCACCGTCTACCCCGAGTTCATCCGGCGCGGCGAGCCCTGGCTCGACCCGCGCCTCCTCCCGCACGTGCGGGCGCTCGCCGATCCGGAGACGGGCCTGGCGAAGGAGGGCGTGATCCCGGCCGGGCTGCCCTGGCAGGAGCCCGACGAGGGCTTCGCCGCCTCCGGCCGCACCGACCTGCACCGCACCATCGACACCGAGGGCCGCACCGGTGACCGGCGGAACGACTTCGACGAGGTGTACGGCGACTGGGAAGCCCTGCGCGAGGCCGCCGCCCCCGGCATGGTCCCGTCCCGCATCGACACCGACGTACGCCAGGCACTGAGCCAGGCCGCGGACGATCCCACGAAGCTCACCGACGAGCAGGCCCTCGCCCTGCTCCACGCGGACGGCCCCGCGCTGGACGAACTGTGCCGGATCGCGGACGCGCTGCGCCGTGACGTGGTCGGTGACGACGTCACCTACATCGTGACCAGGAACATCAACTTCACCAACGTCTGTTACACCGGCTGCCGCTTCTGCGCCTTCGCCCAGCGGCGTACCGACGCCGACGCGTACACCCTCTCCCTCGACCAGGTGGCCGACCGTGCGGCCCAGGCCTGGGACGTCGGCGCCGTCGAGGTCTGCATGCAGGGCGGCATCCACCCGGACCTGCCCGGCACCGCGTACTTCGACATCGCCCGGGCCGTGAAGGAACGCGTACCGGGGATGCACGTCCACGCCTTCTCGCCGATGGAGGTCGTCAACGGCGCGACCCGCACCGGCATGTCCATCCGCGACTGGCTGACCGCCGCGAAGGAAGCCGGCCTCGGCTCGATCCCCGGCACGGCGGCGGAGATCCTCGACGACGAGGTCCGCTGGGTCCTCACCAAGGGGAAGCTGCCGACGGCCACCTGGCTGGAGGTGGTCAGGACGGCGCACGAGACGGGCCTGCGCTCCTCCTCCACCATGATGTACGGCCACGTCGACCAGCCCCGCCACTGGCTCGGCCACTTCAGGACACTGGCCCGGCTCCAGCAGGAGACCGGCGGCTTCACCGAGTTCGTCACGCTGCCCTTCATCCACACCAACGCACCGGTCTACCTGGCGGGCATCGCCCGTCCCGGCCCCACCGACCGCGACAACCGCGCCGTCACCGCGATGGCGCGTCTCCTGCTCCACCCGCACATCACCAACATCCAGACCAGCTGGGTCAAGCTCGGCACGGAGGGTGCGGCACAGATGCTGCGCTCGGGAGCCAACGACCTGGGCGGCACGCTGATGGAGGAGACCATCTCCCGGATGGCGGGGTCGAGTTACGGTTCGTACCGCTCCGTCCAGGATCTTGTCGCCATCGCCGACCTCGCGGGCCGCCCGGCGAGGCCGCGCACGACGCTGTACGGCGAGGTCCCGGCCGAGCGCGTCACGGCCGCGGCGGCGTCGGACGGGCATCTGCCGGAGCTGCTCCCGGTGCTGGAGGGCTGACGGCCGGGGGGCTGGCCGGACCGCAGGCGGAGCCCGGGAGCGGTACGGCTCGGGC